>JAEKLF010000120.1 GCA_019509985.1 Burkholderiales bacterium | reverse complement strand
ACAAGGCGAAATCGACCTATGCCGACAAGGGAATCCCCGTCATCATCGGTGAATACTGTGCCATGTCGAAGACCGAATACGATCCGTCGCTGAAGTACCGGGACTATTGGACCAAGTACGTCACCGCCTCCGCGATTCGGCATGGCTTCGCTCCCTTTTACTGGGATACCGGCTCCTTCCCCAATCACACCTGCGGGCTGTTCAATCGCACCACCGGTGCCGACTTCAACGCCTCGACGATTACCGCGATCTTCGCTGCTCCATAAAGATCCGGACATCATCAGCACCATCGGTTTTTCGCGACGATATTGTCCAGACGCTGAGATTCCTCTACCAGGGCCTGGATATGGAAAAAGGCAAGGCTACGAATACATCGGGCTGCCCAATCGGTTGGGCCTGATCACCGCCACCGCCCCCAACGCCATCAGCGTGTTGCGCAAGAAACGAACGCCCGCCCCGCCTCGTGATCGGCGTCGCCGCGCCGCGCCGAGCCATCAAACAGCCTGACCCCGTTTTCACCCATGAAGTACAGCAAACAACTCACCGTTCTCTCCATCGTCACCGCGACCCTGATGGGGGGCTGTGGCGGCGGTGGTGGCGACGCACCGGCACCCGTCCCCGCGCCCACACCGGCCCCCGCTCCGGCATCTGCACCTGCACCTGCACCTGCACCTGCACCTGCACCTGCACCTGCACCTGCACCTGCACCTGCACCAGCTCCGGCTCCTGCACCGGCTCCCGCACCGTCCGGAGCCACCACCTGGACAAGCGTGAAGTGGGGCGGT
Organism: Burkholderiales bacterium; assembly: GCA_019509985.1. GTDB lineage: Bacteria > Pseudomonadota > Gammaproteobacteria > Burkholderiales > Burkholderiaceae_C > Pelomonas. The sequence goes on along the minus strand of JAEKLF010000120.1, from coordinate 21,505 downwards.
GGCGGCTATGTCACCGGCCTTGTCTTCCACCCGACCACCGCCAACCTGCTATACGCGCGCACCGACATCGGGGGCGCCTACCGCTGGAACCAGGGCACATCGTCCTGGACGCCCATCACCGACGGCCTGGGCTTCGGTGCCGCCGAGGCCCGGTACCACGGCGTCGAAAGCATGGCCGTCGATCCGAACAACGACCAGCTCCTCTACATGGCCGCCGGCATGTACGTGTCCGAAGGCAACGGCCGCCTGTACATCTCCAGCGACCGCGGTGACCACTGGACCAATGTCGCCCTGCCCTTCGCGCTGGGCGGCAACAACCCCGGCCGGGCCATTGGTGAGCGCCTGATGGTGGACCCCAACAAGCCGTCGACGCTGTTCTACGGCTCGCGCACGGCCGGCCTGTGGAAGAGCACGGACTCGGGCCTTAGCTGGGCACAGGTCACGTCGCTGTCGTCCCTCAAGATGACCCAGGACCAGATCAACGCCAACGGCGGCACGGCGATGGGCGTCGAGACAGTCGTCTACGACACGGGCACCAAGGGCAGCGGCTCGGCCACGCAGACGATCTACGCGCCCATCGCCCCGGACTACGTCAATGCGGCGGGCCTGGCCTCGAACCTGTACAAGTCGACGGACGGCGGCGCCTCGTGGACCGCGATCGTGACCCCGGTCTCCGGCTACCACATCCCGCACATGGTGCGCGCTGCGGACGGCGTGTTCTATGTCGCGTTCACCAAGGACCCCGGCCCAGGCGCAGCCGGCCCCGCGCGGCTCTACAAGTTCGACGGCAGCAACTGGACCCTGCTGAAGGACCCCAACAGCGGCGGGACAGGGACGGGCCTCGGGCTCGGTGGCCTGTCCGTCTCCGGCACCGGCGCGACCACGCGCATTGCGCTGGGCGTGACCAACACCTGGGGCAACTACAGCGGTCAGCAGGCCATTCAGTGGTCGGGCGACGGCGGCAAGACCTGGCGCGAGATCGCGGCCACCATGCCACGCACGCCGGCCGACGGCGCCTTCTGGGGCTGGCCCGACGATGTCGAGATCGATCCGTCCAACCCCGACCGTGTGTTCCACGTCCATGGCGGTGGCGTCTGGGCAACCAGCAATGCTTCCGCCGCCACGCCGAGCTGGAACGAGGCGGTCGACGGCCTGGAGGAGACCGCCGTGCTGGGCCTGGCCACGCCGCCGGCCGGCGCGACGTACAGCGTGATCAACAGCTCGGGCGACGTCGGCACCTGGGTGCACACCAACCTCGCAACAAAGCCGACCTTGACGCCGGGCACCACCTGGAGCAACGGCTTCGCCGCCGACATGGCGTGGTCCGATCCGCAGTACATGGCCACCATCGGCGTCGTCCTCGGCACCAGCACCGGCTTCGGCTATTTGTCCGGCGACGGCGGCAAGACCTGGGCGAAGTTCGCCACCTACCCGACGGGCGTCGCGGACAACAAGGGCGGGGAAGCGAGCATCGCCATCACCGCGCGCAACAAGGCGGTCTGGGCGCCTGGCAACTCGGTGCCGTCGTACACCGCGGACAACGGCGCCACCTGGGTGCAGACCAACCTGCCGTCGGTCAACACCGTCTTCCCGCGCGCCTACCACCTGGCTGCGGATCGCCAGAACCCGAACAAGGTCTATGCCTACGATTCCGGTGGCCACTGGTGGGGCACGCCGGGCAAGGTCTACACGTCGACCGATGGCGGCCATACGTTCACGCTGAGCGCCGGCTCGGTGGCTGCGGGCCTGGCCCCCAACTATTTCGGCAACACGTCTCTGGCGGTCAACCCCAACGCCGAGGGCGACCTCTGGCTGGCCGACGGCAACGCCGTGTACCACTCGACCGACTCGGGCGCGACCTGGGCCAAGCTCAGCAACTTCGCATCGATCTTTGTCGGCAACCAATGGGCCGACGTGCAGGGCGCCAGCGCCATCGCGCTGGGCAAGGCGAAGGCCGGCGCGCCGTACTCGGCCGCGATCTACGTCGTCGGCGTGGTGGGCGGCGTGTGGGGCGTGCACCGCTCTGACGACGGCGGCGCCACCTGGACGCGCTTCAACGACGACGCCCACCAGTTCGGCGGCATCGGCGCGATCGCGGCCGATCAAGGTCTCTACGGACGGATCTACTTCAGCGGCACCGGCCGGGGCCTGCTGTACAGCAACTGAAGCCATCCCGTCATCCTCATTCCTGCATCGCTCATGAACAAGACAACCTCGACGGGCACCCTGCCCGATGAACCCGCCCGCCGCAGCTTCGTGCGCACCGTCGCAGGCGCCGGGCTGGCTGCCGTGGCCGGCGGATCGGCGGCCGCCGCCGCCGCTGCCGCGAACACGTCCGCCGCCAGCGCCCCCGAGCCCGGCCTGCCCTTCCACGCCTGGGCCCCCACGCCGCCCATGGGCTGGAACAGCTGGGATGCCTTCGGCGCCAGCGTGACCGAGGCCGAGTACCTGGACAACGCGCGCATCCTGGCCGAGCGCTTCCTGCCCGCTGGCTACGACACCGCCACCGTCGACATCCAGTGGTACGAGGCCGGCGCCACGTCGGGCTGGTACCGGGACTTCGCGCCGCTGGTGCTCGACGCCCATGGCCGCCCGCAGCCGGCACCCAACCGTTTCCCGAGCGCCGCCGGCGGTCGCGGCTTCGCGCCGCTCGCCGCCCAGGTACACGCCATGGGCCTTCGCTTCGGCGTGCACATCATGCGCGGCATCCCGCGCCAGGCGGTCGGGCTGGAGCTGCCCATTGCCGGCAGCAAATATCGCTGCAACGAAGTCGCCGATTCCCACTCCACCTGCGCCTGGAACACCGACATGTGCGGCGTCAGGCCCGAACATCCCGGCGCCTTCGACTGGTACCGCGCCTGGTTCGCCCAGTTGGCCGAATGGGGCGTGGACTTCGTCAAGGTCGACGACATCGCCGCGCCCAACTACCACGCCAAGGAAGTGGAGCTGATCCGCCGCGCCATCGACGCGACCGGCCGGCCCATGGTGCTCAGCCTCTCGCCTGGCCCGGCCCACCTGGAGCAGGCGGCGCACCTGCAGGCCCACGCCAACCAATGGCGGGTCTGCAACGACTTCTGGGACACCTGGCCGCAGCTGCGCGACAACCTCGTGAACCTGGTGAAGTGGGCGCCGCATGCCCGCCCGGGCGCCTGGCCCGATGCCGACATGCTGCCCGTCGGCAAGATCGGCCTGCGCAACTACGACGAGAAAGGCCGCGGCGAGCGCGATACCGGTTTCACGCGCGACGAGCAGCTGCTGATGCTGACCGCCTGGACCTGCGCGCGCAGCCCGCTGATCCTCGGCAACGACCTGCGCCGCCTCGACGACTGGACGCTGCGCCTGGTCACCAACCCCGAGGTGCTGGCGCTGCTGCGCGTGCCCGGGGCACGTGAGTGGCACTCGGTGGCCCAAGGCCATCGCTTCGTCTGCAACGGCCCGCAAGGCACCTGGGCGGCATGGCTGAACACCAGCGACGCGCCGTGGCAGGTGCCGCTGCCTGCATGGCTGCCCGATGCCAGCCGCGACTGCTGGGCCCGCGCCGACCTGCCCACGGGCACCCGCCAGCTCACCATCCAACCCCATGGCGCACGGCTCGTGCGCTGCGTTTGAGCGTCAGCTCGCAGTTCACCTGCAATGCGGCTTGATCACCGCTGAACTTGGCCTCACGCCACAACAACCGATGAAGAAGACCCATCCCCCTCTTCTGCTGCTCTGCCTGATGGCGTCCGCTGCGCGCGTGGAGCCAAGGGCGCTGAGCCCGACGCCCGTTCGACGCACCGCTCCAGCATGACGTTCTTGCCATCCCTCCGAAGAAAACTCCACATGCACCACGTCATCCGGCGCGCCGTTCGTACCGCCGCACTGCTCTGCTTCATCGCCACCGCGCCCGCCCATGCCGACGGGACGCTGAAGCTGGAAGCTCCCAAGCCCAATGTGGCGCCGACGCCGCCGATGGGCTGGAACTCGTGGAACAAGTTCGACTGCAACGTCAGCGAGCAAATGATTCGCCAACAGGCAGACGCGATGGCCGCCTCCGGCATGAAGGACGCCGGCTACCGGTACATCGTCATCGACGACTGCTGGCAGAAGAGCCGGGACGCCGACGGCAATATCCAGGCCGATCCGGAGCGCTTCCCGTCGGGCATCAAGGCACTGGCCGACTACGTGCACGCCAAGGGCCTGAAGTTCGGCCTCTACTCGGACGCCGGCGTCCTGACCTGCGCCGGCCGCCCGGGCAGCGCAGGCCGTGAGTTCCAGGACGCGAGCCAGTACGCCAAATGGGGCGTGGACTTTCTGAAATACGACTGGTGCAACACCGGCACCCGCAACGCCGAGGCGGCCTACACCCTAATGGCCAAGGCCCTGCGCGAATCGGGCCGCGACATCGTGTTTTCCATCTGCGAATGGGGTACCGACCATCCCGAGCGCTGGGGCCCGACGGTGGGCCACCTGTGGCGCACCACCCATGACATCTACGACGGTTGGGAAAGCACGAAGGACAAGGGAAATGGCATGACCAACATCCTGGACATGCAAGCCGCACGCGGGGGCGTGTCAGCGCCCAATGCCTGGAACGACCCCGACATGCTCGAAGTGGGCAATGGCGGCATGACGACGACCGAGTACGAGTCGCACTTCTCGCTGTGGGCCATGCTGGCCGCACCGCTGGTCGCCGGCAACGATCTGTCGAAGATGGACGCCGACACGGTGCGCATCCTGACCAACAAGGACGTCATCGCCGTCGATCAGGACCCGCTGGGCCAGCAAGGCCGCCGCGCGCTGAAGGAAGGCGACCTCGAGGTCTGGGTGCGCCCGCTGCAGGGCGGCGAGTTCGCCGCAGTGCTGTTCAACCGCGGCAAGACGCCGGCCGACATGACGCTGAAGTGGGACCGCCTGGGCCTGCCCGGCGACCGCAAGGCCGATGTGAAGGACCTGTGGAGCAAGAAGGTCACCAAGGGCGTGCGCGGCAGCTACGGCTCCAAGGTGGCGCCGCATGGCGTGACCATGGTGCGCATCAAGGCCGCGCCGTGACGCTGCCGGCACGCGGCAGCGCCCTGCTTATTGTTTTTTAATTGCTGCCCCAACCCCGGCCCGATTATTTCGTGACATTTCCCATGCGCGCCCGTCTTTCCCTGCCGCTCGTATTTCTCTTATTGATTGTCGAATCGAACGGTGTGCTCGCATCAGCGCCAGAGCAGCGCGTTACGCTGCGCGGTGATGCGGGCGGGAAGCGTTTTGACGGTATCGGCGTCGTCGATGGGGGCGGAGCCACTTCGGTCTTGTTGAAGGATTATCCGGAGCCCCAGCGCAGCCAGATTCTTGATTTGATGTACAGGCCCAAGTTCGGTGCTTCGATCAGCGCGCTGTACGTCGAAATTCCCGGCGACGGCAATTCCACGCAGGGCTCCATGCCCAGCCACATGCACAAGCGCGATGACTTGAACTATTCGCGCGGCTATATCTGGTGGGTGATGCGGGAGGCCAGGAAGCGTAATCCGAAACTCTCGCTTGATGCCACTGCCTGGAGCGCGCCCGGATGGCTTGGCGAGCAGGGTCCGGTGTTTGCAAAGAATGCCGGCAGCGACGAGAAGGGCGACCTCAATTTCTTTTCACAAGACACGGCCAACTACTACGTGACCTGGCTCCAGGGCCTGCGCCAGGTGTACGGGCTGGAACTGGACGCGATCGGCATTCGAAATGAAAAGGGCGTGAGTTATGACTTCAGCAAGGCGCTGCGCACGACCCTGACAGCGAACGGTTTCAAGTCGACAAAGATTCACGCCTTCGACAACTGGCCGGACGACTGGAAATTCAATTTTGTGAAGGACATGCTGGCGGACAAGGACTTGCGCGACTCGATCGACATCATCGGCGCCCATATCAATCCGCCCGAGTCGTTTACGCCAGCTTCGGTGCGCGAGTTGGCTGGACGCCTCGACAAGCCGATCTGGAATACCGAGCAGCACGTTTACAAGGCTGGCTACGACGGGCTAATCTCGATGGTGCAGGGCTTCAACGAAAGTTTCATTCGCAGCGGCGCCACCAAGGTCGTCAACTGGTATGGCATTGCCGGCTTGTACACGATGACCCCGTATTCCGGAGAGAAAGAAGCTGCCATACGGGCAAACTGGCCATGGAGTGCGCATTACCAGCTCAACCCCGCGCTTTGGGGTTACGCCCATTACGGCCAATTCACCGAAATCGGCTGGACCTACCTCAACGGTGGCAGCGGCGACCTGGCTGCGGGCGGCACCTATGTCACCCTGAAATCGCCGGATGGCGACTACAGCGTCATGCTGGAAACCAAAAATTCCACGACGCCGCAGCGGGTCACTTTCGAGATTGGCGGCGGCCTGTCGTCGAATAAGCTGGCCGTCTGGCGCAGCAATGAAAGGGAGCACTTCATGCGCCAGGATGACCTCGAACCGGTCAATGGCGTCGCGACGCTCACCCTCGATCCGCATACGGTCTATTCACTGACGACCACCCGCGGGCAGCGCAAGGGTGGGTTCGACAAGATCCCGGAGGTGAAGGGTTTCCCTTTCCCTTATTACGAGACCTTCGAACAATATGCCGATCCGAAGCAATGGGGTTATCTGCCACGCTACTTCTCCGATATCAGCGGTGCCTTCGAGTTGACCGCTTGTCCGGGGCGGAGAGGACGTTGCCTGCGCCAGATGACGCCAGTGCCAACGATCTCGTGGGGGCCTGACTGGCAGCCGTACACCATCATTGGTGACGACGCCTGGCAAGACTACGAAGTCAGCACCGACGTGTATCTGCAGCGGGGCGACGCGGCCGCCGTGATGGGGCGAGTGAACCACGTTGGCACGGGTTTCGGTGTCATCCCCAAGGGCTACTTCGCGCAACTGGACGACAGCGGGCAGTTGCGGTTGGTGGTCATTCGCGGCAAGGTTGACGCAAAGAAGCTGGAAGGCGACGCCGAGCAGCAGGCCTTGATCAAAGCGCAAAACGACAGCAATGCGGGTGGCGAAAAAGTGCTCGCGACGACGCAGTTAGCGGGCATCGCGCCAGATCGGTGGCACAAATTGGCGCTGCGTTTCAGCGGTTCCACCATCACCGCCGTCGTCGACGGTAAAGCGGTACTGAGTGCGAGCGACACGTTGTACGGGAAGGGCATGGCGGGTCTGATGGCGGGCGCATCGCAGAACCGGGTCAGCACGCCGTATTTCGACAACGTGCTGATCAACAGACTGGATGGCTCGTTGCCGAAGCCAGCGACCGCCATCGCTGGACAGCGTTCGGTTTATCCAGGCGCAGCGCGGTGAACTTCTCCGGTCAATCCATGCATTGGCAACCTGGCCAGCCCCTTGAAACCATGAAGCTCCTGCACATGCGCACCACCGGCGCCGTCGCGATCGTCACCATCGCGCCCTTGGCCTCGCAGACCCAGAGCGGCGACGGTCGTGCTGACTGGCCGGGCGTCCCCGTCGCCTCCCCGACCGGGATCTGCATCAAGGCCGCGTCATGACGGGGCCGGCGAACACTTGCCATCCCATGCTCCGACTCGCATTCACCGCGCTGCTCGGTGCGCTCATGCTGTCGGGCGGCGCTTCAGCCGCTTCCACCGCGCCTGAAGCGCCGGCTGTCAAGCCGCGCCTCGTCGTCCTCACCGACATCGAGAACGAGCCCGACGACACCCAGTCCCTCGTGCGGCTGCTGCTCTATGCCAACGACATCGAGTTGCGCGGCCTCGTGGCCACGACCTCGGTGCACATGAAGCAGGGCGTGCATCCCGAGTCGATCAAACGGTTGATCGAACGCTACGCGCAAGTGCTGCCGCGGCTTCGCGAGCACGACCCCGCCTATCCCGACGCCGAGCAGTTGCTGGCCCGCGTCGCCCCAGGGCAGCCCGGCTACGGCCTGCAAGCCATCGGCGACGGGCGCGACAGCCCCGGCTCCGAGCTGCTGCTGCGCGAACTCGAACGCGCTGACCCACGTCCGCTGTGGGTCAGCGTCTGGGGCGGCGCCAACACGCTGGCGCAGGCCCTGCACAGCCTGAAGCGCACACGCTCGAAAGAAGCCGTCGACGCGGCCGTCAGCCGCCTGCGCGTCTACACCATCTCCGACCAGGACGACAGCGGCGCCTGGCTGCGCCGCGAGTTCCCCGGCCTGTTCTACATCGTCAGCCCGGGCAGCTATGCACGCCCCACCTGGGCCGCGATCCACCGCGAGATCGAGGGCATCGACAACCAGCACGTCAGCAACGCCTGGATCGCCCGCAACATCCAGCAAGGCCACGGCCCGCTGGGCGCCGCCTACCCCGACATCGCCTATGGCATGGAAGGCGACACGCCCTCCTTCCTCGGACTCATTCCCAACGGCCTGAACGCGCCGGAGCACCCGAACTGGGGCGGCTGGGGCGGACGCTATGAGTTGTACACGCCGCGCCGCGAGGACACCGACCCGGACGGCTTCACCGGCGGCGTGCCCGTCGAGACCGAGACGCGCCCGATCTGGACCAACGCCGTGGATCGCTACCGGCCCGTGGTTCCTGCCGCCTACGGCCGCCCCGTCAAGCCCGGTGAGCGTGAGTTCAACGATGCGCTCGTGACGCTGTGGCGCTGGCGCGAGGCCATCCAGAACGACTTCGCCGCCCGCATGCTGTGGACGACGCGCCCGCCCGCCGAGGCCAACCACGCGCCCATCGTGCGCCTGGCCCATGCCACCGACCTGCACGTACGCGGCGGCGACTGGGTCGCCCTCGACGCCAGCCCCAGCAGCGACCCCGACGGCGACAGCCTGAGCTTCCTGTGGCTCGCCTACCCGGAGGCCGGCACGCTGAAAGCCGCGCTGCCTCTGGGCGCCGAGGTCCAGGCCCGCATCGCCCTGCGCACACCCGAGGTGGACGCGTCTGCCACCGCCCACGTCATCGTGCAGGTCACGGACAAGGGCACGCCCGCCCTCACCCGCTACCAGCGCGTGATCCTGCACATCGAGCCGCGGGCGCGATGAAGTCGGCGCCATGCATGCGAACACCCGTACCTCTGTCCGCATTGGCGATGAGACAAGAGCCGCGCGGGGCGTCGGGCCAAAACGCCAGAATTGAAGATCGAACAACCCTGAGACATGAACCGATGAAGAGAACCGCCCTGCCCTTGATGCTGGCCCTGCTGGCCGCCACCGCCCACGCCGACGTGCGCCTCGCCGAGGTGTTCGGCGATCACATGGTGCTGCAGCGCGACCGACCGCTGCGCGTGTGGGGCCAGGCCACACCCGGCAAGACCCTGACCGTCGATCTCGGCGGCCGCACCGGAACGGCGCGGGTCGGCGCGGACGGCCGCTGGCGCGTGCAGCTGGCCCCGCTGCCGGCCGGCGGCCCGCACCGCCTGATCGTCAGGGGCGACGGGACCGCCGCGCTGAACGATGTGCTGGTCGGTGACGTCTGGCTGCTTGGCGGCCAATCGAACATGGAGTGGCCGCTGGCGCCGACCGACACCGGCCCGCAGGAAGTGGCCTCGCCACAGAACGCACAGCTGCGCCACCTGCGCGTGCCGCTGCGCGCCAGCGTGAAGCCCGAGGCCGACATCGCGCCCGCGCCCTGGGTCGTGGCCGAGCCCGGCCGCGTGGCCGAGTTCAGCGCCATCGGCTACCACTTTGCGCGCCAGATGCAGGCCGTGCAGGGCGTGCCCATCGGCCTGATCAATACCGCCTGGGGCGGCTCCATGCTGGAGACCTGGATGAGCCGCGACGCGGCGCTGCGCGACCCCGACCTCGCCCCCGCGGTGCGCGCCCTGCCGGCTGACAACGCTGCCTTCACCGCGGCGCTGGGCGAGCGCATGCGGCCCCGCGTCGCCGCCTGGCAGAAGGGCCTGCCGCTGGACGGCGTGGACACCTCGGGCTGGTCCGCCGCGGCCGACATCGATGCCGACTGGCCCACGCTCCAGGCGCCCGGCAACTGGGAAGGCCAGGGCTTGGCCGATGTCGATGGCGTCGTCTGGATGCGCAAGCACGTCGAGCTGAAGGCCGCCCAGGCCGCGGGCGCCGCCGAGCTGCACCTGGCCAAGGTGGACGACTGCGACGAGGTCTGGGTCAACGGCCACAAGGTCGGCGGCCAGTGCGGCTGGGAGCAGGCACGCCACTACACGCTGCCGGCCGGCCTGCTGCGCGCCGGCGCCAACTGGATCGCCGTGCGGGTGACCGACACCGGCGGTGGCGGCGGCATCTACGGCGAGGCCGCCAACCTGCGCCTGGACACCGCGGCCGGCACCGTGTCGCTCGTCGGCCCGTGGCGGGCACGCGTCGAGAAGCTGGGAGCGGCCGGCGGCCCGGTGGCGAACAACGCCCCGGCCCTGGGCCACAACGGCCTCATTGCGCCGCTGCAAGGCTTGTCCGTGCGCGGCGTGCTCTGGTACCAGGGCGAGGAAAACGCCGGACGGGCGGCCGCCTATGCCGACGGCTTCAAGCGCCTGATCCAGGACTGGCGCAGCCAGTTCGCCGACCCTGATCTGCCCTTCCTCTTCGTGCAGCTGGCATCCTGGCAGCCGCTGGCCGACAACCGGCCCGACGGCAACGGCTGGGCCGAACTGCGCGCCAGCCAGGCTGCCGCCCTGGCCCTGCCTCACACCGGCATGGCCACGGCCATCGACGTGGGCGATGCGGTCGACATCCACCCCCGCAACAAGCGCACGGTGGGCCAGCGCCTGGCTGCGCTGGCGATGCACGAGCTGGGCCTGCGCACCGCGCCGGCCACGGGCCCGCGCCTGACCGGTCACCAGGGCAAGGGCGGCGAATTCGAGCTGCGTTTCGACACCACCGCTGGCGGCCTGCGCACCGCCCGCACCGGCGAGCCACCGCGCGGCTTCTACGTGGCCGGCGCCGACCGCCGCTGGATGCCGGCCGAAGCGCGCTTGGACGGCGACCGCATCGTGTTGCGCAGCGCGGCCGTGGCTTCGCCTGTCGCGGCGCGTTATGCCTGGGTCAACAACGCCAGCGAAGCCAATGTGGTCGGCGGCGATGGCCTGCCCCTGCCGCCACTGCGCACCGACGACTGGCCGCTGGAGTCGGCAGGCCGGCGCTACGGGCGCTGAAACATCACTTCATCCAGAGATCCCCATGCACCCCCTGATCCAACGCATCGCCCACACCCTGGCCCTGGCCAGCCTGCTGGCGGCCCTGCCCGTCCATGCCCACGAGACCCTCAAGCTCGATGCGCCCAAGCCCAATATCGCTCCCACGCCCCCGATGGGCTGGAACTCCTGGAACAAGTTCGCCTGCAACGTCAGCGAGCAACTGATCCGCCAGCAGGCCGACGCGATGGCCGCCTCCGGCATGAAGGACGCCGGCTACCGATACATCGTCATCGACGACTGCTGGCAGAAGAGCCGCGATGCCGACGGCAACATCCAGGCCGACCCCGAGCGCTTCCCGTCCGGTATCAAGGCACTCGCAGACTACGTGCACGGCAAAGGCCTGAAGTTCGGCTTGTACTCCGACGCCGGTTCGCTGACCTGCGGCAGCCGTCCGGGCAGCGCCGGCCATGAGTTCCAGGACGCCCGCCAGTACGCCAGATGGGGCGTCGACTACCTGAAGTACGACTGGTGCTACACCGGCACCCGCAACGCCGAGGCGGCCTACACCATCATGGCCAAGGCCCTGCGCGAATCGGGCCGCGACATCGTGTTCTCCCTCTGCGAATGGGGCGGCAGCAAGCCTGGCCGCTGGGCCCAAACGGTCGGTCATCTGTGGCGCACCACGGGCGACATCTACGACGCCTGGGAGGGCAAGAAGGGCTGGTCGCATGGCATGCTCAACATCCTCGACATGAACGCAGAGCTGGCAGGCGAGTCCGCCCCGAACGGCTGGAACGACCCCGACATGCTGGAAGTGGGCAACGGCGGCATGACGACGACCGAGTACGAGTCGCACTTCTCGCTGTGGGCCATGCTGGCCGCGCCGCTGATCGCCGGCAACGACCTGTCGAAGATGGACGCCGACACGGTGCGCATCCTCACCAACAAGGACGTCATCGCCGTCGACCAGGATCCGCTGGGCAAGCAGGGCAGCCGCGCCTTGAGGGAAGGCGACCTCGAGGTCTGGGCGCGTCCGCTCGCAGACGGTGAGCACGCGGTGGTGCTGTTGAACCGTGGCAAGACGCCGGCCAACATGAAGGTGGATTGGGAGTTGCTCGGGTTGCCCAACGACCAGAAGGCCGACGTGAAGGACCTGTGGAGCAAGAAGGTCACGAAGGGCGTGCGCGGCAGCTATGGCGGCAAGGTGGCGCCGCATGGCGTGATCATGGTGCGGATCAAGGCCGCGCCGTGACGTGGCCGGTGAATGCCTGCCATCGGGGCGTCGGCAGGGAACCGATCGAAGTGGTGTCAAAGGCTCGTGAAGGCGAAACATGATCTCTGTGAAACAAATTGGTGGCGCGCTTTCTATCTGCCTCATTCCCTGCCTCGCCTTCAGCGCCGAGATCAACCTGGTCGAGCAGGTGGCCGAGGGCGGCGCCGCGGTGCTGGTCACGCTGGGGTTGTCCGTCCTGTTCCTGGCCGTGACCATCGAGCGCTTCCTTCACCTGCGCACCCGCGCCGTGGTGCCGGCCGACCTGATGGCGCGCGTGCAGCCGCTGTGGACGGCGCACCGCTTCGACGAGCTTGAGAAGCTGCTGGCCGACGATGGCAGCACGCTGGCGCGCGTGGTCGCGTGGATGGTCATGCATCGCCACCAGCCTTACGCGGTCGTCAGCAGCGCAGCCAGCGACATCGCATCGATGGAGCTGCGCCAGCACCAGCAAAAGGCCTATGCGCTGGCGATCGTGGCCACGTGCGCGCCCATCGTCGGCCTGCTGGGCACGGTGCTGGGCATGATCGACGCGTTCCATGTGATCGCCTTCTCCGAAGGCATGGGCAACCCGGCGCTGCTGGCGGGCGGCATCTCCAAGGCGCTGGTCAACACCGCCGCTGGCTTGACGGTGGCCTTGCCGGCGCTGGGCATGCACCACTACTTCAAGCACCGCCTGGCGACGCTGGGCCTGGCGCTGGAAAGGGAGATCAATGCACTGATCAATCAGCGCTTCCTGCCCCAGCCGGAAGCGCCGTCTCTGCGGGTCGTGCAGCATGCGCATTGACCTGGGCGAGGACGAACAGCCGGAGATCGGCCTGATCGCGCTGATCGACTGCATCTTCTTCCTGCTGATGTTCTTCATGGTGGCGACCTCGTTCAAGCAGCCGGTCGGCGAGAAGCCGCAGAAGGAATTGCCGGTCACCTTGCCGGCCGCGCAGATGAGCCTGGACCGCGTGGGCGCGGGTGCGCCGCCGCTGACGATCGGCGTCGACAAGCGCGGCAAGCTGTATGTCGACGGCAGCGGGGTGTCGGTGCAAGGCCTGCACGAACGCCTGAAGCAGGAGGCGGCGAGCAACCCCGGCCGCCCCATCCGCATCGACGGCGATGAAATGGCGCGCTACCAGGACATCGTGCACGTGCTCGACCTATGCCAGTTCGAGGGCTTCACCAAGATTTCCATGCACACCCGTCAATGAGCTGGGAACCGCGCCGTTCGCCGCTGCTGTCCCTGCTCGTGGCGGCCGCCACGCAGCTGGCGCGTCGGCCCTACCTGTCGCTTTCCGTGGTCGCGCACGCCGTGCTGCTGGGGTTGCTGTACTACTTCGGGAGCTATCAACTGGAACTGCGCGAGCAAGAGGCCGAAGTCGCATCCAGCCTGCGCGCCACCAGCCAGGCCAGCACGGCCAAGCGCCTGCAAGACCTGCAGACCATCAAGCAGCTGATGGAGAAATCGGCCGGTCGTGCCGATACCGACACCCAGTCCGTGCCGGGCTCTGACACAGCACCACCGCCGCAGACGCCACAGGAAATGGTGGACCGCGCGCGCGAGCTGTCCAGGGAGATTGACTCGATCGACACGGATACCCGCGCGAAGGAACTGGCCGAGCTGACCGGCGTGCCCAAGCCGCCGCCAGCAGCCGAGCCGTTGCAGACGCCCGTTGCGGGAGCGAAGGCGGCCAGCGACGACATCGCGCCTGCAGCCAAGGAGCAGGGCACGCCGGACAAGCCGCAGCAGCAGCGCGAAGCCACGGCAAACGCCGAGCCGGCCCGCGCGGGCCGGGCCGATGAGGGCAAGACTGGCGCGAGCGCAGACGGGGCAGGCAGCAGCACGCAGGTGCCCGTCACTCAGGAGATGGCGGCCAGCGAAATCGCCGCGCTGGAAGCCAAGGCGCGGGCCACGCTGGCCAAGCGTCAGCAGCGCCTGGAGGCCAAGGCGAACGGTGTGCAGGTCGAAGGCAGCAGGCCTGGCTCGGGCGGGGGCGGCGCTGGCGGTCGCCCGGCGGGGCCGTCCATCAAGGGCCGCCGGTCGGATACATCGGTTCTCGCCGAGATCACCAACTTCATCGGTGCCGACGACCGCATTGAGCGCACGACATCATCAAAATACTCCGGCCACGACTTCTTCGACCATGGCAAGAGCCAGATCCCGTCCGTCGATGCCGCCGGACTCGTGCGCGGACAAGGACGCATGCTCGGCCGAGGCGGGGAATACGCGAACCGGATATATCTCAACAGCTGGTACGTCATCGGGCCCTTCCCCGGCCACCATGAGGGAGGCCTGTTCGACAACCCGACCTACCCGCCCGAGAAGGCGGTCCTGTTGGACGCCGTCTACTACGGCAAGAACAAGCGCCTGCTCAAGTGGCGCTACGTGACCGCGCAAAGCTATCCGTTCGAGCCACCCGACCAGGTGGAGGATTCCGTCTACTACGGCTACACCGAGGTGGCCGTCGACGAGGACTGCGATCTGACCGCGTGGATAGGCGCCGACGACGACGTCCAGATCTACTTGAACGACCACATGGTTTGGAAGGGCGGCAACGTCAACAAGGCGTCCTACTTCGACACCATCTTCAACGGCGGCCCGGCCTATTTGCGCGACTACAACCGCACCGAGGGCAAGCGCCTCCTGCATTTCAACAAGGGCCGCAACAAGCTCTTCTTCAAACTGTCCAACGGCCCCAACGGGGCGTTCGTTTCGATGGTGTTGACGGGCGAGACCGCGGGTCTTCGTCGATAGGCGCGGTCTGACCAAATTGCGAAAATTGCCAATTCATCCCACCAGGCAATGAAATTGGTCTTGCCAATAAGCCCAACCCGAACCGGAAAAGCAAACGCCACGTGTCCAGCCGCCTGACTTCCAGCCATTCGGGACTGAAGTGGACATACGGTCGCTCGGCCTGCGGCGCTCAGCGAAGTGCGGGTGATCGCCAAAGGGGCGTACTGACGACCCATAAAAAACCAGATGAGACAAGCTTTCTTCTTTTCCTGGGCCCTGATGCTAGCTCTCGCCGTCTGCAGTGCCGCTGCAGCCGACGGCGGGCGCCAGCGCACCCGCATCGACGACGGCTGGCGCTTCGCGCTGGGCCACGCCTCGGATCCGGCGCAGGACTTCGACCATGGCGTGCGGCCGTTCTTTTTCGCCAAGGCCGGCTATGGCGATGGCCCCGCCGCGGCCGACTTCGAGGACAGGCCATGGCGCCGCGTCGATCTGCCACACGACTGGGCCGTGGAGCTGCCGTTCAGCGCCCGCGGCAGTTCGCAGCACGGCATGAAGGCGATTGGCCGCGGCTTCCCCGAGAACAGCGTCGGCTGGTACCGCCGTGAGCTGGCCATTCCCGCGTCGGCGCGCGGCCAGCGCATCGCCCTCGAGTTTGACGGCGTGTTCCGCGACAGCGTGGTCTGGGTCAACGGCCACTACCTGCACCGCGAGGCAAGCGGCTATTCGGGCTTCCAGGTCGACATCAGCGACTACCTCCACTTCGGCGGCCGCAACGTCGTCGCCGTGCGCGTGGACGCCACGACGCAGGAGGGCTGGTGGTACGAAGGCGCAGGCATCTACCGCCATGTCTGGCTGACGCAGACCGGCCCGCTGCACGTCGAGCCCTGGGGCACGTCCGTGCACGCGACCGTGAATGGTGACCGTGCCGACGTGGCGGTCGACACGGCGGTGCGCAATGACGGCCAGGCCGCCGAGTCCTTCGGCCTCGAGCACGAGTTGCGGGATCCAGCCGGCCGCCTGGTCGCGCGCAGCAGCGTGCCGGCACACCGCCTGGCCGCGGATGCGAGCCTAGGCATGTCGGCGCAGCTGCGCGTCAAGGCGCCGCAGCTGTGGTCGCTGCAAACGCCGCAGCGCTACACGCTGACCACCTACGTCAAGCGCGGTGGCCAGGTGGTGGACCGTGTCGACACGCCCTTCGGCATCCGCACGATCCGCTTCGATGCCAACGAGGGCTTCTTCCTCAACGGCCGCCACGTCAAGCTGCACGGCGTCAACAACCACCAGGACCACGCCGGCATCGGCGTGGCGCTGCCCGACGGCATGCACGAGGCGCGGTTGAAGATGCTCAAGGCGATGGGCGTCAACGCCATCCGCTCGGCCCACCATCCGGCCACGCCCGAGCTGCTGGACGCCTGCGACCGGCTGGGCATGCTCGTCATCGACGAGCACCGCATGATGGGCACGGCGCCGCAGATCCGCGACGAGCTGGAGCGCATGGTGCGCCGTGACCGCAACCATCCGTCTGTCGTCCTTTGGTCGGTCGGCAATGAGGAATGGGCCATCGAGAACAGCGAGCTCGGCACCCGCCTGACGCAGCAGATGACGGCCATCGTGCACCGACTGGACCCGACGCGGCCGGTGACGCAGGCCGCCTCCAGCTCGGGCCAGGCCGAAGGCACGTCGGTCGGCGCGCAGGTCATCGGTTTCAACTACAAGGGCCAGCACGACATCGACGCCATGCACCGGCGCTTTCCCGACCGGCCCATGGTCGTCACCGAGGAAGCCGCGACCCATGCGACGCGCGGCGTCTATGCCGACGATCCGGCGCGCGTGCATCTGGCCGCCTACGACAAGGCCACGGGCGCGAGCTACACCTCGTCCATCGAGGAAGGCTGGCGCTTCAATGCCGAGCGCCCTTTCCTGGCCGGCATGTTCGTCTGGACCGGCTTCGACTACCGCGGCGAGCCTTCGCCCTTCGGCTGGCCCGCCATCTCGTCGCAGTTCGGCATGCTGGACACGACGGGCGCGTTGAAGGACAGCGGCCAGTACCTGAAGGCCGCCTGGACTGCCGAGCCCATGGTGCATGTGCTGCCGCACTGGAACTGGCCGGGCCACGAAGGCCAGCCCATCGACGTGCGCGTCTATGCCAACACCGACGAGGTCGAGCTGCTGCTGAACGGCCGCTCGCTCGGCCGCAAGGCGCTGCAACGCTACGGTCACCTGCAATGGGCGGTGCCCTATGCACCAGGGAGCCTGACGGCGCACGGCTATCGAGGCGGCCAGCTCGTCACGACGCAGACCGTGGCCACCACCGGCGACGGCACGGCGGTGCGGCTGACCGTGGACCGTGCGCGGCTGCGCGCCGGCGGCGACGATGTCGCGCTGGTCACCGTGAACGTCGTCGACCGCGAGGGCCGTGTCGTGCCGACAGCCAGCCACCGCATCGCGTTCGAGACCAGTGGGCCGGTTCGGCTCATCGGCATGGGCAACGGCGACCCCGGCTCCCACGAAGCCGACCGCCCGGCCGAACTGCACCGCTACGCGGCGGCCACGCGCTGGCGCCACCGCGGCATCGACCGGCCCGAGGAGGCGGCCGCGTTGATGGGCGAGGCCGGCGGCGCCGGCTGGCGCGACCCCTTCGCGTGGATTCCCCCCGACCAGCGGCCCGCCGACAGCGCCTGGAACATGGTGCAGGCCACCATCACGCGCACGGCGCCCGCCGGCGAACGCCAGGTGCTGCTTCTCGGCGAGGTCACGCCAGGCGTGCAGTTCCATCTCGACGGCCGCCCGGTCACGCTGCGGCAGGAAGCCGGCATGGCAGCCATCGACCTCGATCCCGCCGACGGCGTCGAGGCCACACTGACCGCCGTCTTCCCGACGCCGGCCGGCGGCACGCACGCGCTGTTCGACGGCGCCCAGGGCGGCCGCCGCTGGGCGACGCTGCGCACCACCACACCGGCCGCACCCTGGCAGCGCAGCGTGTTCAACGGACAGGCGCAGGTGATCCTGCAGTCCACCGGCAAGACCGGAGACAGCGGCCGCGCCACGCTGCGCGCCGTCAGCGACGGCCTGGCCCCAGCTGCGACGGAGATCGAGATCTTCCAACCCCCGCCAACAACAGATTCGTCACCGTCGATGGGACGCGCCCAGCCCTGAAAGACGGCGCGCCGATGAACCTTACAGACTGACAGACAACAGCCGAACGCCAGAAAAGAGCCTATGAACCCGCCATCCCACGAGCCCGCCCCGTCCACAGCCGAACCTGCAGGGCGGCCGCAATGGCGACGCGGAGTCAACAGCTACGCGCTGATCTTTGCGGTGATCATCCATCTCGTGCTGCTGGTGGCGGTGCTGACGTGGCACTTCCGGGTGCCGCCGCGGGAGAAGCCGCGAATCATGGATGTGAAAATCGTCCAGGCCAAGGCGCCATCGAAGCCTCCCGAGCCCCCGCCGCTGCCGCCCAAGATGCCCGATCTGGCACCGCCGGTCATGCCCGAGCTCCCGGTGATCGAGATGCGCAAGGTCGAACCTCCGCCGCCACCGCCACCACCTCCTCCACCGCCGCCGCCGCCGCCCCCGCCGCCGGTGCCGGTGCCGCCGCCCCCAGCGCCGCTTGCGGCGGCCGCTCCCCCGGCCAGCAGCGCGGTGCCGCCCAAGTTGTTTGACGAATGTGGGGATCCGCAGACCCGGCCGATGGTGGCCGAGGTCTACCGCCTGCGCGAAGGCACCACGTCAGTGAACGAAATGCGCCGGCGCAAACCCATCAAGACCGTTTGCCTGGCCCAGCTCGACATCACGCCGCGTGACTTCCGCGACGGCTTTCCCGGCCTGGACATGAACGAATGGTTCGGGCTGGACATCCGCTTCACCGTCAACATGCCGCAGGACCTCACCATGGATCTCATGCTGCTGTCTGACGATGGGGCCATTCTCACGGTGGATGACGTGGAGGTGATCAACAACGACGGCATCCATGCACCGACTCCGGTGATGGACACGGTGAAGCTGGCCAAGGGCCTGCGCCATTTCCGTGTGCGTTACTTTCAAGGACCTGGCTATGGTCTCGCGCTGATATTGGGTTGGAAGAAGCCGGAGGGCAAGGACTACCAGTACATCCCCCGCCGGCTGCTCGGGCGACCCGCAGCCGCTTCGGCGCCGGGATAGCCTGGCTGAGCCCAACGATTCATCAAAGGGAGAGAAAAAATGACCCGTCCTGCCCCCGCCCGCCCGCCCGGCTCGAGTCGCCCGCGATATGTCCTGCCCGCCATCGGTGCAGCCGTGGCGGTGGCTGTTGCCGGCGCCGTCTGGCTTCAGATGCATCGCCCGCCCAGCGAAGCCACGGCAGCGGCGGATGCAGCGCCCTCCCCGACGCCCGCGCAGCCGGCGGCGTCCGCCGAAACCACCGGCACCGAGGCCATGGCGTTACCGCACGCAACGCAGGCCTCGGCCCGCCCCACGCCAAACGCGCCGCCCACGCCGGGCAAGACAACGGCTGGCGCGCAAAGCTGGGAGGAATCGCCCGCCGAGTCGTTGCGCAAGGTCCAGCAGGCGTTGAATGGCGGCAGCCCCGACGAAGTACTGGCCGCAGCAGCGACCCTGCAGCATTGCTCAACCGCGTCCAAGGGCCCCGACGCCCTCTTCGCCATCCGCGATCAGCCCGACCAGTTGGCGCCGCCCATCAAGAAGATGCTCGAAGACATGGGCGGGGGGGCGGGGGTTACGAACGAGCAGATCGCCTTCGCCCAGCGGGAGCAGCGGCGTTGCCAGGTCTTCGACGCCGCCACGATGTCACGCCGCGGCGAGCTTTACCAGCGCGCCTATGAGGGAGGCGCCGCGGGATCGGCCATCGCCTACCTGCAATGGCTGCAGGACCCCATCGAGCACAAGGTGACTGACCCCGCGCTGATCGCGAAGCTGCAAGCCGATGCGCGCAAGGCTGCCGAGGCAGGCGATTCGAACTCGCTGATGGCCTTTGCCATGAACGGCTCGGACAGCGCCTATGGCACCACCCCCACCCAACGCCTGGCCTACAAGAATGCCTGGCTTGCGATCCAGGAAGCGCGCTACCCGGGCAGTTCGAAAGGGATGGAGAAGATGATCGACGCGGTGGCGGGGATGACACCGCAGACGCCCCTCAGCGCCGCGCAGCAACGCGAGGCTGACACGCTGACCCAACAGGTGGTCGATGCCTGGCGCCGCGGGCGCAAGAGCTGATGCGGCGTCTGCTGCGCGCGCTGACCATCATGGTCAGCGTCCATCGACCCGCCTGGTCAGCAGGCGTGCTGCCCATGCGAACGGCTCAGCCCAAAATCTGGCTCAACATGCGGTGATGCATCGGCATCCGCTCTACGGAGGCCGCGATCGCCTTGCGGCGCCCGTCCAGCGCCTGCAGCGCGCGCTCCGGCGGGATCTCTGCGAAAACCGGATCGTTGCGTTCCGGCCAGTGCTCCATGCCGGCGTGGATGGCGAGCCAGCTGGTGGCGTCGAATCCTTCCTCGTCGTATTCATGCAGCACGCCGTAGCGACGCCACAACTCCATCCGGAAGGCTAGCGTCTCGGGCAGTTCCATCGTCGCCACATGACGCCACAACTCGCTGTCGCGGCGGCGGGTCAGGCAGTAGTGCAGGATGATGAAGTCGCGGATGCGCGCGAAGCGCCGCGCGGTGCCGTCGTTGAACAGTGCACGGTCGTCGTCATCCAGCGGCCGCCCCGCGGTCAGCATCGTCATCAGCCGTCCAAGGCCGTCCTGGATCAGGTAGATGCTGGTGGACTCCAGCGGTTCCAGGAAGCCCGAGGACAAACCGATGGCGATGACGTTGTTGACCCAGAAGCGCCGGCGGTGGCCGGTGGTGAAGCGCAGCAGGCGTGGATCGGCCAGCGGCTTGCCATCGAGCCGGGCCAGCAGCTGATCGCGCGCCCGCTCCGGATCGATGAAGCGACTGGCGAATACGTGGCCATGCCCGGTACGGTTCTGCAGCGGGATGCGCCATGCCCAGCCGCCTTCCAGCGCAGTGGCCTGCGTGTAGGGAGCGAGCTCCCGACCGACGGGCTCGGTCGGGCAGGCCCACGCGCCATCGACCGGCAGCCAGTGGCTGAAGTCGACGAAGGGCTCCTGCAGGGCGCCACCCAGCAAGAGCGAACGAAAGCCGGAACAGTCGACAAAGATGTCACCCTCGATGCGGCGGCCATCGTCGAGCTGCACGGCTGCGACGCCGCCATCGGCGCGGCGGGCCACGTCGACGATGCGCCCCAACGTGTGGCGAGCACCGCGCTGCACGGCCAGCTTGCGCAGGAAGGCGGCGTACTGGACGGCGTCGAAGTGGTAGGCGTACTTGAACTGCGCCTGGTCGTCGGGCAGCACGAAGCGCCCCTTCATCGCCATCACCGTCGGCACGCACTGCACGCCCAGCGGTTCGGCCAGCCCCATGCGGCGATGCTGTCCCCACAAGGTCTGCGAACCGAACAGGTTGCCGAAGT
>JAEKLF010000357.1 GCA_019509985.1 Burkholderiales bacterium | reverse complement strand
TGCACGCCGGTGTCGTCAACCACCTCGCTGCGATGCAATCGCACCTGGAGATGAAGCCACAGGAGCGCCTGCTGGCCGTCACGACCCTGAGTTTTGACATCGCCGGGCTGGAACTTCTTCTTCCCCTGAGCGTGGGAGCATCGGTCGTGGTGACAACCGGAGCGGACTCGCTCGATCCTCAGCGCTGGCAGTCCCTGCTACAGCAGCATGGGGTGTCCTGGGTGCAGGCCACCCCCGCGTTCTGGTCCATGCTGCTGGACTCCGGCTGGAGTCCGACCACCCGCACCAACGCACTGTGCGGCGGCGAAGCCCTGCCCTATTCCCTGCCGCAACAACTCACGCACAAAACCCGCCAGCTTTGGAATCTGTATGGCCCGACCGAAGCCACGACTTTGGAATCTGTATGGCCCGACCGAAGCCACGATCTGGGCCTCCATACAGCGGCTGACCCGGCCGCAATCAGGCACTTATCAGCCCATTGGCCAGCCGCTGGCCAACACCCGCATCCACATCCTGGACGCCTGGGGCCAGCCCTGCCCGATCGGCGTGGCCGGCGAGCTGCACATCGCCGGAGTGCAGCTCGCGCGCGGCTACCTCAACCGTCCCGAGCTCACCGCCGAACGCTTCGTGCCCGATCCCTTCGGCGCGCCGGGCAGCCGCATGTACCGCAGCGGCGACCTCGCGCGCTGGCGCGCCGACGGCTCGCTGGACTTCCTCGGCCGCAATGACCACCAGGTCAAGATCCGGGGCTTCCGCATCGAGCTTGGCGAGATCGAGGCCGCCCTGCAGGCTTGCCCCGGCGTGCACGAGGCCGTCGTGCTGGCACGCCAGGACGGCGAGCACAAGCGTCTGGTGGCCTACCTCGTGGCCGACGGGTCTGCTCCGGAATCGCTGCCTGCCGAGTCACTCTCACTCGAGGCGCTGCGCACACAGCTGTCCACCCGGCTGCCCGAGTACATGCTGCCCGCCGCCTATGTGCTGCTGTCCGCCCTGCCGCTGACTCCCAACGGCAAGCTCGACCGCCAAGCC
>JAEKLF010000043.1 GCA_019509985.1 Burkholderiales bacterium | reverse complement strand
CTACCTGAGCGGCGAGCGCACGCCGCACAACAACGCCAACGCCCAGGGCGTGTTCTTCGGCCTCACGCACGAGCATGACGCGGCGGCCTTGGGCTATGCCGTGCTGGAAGGCGTGGGCTTCGGCCTGCTGGATGGCTGGCAGGCGCTGACCGCCGGCGGTGGCGACGCTGAGTCGCTGGCACTGGTGGGCGGTGGCGCGCGCAGCGAGTGGTGGGCGAAAGTGCTCGCCTCGCTGCTGAACACACGCCTGGTCAACGGCGTCGGCGCCGAAGCGGGTGGCGCACTCGGCGCTGCGCGTCTGGCCTGGCTGGCCTGCGGCGGTACCGTGGACGAGGTCTGCCGTCCGCCGGACATCGCTCGAGTCGCCGAACCCGATCCCGAGCTGGCAGCGGCGCTGCAGCCGCGTCACGCCCGCTTTCAGCGGCTGTATACGGCGCTGCGCAGCGAGTTCAGCTGACCTTCAACTCCGCCGCGTCGTCGGCGAATCACGCGCACCTGCTGCATGCGCGTGACCGTGTCGCCATGCATGGCCTGGCCCAGGTAGCCGCCACTCAGAACCGCGATCAGCGCCGCGCCGAGCTGCGGCGCGCGCAGGCGCTCGATGCCGGCGCCCCCGGAGCGCGCGAGCGCGAAGCTCGTGCCGGCCCAGAAGGTGGCGGACAGCATGTGGAGGGACAGCACGACGACGAAGGCAGATGACATGGGAACTCCCGCGCGGAATTTAGATATACAGCATGTATAGCATAATCTGCGCCGGATGACCAAGCCCACACGCTCCTATGTCAGCTCACTGCGCGCCGAGTCCGCCTCGCGCACGCGCACCCAGCTGATCGCGGCGGCGGCACAGCTGCTGCGCGAGCAGGACGACTTCCGCGCCGTCACCCTCGATGCCGTGGCCAGGGCGGCCGGCGTCACGCGGCTGACCGTCTATCACCAGTTCGGTTCGCGCCGTGGCCTGCTCGAGACCGTCTTCGACGACCTGGCCCTCCGCGGCGGGCTGCAGCGCATCGGCGCCGCGATGGCGATGCCGCAGGCGCGTGCCGCCATCGCCAGCCTGATCGGGGTCTTCTGCGATTTCTGGGCCGGCGACGTCGCGGTGGGCCGGCTGAACGTGGCCGCGGCGGCCGATGCCGAACTGGCCGAGGCCGTCGCCCAGCGCAATGAACGCCGCCGTGAGGCCATGGGCGTGCTGGTCGAGCGGCATACCGCCGGCCGACCCGTCACGGCCGAGGCGCGCGCCGAAGTCGTCGACCTGCTGTACGGCCTGACGGGCTACTCGATGTTCAAGGCGCTGAGCGCCAACCGCTCGCCGGCCGCCGTCTGCCGCTTGCTCCAGCGCACGGCGGCACGCCTGCTGGACGAGCTGGAGGCTTAGGCGTCAATTCAGCCGGATCGCCATGTCGAAGTGCCAGGTCCGGCGGATCTCGACGACGTCGTAATCGTTCAGCAGGGCCGGCGAGAAGACCGGGTAGTGCTCCTGGCTCATGACGACGCGGCGCACCGCGTCGTCCAGGGCCGGCACGCCGCTGGAGCGCACGAAGGTGATCGACTCCACCGAGCCGTCGCTGCGCACGGCCACCGTGACGATGGGGTCGGTGTAGGCCTGTCGCGCGGCTTCGCGCACCATGTCGAAGGTCTGGTTGAACTGGATCTTGCGCGCCCAGAGCTCGCCGTACTGCGCCAGCGCCTCGTTGGCATCGGTGCGCCCAAACAGCCGGCCGCGGCGCGCGGGCACCCAGTCGGGCCGCTGGCGCTCCGCGTCCCGTGCGGCATCACGCTTGGCCCGCTCTTCGTCGAGCTGCCTGCCGATGGCGCGCAGCCGGGCTTCGCGCTGTTCGGCCTCGGCCTGCGCCTGGGCCAGCCGGGCGGCCTCGATGCGCCCCAGCTCCAGCCGCGCCGCTTCCTGGCGCGCGGCCTCCTGGCGGCCGGCCTCGCCACGGGTCGCCTCCTGGCGAGCTGCTTCCTGCCGCGCAGCCTCCTGCTTGGCCGCGGCCTGGCGGGCGGCGTCCTGGCGTTCGGCCTCGGCGCTCGCGGCTTCGGCCCGCACCGCCTCCTGGCGCGCGGCCTCCAGGCGCAGCGCGCCCTGTTGCGCCTGCTGGCGGGCGCCGTCCAGCTGGGCCAGCTCCGTGGCACGTTCACGCGCTCCGCGGTCGACGGGCGCGCGCAGCGCATCGGCCGCCGAGCGGCGCAGCGGCTCCAGGGCCGGGCTGGACGCACTCGCGAAGGCCGCGATGGCGCTCGTCGGCACGTCCTTGGCGTCCTGGCGATCGGCATCCAGCCGGGCGAGTTCCGCGGCCCGCTCGCGCGCCTCGCGGTCGTTGCGGGGGCGCAGTGCATCGGCCGACTGGCGCAGCGCTTGCACGCCGGGGCTAGAGGCCGCGGTCATGGTCGAGACGACGGCCGTCGGCACCGCGGAGGCCGCCGCCACGGCCCAGGCCGCGTCGGGCCGCTCGGCGGTCAGCCGCGGCGGCGCGCTGATCGGCATGGGCGGGACGTCGTCGCTGCGCTCGCCGGACAGCATCTTCAGCGGCGTGGGCTTGTCCGCATGCACGGGCGCCGGCACGGCCGCGGCGTCGACCGAAGGCTCGGCCTTGCCACTCGGCGATGGCGGCTCGGCCGGACGCGGCTCGGGTCCGAGCACGACGCGCAGCTCCGGCGCCTCGTTCCAGTGCGCCCAGGGCAGGTCCAGGCCCGGCAGCCCACGGCCGGCTCCGAAGGTCAGACTCAGCAGCAGCGCGTGGATGAGCAGCGAGAACAGCAGCGCGCGGTTCAGGCGCGGACTCGGTGCGGCGCCAGCGGCCATGCCGGCTGCACTCAACTGCACGCCGATGCTCCCTGCGCTTCGATGATGTCCTGGGCCTCCATCGGGCCTATTGTCCGCAAGGCCGTGCCCACCTCGGCCTACCAGTTGCCGTAGCGGGCGACGATGCCGCGCAGCAAGGCATCCCGCTCGCCGCCCAGGTGGTTGCCGCTGGCGTCGCCCGCGGCGTCCTTGCCGACGGCGGTGTGCACGATGACGAGCTTGAGCTCGGGGTCGACAAAGATGGCCTGGCCATGGATGCCTTGCAGCGCGAAGCGACGATGGCTGCCGGGCAGCAGCCAGGTCTGCAGGCCATAGCCGAAGTAGTTGTTGCCGTGGTAGTCCATGCGCCCCGGCCGGAAGGCCTCGGGCTGGCGTTCGGCGGCCGTCATCGCGAGCAGGTGCTCGCGCGACAGCACCGCGCCGCGCGGGCCCCGGCCATCGCTGGCCATCATCAGGCCCAGCCGCGCGTAGTCGCGCAGCGTGGCGTTGAAGCCGCCTTGCGCGATCTCGAGCTTGTCGACCGGGTTGAGCAGCCAGGTCGCCTGCGCTTCGGCGCCCAAGGGCTGCCAGATCGTCGCGCCGATGTAGTCGCACAGCGTACGGTGCGTGGCGGCGCGCAGCACGAGGCCCAGCACCTCGGTCTGGGCGCCGGCGTAGTTGAAGCGCTGGCCTTCGGGCTCGGCGCGCTCGGTGACGCCGCGGGCGGCCGCCACCAGGCCGCGCGAGCGGGCGGTGTCGATGAAGACGCGCCGGTCGTCGTGGGCCGAGTAGTCCTCGACATAGCGCGCACCCGAGGCCATGCGCAGCAGGTTGACGAGGCGCGTCTGGCCGTAAAGCGTGTCCTTCAGCTCGGGCACATAGGTCTCGGCCGGATCGTCCAGCGAGTGGATGGAGCCCTCTTCCACGGCCTTCATCACGCCCAGCGCGGTGATGGTCTTGGCCATGGAATTGGACAGCATGCGCATGTCCGCCGTGCGCTGGTAGTTGTAGCGCTCGGCGACGATCTCGCCGTCCTTCAGCACCAGCAGGCCGGTAACGCGCTGGCGCTGCATGTAGTCGTCCAGCGTCAGCGCGCGATTGGCGAAGCGGTAGCGGAAAGCGGGTTCCGACGCCGCCTTCTTCAACGGCAGGGGCTCGGCCGCCGGCGCCAGCACGCAGGACGGGTTGAAGCTGTCCATCGCGCTGAATGAGCCCACGAGATAGGGCTCCTGGAAGGCCTCACGCATGTTGTGGCCCACCGGATAGCCGGCGGCCTTGCCGAGCAGGTCTTCATCAGGCGCGGCGACCGCGGCGCAGGCGGCGAACAGCAGGAGCGGGATCGATCTCATGGCCGCAGCCTACACGGCGCGGGTGGCGGCCTCGCCCGGCCCGGATCTGCGTCGACGATGCCGGCGTCAGGCCGCAGGCGCCTGCCGTGCGCGGCGGCTGGCGACCCACAGCAGCAGCGGGCCACCCGCGGCCAGCAGCGCCACCGTGCCGTTTTCCGGCACCGTGGGAATGGCCGTGACGACGGAGACCAGGGCCGTCGCTTCGACGCCATTCAGCGCCGCCGTGAGGGTGACCGCCCCGATCTTCAGACCCGACACCGGCACGGAGGACGCGATCACCCCGGCGGGGATGGTGATGCCGCCGCCCGAAAGGGTCAGCACGGAGAGGTCGGAGCTGGTGATCGACACGAAGGTGTCTGACGCTGCCACCGAGTCGAGCAGGATCCGCAGGTCGACGGGCTGCGTGAGTGCGTCGACGCTGCCCAGCAGACTGAACGAACTGGCGACGTTGAAGCCCACGATGCCAACGGCCGAAGCGCGCCCTGAAACACAGGCGAGCGTCAGCGCCAACACGAGGGTTCTGGTGACTGCCTTTGCGACTTGCATGGGGTTGCCTTCATCGATCCGGACTGCCTGCGGGTTGCAGGCGATGCGCCCGAGCCCGGCGCGACTCTAGGGAGGGAGGCGAGGTCTGCCCATCGCTAACTTGGCTGTCCGACGCAGGGCCTGGAATACGTCTGGATAGTCCACCCAAGCGTTGCCGATGAGGCCACCTTTCACCAGGCCCTGAACCGCCCTGTCACGTGCAGCATGGCCATGAACTGCAGCAGGCCGTTGTAGTAGCGCCATGGGCCGCTCGGGGGCTCCAAGGCCCAGAGGTCGTTGACGAAGCGCTCGGCCAGCGCCTTGTCGACGAGCAGGGCCGCGACGGCATTGCTGGCGATGAGGCCGCTCGAGGGCTCGTCGTTGAGGGGCGTGCCATCGAGCCGGTAGAGATGGGGATAGGGCTTGGCGCCGTGGCTCGCGAAGAAGCCGAGCAGCTTGCGGCTCAGGCCGGCCGCGGCGGGGTTCTTGTCCCACCAGACCTGGTCGACGCTCCAGTTCACGGCCGTGCGGAAGGCGTCGTAGCGGAAGTCCTCGTGGCCCTCGTGCCTGTGCGGGCGGCCGTCGAACTCGGCGTAGTCGGGCGTCAGGGCCGTCTTCGGGTGAGCAGCCGCAGAAAAGTAGGCGCGACTGATGTCGGCGATCTCGGCCCAGCGGCGGCGGTCCTCGGCCTTGGCGGCGCGCCGCGCCCAAAGGTCGTAGAAGGCCGGCAGGTGGTAGGACGGGTCAGTGAAGCCGGCCGCGTCTCCAATCGGCACGAAGACGACCTGGCCGCGTTCGGGCGAGAACATCGAATGCACGCCGTCGACGATGCCGCCGTTCATCCGCTCCTTGTGCAGCATGGTGTCGAGCAGGGCCTGGGCTTGCGCGTTGTAGTCGTAGAGGCCTTGGCCATTGCCCCAGCGCGACGAGGCCATCAGCAGCGCGGTGGCGAAATAGGCCTCGCCGTCCGACGCGGGCACGGCGTCCCGGTCGCACCCGGCCGGCTTGCACTGCCAGCGGAAGTAGCCGGCGCGCGGGCCAGCGGTGTAGCGCATGTGCGTCGCGGCCCAGTTCCACAGCGCATCGAACTCGGCCTTGCGGCCCATCTGCACGGCAATCATCATCCCGTAGGACATGCCTTCGCTGCGCACGTCGGCGTTGCCCACGTCCAGCACGTAGGACGCCGGGCCATCGGCCGTGGCGGGCGCGGGGTAGACGACGCGGTGCGTGCCGTCGCCCTCGAACAGCGACTGCCAGTAGGCCGCCAGCTTGGCGCTGATGTCGGCCTCGGTGATGTCGGGGCGGACTTCGCGCAGCAGGTTGCGGTAGTGGCCGGTGTTGGCCGCGCCCCGGGGTGCGACGGCGGCGGACGGCAGCGGCGCCAGCACCAGTTTCTGCAGCACGGCGTTGTCGTCCAGGCGCCAGACGCGGATGACGTGGCGGCCGGCCTTGACGTCGGCCAGGCGCGTGCCGAGGCTGAACTGGTTGTCCTTGACGGCCTGGGCCCAGTCCTTCTCCGCGCGAGTCAGCTCCGGGCCGGCGGTGGGCTGCAGGTTCAGCTTCAGTTCCTGCGCGGGCCGGTCGTCGATACCCACGGCCACGCGAATGCCGCCGGCGTTGCGCGTGTCGAGCGTCGGCAGCATCGACAGCTCGAGATTCATGTCGCCGCCGCGCTCGACGTCGACGTCGTATTCCAGCCGCACGCCATCGGCCAGCGTCGTGGCCGCGCGGCCCTGCGGCAAGGCCGTGACGGCGCCGAGGCCGTGGCCGAGGTTGGGGATGGCGCTCCAGGTCAGGCCCCGGCCGTTGATGGCGCGGCTGAACTTCGAGGCCTCCAGCGTGATCGCACGCGAGGGTGCCGGCGTGGCGCGATCGAGTTGCTGCTGCACGGCCGCCGCGTCCGGCGCCGCGCCGGCCACACGCTGCACGCCAGGCATGACGTTGCGGTCCGGCTGCTGCCAGTTCGTGTAGCCGATGTGGGTCTGCAGCATCATGCCGGCCCATTTGCCGCCGGCGATGGCGTGATACCGGTCGGCAATGGCCTGGTCGCGTGCAAAAGCGGCTTCGGCACGGTCGGCGAAGACGTTGGCGCGCGGGTCGCCGGCCTTGGCCAGACGCTGGTTCCAGGCCACCGCGAAGTAGAGGCGGTAGAGGTTGGCCATCGCCAGCACCGGATGCTCGACGAGCTGGAAGTAGGCATCGAGCTGGTCGGCCCGCAACGCCGCCTTGGCTGTCGCCACACGCGCCTCCAGCGCGCTCCACTCGGCCACGCGCTGCCCGAACTCGCCGCCATCCAGCGTGTCGGTCGACGCCGCGCCCAGCCGGAAGCTGTTCGCATCGACCAGCTCCGGCTTGCGCCGCGCCGCGTACTGGCTGTAGCGCGTGACGATGTCGCCGATCTCATCCGCGAGCGCCGGCCCGAAGGTCGCCGCCGCCCAGTCACGCGGGTAGGTCGCCAACGCCGCGGGCGTCATGCGCTCGGGCGACCAGGCCATGTCGAGGAAGAAGCTGATCGGGAACTCCATCGGCTTGATGTCGCCGACGTTGACGATCCACAGCGCATCGGCGCCATGCTCGTGCACCAGGTTCATCTGCTGCCAGGTCTTCTCGATCTGGTTGGTGTTGAGCCACTTGTAGCTGCGCGGCCCGCCGACGTAGTCGAAGTGGTAGTAGACGCCGTAGCCACCCGGGCGCCGGGCGCCGCGTTCGGGCAGGCGTCGCACCTGGCCCCAGTTGTCGTCGCAGAACAGCAGCAGCACGTCGTCGGGCACCTTCATGCCCTTGTCGTAATAGTCCTGCACCTCCTTGTACAGGGCCCACATCTGCGGCGTCTGCGCGGCCGGCTTGCCGGTCACGTCGGCGAGGATCTGGCGCTGGTCCGCGACGATGCCTTCCAGCAGCGCCGTGGCCGTGCCTTCACTCATCGGCTCGTCGCCGTCGCCGCGCATGCCGATGGTGACCAGGCTGTCGTAGCTGCCGCCGCCGGGCTTGGCTGCCATGCGCCGCACGCCGCCGCGCCAGAACTCGCGCAGCTTGTCGGCGTTCTTCGCATAGTCCCAGGCGCCGCCGTTGAAGCGGGTCCACTCGTCGTGGGCGCGCATCATGGGCTCGTGATGGGATGTGCCCATGACGACGCCCATCTCGTCGGCCAGCACCATGGCCTTGGGGTCGTCGGCCGCAAAGGCGCGCGGCTGCCACATCGCCGGCCACAGGTAGTTGCCGCGCAGGCGCAGGATCAGCTCGAAGACGTGTTCGTAGAAGGCCGCACGGGTGCCGCCGAACTTCGCCTGCGCCCAGGTGCTCAGTGCCGGCGCCTCATCGTTGATGAAGATGCCGCGGTACTTGACCTGGGGTTGGTCATCGCGCGCGCCGGCGGTGACGAAGACGTCGGCCTTCCTGGCCACGGGCACGTCCGCCCACCAATGCCAGGGGCTGACGCCGATGCGGGCCGACAGGTCGTAGCCGCCGAACACCGCGCCACGCCGGTCCGAGCCGACGATGACGAGCGCCCGGTCCACGCCCTTGAAGGGCTGGTCGACGACGACCTGGCGGAAGGCCTCCCACTGCCCTTTCAGACCCTCGGCTTTCAATTGCCCACGCGCCAGCAGGCCGTCGATGGCGGGGCTGCGGCCCAGTTCGCCGATGAGGACGATTTCGCGCGGCGCACCGGCGACATGGTCCAGCAGCGCCGCCGGCTGGCCGGACACGCGCGCCAGGTCGGCCACGAAGCTGCGGCCCAGGTGTTGCAGCGCCGGATCGGCACCGGCCTCCACGACGACAGCCGCCGGCCGCCCGGCGCGCACTAGGCCGAAGCTGCCGCCCATGTCGTGCCCGCAGACCGAGGCCGGCGTGTCGCAGGCCAGTACGCCGGTGCAGGCCGCGGCATGGAGCAGGAAACAGGCGATCAGCTTGAGCTTCATGGGCGGCGGGTCAAAGGCATGAATGGTTGCGCGACCAGACAAGTCTAGCCCGCAGTGCCTGCGCCCACCCCCATGGTTTGCCATGGGTGGCCGCGCCGTCATGGAAGCCCCTATCGCATTGAATCCCGCAAACATGGTAGCGTTACCTAAATTACTTCTGCGCCGCCATGATCCGCAACCCCGTGCTGCCCGGCTTCAACCCGGACCCGTCCTTCTGCCGCGTCGGCGACGACTTCTACATCGCCACCTCGACCTTCGAGTGGTATCCCGGCGTGCAGATCCATCACTCGCGCGATCTCGTCAACTGGACGCTGGTCTCGCGGCCGCTGAACCGCGCCAGCCAGCTGGACCTGCGCGGCAACCCCGACTCCTGCGGCGTCTGGGCGCCTTGCCTCTCCAACTCGGACGGCCAGTTCTGGCTGGTCTACACCGACGTCAAGCGCTTCGAGGGCAACTTCAAGGACGCCCACAACTACATCGTCACGGCGCCGGCCGTCACCGGCCCGTGGAGCGATCCGGTCTACGTGAACTCCTCCGGCTTCGACCCCTCGCTGTTCCACGACGAGGATGGCCGCAAGTGGGTCCTGAACATGGTCTGGAACCACCGCACCGGCTCCATCGGCGGCCAGCCGAAGGCGCCGGCCTTCGACGGCATCCTGCTGCAGGAGTGGGACGCCGGGCAGGGCCGCCTCGTCGGCCCGGTGACCAACATCTACCGCGGCACGCCGCTCGGCCTCGTCGAGGGCCCGCACCTGTTCAAGCGCAACGGCTGGTACTACCTGATCACGGCCGAAGGCGGCACGGGCTACGAACATGCGGTGACGATGGCCCGCTCGCGCGAACTGCAAGGCCCCTACGAGACGCATCCGCAGCGCCATCTGCTGACCAGCAAGGACGCGCCCGGCGCGGCGCTGCAGCGCGCCGGACACGGCCAGATCGTCGAGCTGGCGGACGGCAGCGTCTACGCGGCCCACCTGTGCACCCGCCCCCTGCCCGGCACGCGCCGCTCGCCGCTGGGCCGCGAGACGGCGCTGCAGCGCTGCGAATGGCACAGCGACGACTGGCTCTACCTCGCCCACGGCGGCCAGGCGCCGGCGCTGGAGGTGCCCGCCCCCCGGGGCGCCGGGCCACGGCTGCCGCGCGTCGCCGTGCAGCGCCAGTTCGCCGGCTGCACGGCCTTGCCGCCCGAATTCCAGTGGCTGCGCACGCCCGAGCCGGAGCGCCTCTTCACGCTGACCGGCGGCGCGCTGCGCCTGTTCGGCCGCGAATCGGTGGGCAGCTGGTTCGAGCAGAGCCTGGTCGCAAGGCGCCAGGAGGACCACGCCTTCCGCGCCGAGACGCTGCTGCGCTTCAGCCCCACGAACTACCAGCAGGCCGCCGGCCTCACGCACTACTACAACCGCCACAAGTTCCACTTTCTCGCCCTCACCTGGCACGAGACGCTGGGCCGCGTGCTGAGCATCCTGTCCTGCCCCGGCGACTGGCCCGACACGCGCCTGCAATTCCCGCTGGCCGAGCCGGTGCGCCTGCCCGGCCATGGCCCGGTGCAACTGGCGGCCGAAGTGGACGGCGAGCGGCTGCAGTTCCAGGCGGACTGGGGCGAGGGCTGGCGCGATGTCGGCCCCGTGCTGGACGCCAGCGTCATCTCCGACGAGGGCGGCCGCGGCGAGCACGCGTCCTTCACGGGCGCCTTCGTCGGCATGCTGGCCTTCGACACCAGCGGCGGCGCCTGCGCGGCGGACTACGAGCGCTTCAGCTACCTGCCGCGCCTGGCCAGCACCGGCCACGCCGCGGCGACCGCGCAGGCGGCCGCCGTGGACGCCTGAGTCACCGCCCCAGGGATCGATCGCACCCACCCCGAATCAAGGGCTTACCCTGGTGGAAACGCTGAGACGGGCTATCACGCATCTCCATATGATAGCGATACCAATTGCTGATGAGCCGATACCAGAATGGGCCCGACGCGCCGAACCCTCACTCAAGCCCTGGCCGTCGGCGCCGGCGGGCTGGGCCTGGGCGGCAGTGCGACGACGGCGCCTGCCGAAGCCACGCTGGATCAGCTTGAGCGCGCCAAGGGCCTGCGCTTCGGCAGCACGCTGGGCAGCCTGGGCCGCATCTCGCGCTTCCATGACCTGCCCTACCGCGCGCTGACCGCCCGCGAATGCAACGTGCTCGTGGCCGAGAACGAAACCAGGTGGCAGCAGCTGCGACCGGATCCGACGCTGCCGTACGACTGCGGCTCCGCCGAAAAGGACAGGCAGCCCAAACGCGTGCTGCCCTATGACGACCAATTGCGCGCAGCCATCGCCGACCCGCTGCGCGCGCTGCCGGCGCACTGAGCTGCCCAGTCTCCCTCTTTCGACACCTTCACGATGACTTTCACCGACAGCCCCGCCGCGCAGATCCGCGCGGCCTGTTCGGCGGCCGCTGATGCCGCATGCGAAACCCCGGTGCGGCTGGCCGACGAGGAAGCCCTTTTCGGCGCCACGCACCCGAACGGCGAGCCTGTGCACTTCCTGCGCCCGATTGCGCTGCAGGTCGCGCCGCGATGGCTTGATTCGAGGGGCCAGGCGTGAGCAAGAAGAAGGTGCAAGACCTGCGCAGCGCGCGCTGGTTCGCCAAGGACGATTTCCGCAGCTTCGGCCACCGCAGCCGCGTGCTGCAGATGGGCTACGGGCCGGAGGACTTCATCGGCAAACCGGTCATCGCCATCATCAACACCTGGAGCGATGCCAACCAGTGCCACAGCCACTTCAAGCAGCGGGTGGAGGACGTCAAGCGCGGCATCCTGCAGGCCGGCGGCTGGCCGCTGGAGCTGCCGGCCATCTCGCTCAGCGAGAGCATGGTCAAGCCCACGTCCATGCTCTATCGCAATTTCCTGGCGATGGAGACCGAGGAACTGCTCCGCAGCCACCCGGTGGACGGCGCCGTGCTGATGGGCGGCTGCGACAAGACCACGCCGGGCCTGCTGATGGGCGCGATCAGCATGGGCCTGCCCTGCATCTACCTGCCGGCCGGCCCGATGCTGCGCGGCAACTGGCGCGGCCAGGTGCTGGGCAGCGGCAGCGACGCCTTCAAGTACTGGGATGAACGCCGCGCCGGGCGCCTCTCTGACCAGGCCTGGGCCGAGATGGAAGCCGGCATCGCGCGCAGCCACGGCACCTGTATGACCATGGGCACGGCGGCCACGATGATGGGCATTGCGGAGGCGATCGGCTTCACGCTGCCGGGTGCCAGCAGCATCCCCGCGCCCGACACCAACCACATCCGCATGTCGGCCGAATGCGGCCGGCGCATCGTGCAGATGGTGTGGGAGGACCTGACGCCCGCGCGCATGCTCAGCGCGGGCAGCTTCGCCAACGGCATCGCGGTGGCGATGGCCATGGGCTGCAGCACCAATGCCATCATCCACCTCGTCGCCATCAGCCGCCGCGCGGGACTGGCGGTCACGCTGGACGATTTCGACGCGGCCAGCCGCCATGTCGGCGTCATCGCCAACATCCGGCCCAGCGGTGACAGCTACCTGATGGAGGACTTCTTCTATGCCGGCGGCCTGCCGGCCCTGATGAACGTGATGCGGGACAAGCTCGACCTCGATGCGCTGACGGTCAACGGCCGCAGCGTGCGCGAGAACATCGACGGTGCCGAGGTCTTCAACAGCGACGTCATCCGGCCGCTCGACAATCCGATCTATACCGAAGGCGCGCTCGCCGTGCTGCGCGGCAACCTCGCACCGGACGGCGTCGTCATCAAGCCCAGCGCCGTCGCGCCGCACCTGCTGCGGCACACCGGCCGGGCGCTCGTGTTCGATGACTACCCGAGCCTGAAGGCTGCGGTGGACGACCCCGAGCTGGACGTCAGCGGCGACGACATCCTCGTGCTGCGCAATGCCGGCCCCAAGGGCGCCGGCATGCCGGAGTGGGGCATGCTGCCCATCCCGACCAAGCTGCTGAAGCAAGGCGTGACCGACATGCTGCGCCTGTCCGACGCGCGCATGAGCGGCACCAGCTACGGCGGCTGCCTGCTGCACTGCGCGCCTGAGGCCTTCGTCGGCGGCCCATTGGCGCTGGTGCAGACGGGCGACCGCATCAGCGTCGACGTGCCGGCCCGGCGCATCCACCTCGAAGTCAGCGACGAGGAGCTGGCCGCGCGCCGCGCCGCCTGGACGCCGCCGCCCGCGCGCTATGAGCGAGGCTACGGCTGGATGTTCGGCCGCCACATCCTGCAGGCCCACGAGGGCTGCGACTTCGATTTCCTCGAAACCAGCTTCGGCGCACCCGTGCCCGAGCCGGTCATCTATTGAGCATGAACCCCATGAACCCAGACACCCGCAAGAAGCTGATGGGCGTCAGCACCGCCACGCTGTGCACCGCCCTGTTCAAGCGCGGCCTGCGCGGCCAGTTCATCCAGGACGTACGCCCTCTCAATCCCGGCCTGCCCAACATGGTGGGCCCGGCCTACACGCTGCGCTACATGCCGGCGCGCGAGGACCTCAACGACATCGCCGTGTTCAAGAACCGTGACCACCCGCAGCGCAAGGCCGTCGAGGAATGCCCCGAAGGCGCCGTGCTCGTCATCGACAGCCGCAAGGATGCGCGCGCGGCATCGGCCGGCGGCATCCTCGTCGCGCGGCTGATGGTGCGCGGCGTGGCCGGCGTCGTCACCGACGGTGGCTTCCGCGACAGCCCCGACATCGCCAAATACCCCTTCCCCGCCTACCACTCGCGCCCCAGCGCGCCCACCAATCTGACGCTGCACCAAGCCATCGCCATCAACGAGCCCATCGGTTGCGGCGACGCGCCGGTGTTCCCCGGCGACGTGCTCGTGGGCGATGCCGAGGGCGTCATCGTCATCCCCGCCCACCTGGCCGACGAGATCGCCAACGAGGCCGTCGAGATGACGGTGTTCGAGGATTTCGTGCAGGCGCAGGTGCTAAACGGCCGCAGCGTGCTGGGCCTGTACCCGCCCACCGATCCCGACGTCGCCGGCCTCTTCGCCACCTGGCGTCAAACCAAGGGCCGCTGATATGGAGCCCCTCGTCCAAGACAGGCCTCGGCCCGCGGCTTCTTGCGTGGCAGCGGGTGCACAACACCACGGACGGCTGAAATGCTGATGAAAGCCATGCAGACCAAAGCCGAAAGCAGCAGCGGGCAAGCCCAGCTCAAGCGCGGCAACCGCATGGCGCTGATCCGTCAGGTGCGCGTGCTGCCGGGCCAGTCGCGCGTGGACCTGGCGAACACACTCGGCCTCACCAAGTCCACCGTCAGCGCCCTGGTGCGCGAACTCATCGACGAGGGCTGGCTGCTGGAGCGGGAGGTGGTCGTCACCGGCGACATCGGGCGTCGCCCGACGCCGCTGTTCATCGATCCGACCCGTCTGCTGCTGCTGGGCGCTCAGGTCGGCATCGGCCATCTGCGTGTGGTGCTGACCTCGCTGACGGGCGAGGTCCTGTCGGCCCGCAGCGTCGGCTACGACACCGGCCTGGACGCCGAGGCCTGCATCCTGACACTGACCCGCACGCTGCTGGCCGTGGCGGCCCGATGCGGCAAGACGCAGCGCATCATCGGCATCGGCCTGGGCCTGCCCGGCGGTGTTGACCAGGCTCACGACCAGCTCGTCTTCGCGCCTCACCTGCATTGGCACGAGGTGCCCTTTGGCGCCCTGCTGCGGGCGGCGCTGCAGGGCACGCCGCTGTCCGGCGCGCCCGTCTTCATGCAGAACGACGCCGACGTGGCCGCCTTGGGCGAGAGCGAGTTCAACCCTTCCCCCGCGGCCGACCCACTGCTGCTGGTGCTCGTCGGCGAAGGCGTCGGCGCGGGCCTCGTCGTCGGCGGCCGGTTGCTGACCGGCACGCGCGGCTTTGCCGGCGAGGTGGGCCACATGGTGCTGCAGATCGACGGTCCGCGTTGCTCCTGCGGCCGCCGTGGCTGCGCGGAGGCGCTGATCGGCGGCCGCGCCCTGCTGCAGCAGGATGGAGACGCGCCAACGCCGCAAGCCTTGGCCCAGGCGGGGCACTTCCTGGGTGTGCTGCTGCAGAACCTCGCCGTCGCCTACGACCCGGCCTGCATCGTGCTGGGCGGCTCGGCGATGGTACTGGGCGACGCGCTGCTGGCGCCGGTGCGCGCGACGCTGCGGCAGTACGCCCAGGCGGCGGGCCTGCCGGAACCCGCGCTGCGCGTGGCGCGCTTCGGTGCCGATGCGATCGCCGTCGGCGCGGCCGCATTGGCCGGGTATCGGCTGACGCAGCCGACGCTGCTCTAGGCCGCTGGCGAGGCCTCGCCAGGGCTTGGCCCGGCGTGGACCTCCTTGGACAACCTCGCGCGGGCCTGCGCTTAGGGCCTGTCAGGCCCTAGAGGACCAAGTCCTCGGACCAGACCCGAAAGCGCGCCATGTCCTGCGCTGGCTCGGCCGCCGCGACCGCCGCCGTGTCCAGGCTCAGCCAGCTTGCCAGCTGGCTGGACAGTGCCGGCGCCGGTTCGGCACTGAAGACCGACGCCGAAACCGTCGCTTCGCGCAGTGACGCTTCCAACCGCGTCGCCATCGCCGGTGTCGCCGCCCACGTCGTGTCACGCGACTCCTGCAGCGGCCGCACCGTGCTCAGCCAGGCCCAGGCGTCCGCCGCTGCCGCCGAGGCGCCGCCGGGCGCCGATGCCACGCTGGGCTGGCGGGCCGGCGCGCCGAGGGCGACGAGCTGCTGGTAGAGCTGGCTGCCGTCGAGCAGGTTGAAGGCCGTGTGGCCGTTGCTGCCGCTGTCGCGCAGGATGACGCCGCTCGGTGCGTCGACATCGAGCTTGTTCGCCTGCACGTCGATGGCCGCCGGTGTTTCGGACGCCCCAGCGCTCAACGATGGCCCGTGGCCGCGCAGCGTCAGCAGGTCGGCAAAGACATCGGCCGCGGCGTCGCCATTGGCTTCGCTGATCGTGCCCGTGCTGGACGCCAGCACGACGGCCGCCGTGGCGCCGCCCGCAGCGCCGCCCACGCGCGTGTCGATGCGGCCGACGCGCAGGTCGCCGCCAGCCTGCAACTGCACGTCGCCCGCCTGCGTGGCCAGCACGCCGTCGGTCGCCATGCGCAGTGCGCCGCCCACCGTCGCATGCACGTCGGCACCGGCGGCCGACAAGGCCAGCGTGCCGGCCAGCGTCAGGTCCTGCCCCGCGGCCAGGTCCAGCAGTTGCACGCCGGCATTCGGCCCCGTGCTGCCGCCCTGCAGGCTGAGGCTGCCGCCGGCCAGGCTCAGATGCGGTGTGACGAGGCTGTTCAACGTGGCCACGTCGATGGCGGTCGCGCCCTGGTCGCTGCGACCGATCTGCACGGTGCCGAAGCCCTGCAGCGCCGCGAGCTGCGCGGCGCTCAGGCCCAGGCCGGAACCGGTGGCCGATCCGACCGTGACGCCGCTGGCCGTGCCGGCACCCGCCAGTTCCAACCGGGCCGCCGCGCTGCCGCTGATGAGGCCGCCCAGCGTCAATGCGTCGACATGGATCACGGCATTGCCGCTGGTGATGACGACATTGCCGATGACCAGTTCGGTCGCGCCGACGATGTTGAGGCTGCCGCTGCTCAGATCCAGGCCGCCCTTGAACTCGACCTTGCCGGACGC
Source organism: Burkholderiales bacterium (assembly GCA_019509985.1). GTDB lineage: Bacteria > Pseudomonadota > Gammaproteobacteria > Burkholderiales > Burkholderiaceae_C > Pelomonas. Next base: position 74,884 of record JAEKLF010000043.1, on the reverse strand, counting down.
CTGCAGCGTCAGGTCGCCGGCGAGCTTCACGTCGTCCGCGAAGCTGACGTTGCGCGCGTCGTTGATCGTCAACCCGTCCAGGCGCTGCGTCGCACCGATGGCGCCGCCGAAGCTGACGTCGGCGCCGTCGCTGGTGACGACGAGCTGGTCGGCCGGCCCGCCGGCGCTGCCATCGATGGGGCCGCTGATGATGATCGGGCCATCGCCACGACCGCCGCCCTGGCCGCCGGTGATGCTCAGGGCACCGTCGAACTTCACGCCGCTGTCGATGGTGACCGGGCCTTGCTGCGTGATCGCGCCGGCCGGTGTGTTCAGCACCGCGCCCACGCCGCCGGCCTTCAGCGTCATGGTGCCCGAACCGTCGGCCGAGACGCTGCGACCGTCAGCGGGCGCCGTGCCATCGGCGAAGACGATGCCGCCGTCCGTGGTGGCCAGCGCAATGCTGCCATTGCCTCCGGTCGTGACGAGGTCGGACTGCGTCGCGTCATCGATGGACGTGCCCGTCGTGGCCAGCGTACTGACGCGCTTGACCGACACCGCCACGTCGGTGATGGTGATGGCATCCGCCTCCTGCAGCCAGATGCCACCGCCGGCCGCGCGCGCGCTGACGCGCTGCACGGCGGTGTCGAGGCGGTCATCGCTGCTGCCCACGCCCACGGCCGCCCACAGGCGCAGCGAGGCCGCGCCGACTTCAGTGCCGCTGTGGCCCGACGTAGCGAGGATGCTGCCGCCGGTCGAGATCAGCGAGACATTGCCCAGGCCCGCGGCGATGCCGCCGACGCCCAGGTCGCCGCCGGCCTGCACGCGGATGGCGGAGTCGACCGTGGTGAGATGGGTCGCCGCGCCCATGGTCACGGCGCCGCCGGCCTGCACGTCCAGCGTGCGGCCGGTGCGGGTGATGCCGACGTCGGCGTTCAGCGCGATGCCGCCCGCCGCGAGCAGGCTGATGGCGCCGGCCGTGCTGCGCAGCGTGCCGCCCACGCTCAGGTCGCCACCGACGTCGAGCAGCACATTGCCGCCCGACTGCAGCGCCGCGCCGTCGGCATTGCCGCCGTCGCCGAGGCCGAGTGAGCCGCCGGTGACGAGCACGACATTGCCGCCGGAGACGAGGTCGGACAGCGCCGCATCGGCCAGCGTCGTCGTGCCGCCATCGGCGCCGACCCGCGTGGTCGACACGCTCACCGCGTCGACATTCAGCGCGTCGGCCTCGCGGGCGAAGAAGCCGCCCGCGCCGGTGCCGGCCACGTTGGCCGCGAGTGTTGCGACGCGCAATTGCAGCGGTGCCGCGCCGCTGCCGAAGCCCTGCGTCGTACCCGTGCCCGTCGTCACGACGCGCAGCGAGCGCGCCGTCACGTCGGTCTCGGCGCCGCCGGCGTCGGTGATGGTGCGCGCCAGCAGGCTGGCGTCGCCGCTGGTCTGCAGCGCACCGAGGCTGAGGTTGACGACTGCGGACAACCGCAGCGCGCCGCTGCCGCTGCTGATGACGCTGCCGTCGGCCATCGTGATGGAAGCACCGGCCTCGGCGTCGAGGCTGGCGGTGCCCGCCAGCGTGACGTCGCCGCTGGCCGTGAAGCTGAGGTCGCCGCCCGCGCGCAGGCTGGTCGCGCCGCCGGCGTTGATGCTGGCCTTCACCGCCACGCTGCCGGTCACCGCGCGCAGCAGCAGCGCGCCGCCGGCGTTGACAGCCGTTTCAAGGCTGGCCGTGCCGCCGTTGAGAGTGAGGTCGCCGCTGTTGACCGTCAGCAGCAGCGCGCCGCCGGTCTGCAGGTCTTCCTGCGCGCCCAGGTCCAGGCTCTGCGCGCTGCCGTCGGCGGCGATGCGCTGCAGGCTGGTCGTCACGCGGTCGACGGTCAGCGCCTGGGTCTGCACGACGGACAGTGACGCGGCATTGGCGCTCAGCGAGCTGACAGCTGTTTCCAGCGCATTGGCGCCGCTGCCCACGGCACCGCCGGCCGTCAGGCGCAGCGCGCCGGCCGTGATGTCGGTCTCGACGTCGCCGGCCGCATCGCCGTCGACGATGGCGCCGCCGGCGATCAGGGCCGCGCCGGCCGTGCCGGCGTTCAGGGTTTCGAGCGTGATGTCGCGGCCGGCCTGCAGCGCGATGACGCCGTTGGCCGTCAGCAGCACGGCACCCTGCGCCTGCGTGATGTCGCGCGCGGCGACGAGATCCAGGCTGCGCGCGCTGCCAGCGCTGCTGACGTTGGCATTGAGCAGCAGGTCACGGCCGGCGTTCAGCGAAACGGCGGCCGTCGTGCTGCCGAGCGCGGCGCCCACGCTCAGGTCGCTGGCGCTGCTGAGCAGCACGGCGCCCGTCGCGCTGGCGGCCGCGTTCAGGCCGAGGCTGCCGCTGCCGGCCAGCACCAGGGCGGCGCTGCTGTGCAGGCCGGCCAGGGGCGCGTCGACGACACCGACCGAGGTCGTCGTGCCGTCCGGCAGCACGCGGCTGCCGCCGAAGCTGGCGAGGCTGTCCACCAGCAGGTCGCCGGTCTGGGCCAGGAAGATACCGCCGCCCGCCGTGTCGACGGCGAGGCGCTGCACGGCGATCTCGATCGCGTCGCTGCCCGTGCCGACTCCATTGGTCGCCGCCGTGCCGGTCGTGCGCAGCATCAAGGCAGCGGCGATCAGGTCGGCCGGAGTCGTCGGGTCGGTGGCCAGATCCTTGACCTCGCTGGCCGTGACGCTCATCCAGCCGCTGCCGGCGTCGAGCTGGGCCAGTGCGAGGGCACCCGCCGCGTTCAGCCGCAGCGCACCGCCGCCGCTGGCGACACTGCTGCCCTGGGCCATGGTCCAGGCGCCACCGGCCTGCAGGTCCACGCTGCCGCCGGTGCTCGTGATGCTGCCGCCCACGGCCTGCTGCACGGCGCCGCCTGAGATCAGGCTGAGCGCACCGCCGCCGCTGGCCACGGCCGCGTTCAGCGTGACGGCGCCGCTGGCGTCCAGGCGCACGTTGCCACCCTGGCTCTGCACGCCGGCGTCCACCGTCAGCGCGCCGCCGAGCAGGCGCAGCACCAGCGCTGCATTGCCGGTGTTCAGGCCCTGCACCTCGGTCGCGCCGATCGTGGCGATGACGCCATCGGCAAAGACGCGTTGCAGCGTGCCGAAGCTCGCACCCAGCGCGCCGTTGATGTCGAGCGCATCGCTCTCGTCGATGAAGAGCCCCCCGCCCCCGCTGGCGCCGAGATAGGTCGCGGCGGTTTCGATGGCGTTGCCGGCCTGGCCGATGCCGGCCGTGGCGATCAGCACGAGCTTGCCTGCCGTCAGGTTGACGGCCGTGTCGCCGGGCGCATCGGCATCGCGCAGGCTGCCGCCGGCGTTGATGAAGAGGGCCTTGCTGCTGCCGACATTGATGCCGGCCACGCGCACGTCGCGATCGGCCTGCAGCGTCGATGCGCCCTGGGCCGTGGCCGAAACGCCGGAGGTCATCAGGATGTCGCGGCCGGCGAGGAAGTCGAGGCCGGCGCTGCCAGTGATGCCGGCCTGCAGGTAGGTGTCGCGAATGGATTCGAGCGTGAGCGCGCCGCCGCTGACGACCGCCGCCTGCACGCTCAGGTCGTTGCCCGAGTACAGCCGCGTGGCCTGCGCATTGACGGCACCGAGCACCGTCAGGTCGCCGCCCGCGTTCAGCACCAGGCCGGCCGCGCTCGTCAGGCCGCTGAGTGCCGCATCGGCCGCCAGGGCCGCCGTGCTGCCGTCGGCCTGCACGCGGTTGCCGGCCGTGGCGGCGATGTTGTCCACCGTGACCGCATCGGCCTCGATGAGGTAGACGCCGCCGGCACCGGCCGACTGCACGGCCAGGCGCTGCACGATCAGCGTCAGCGGGTCGGCCATGCTGCCCACGCCGTCGCCGACGCCGGTGCCGGTGGCGATGAGGCGGGCATCGCCCGCGATCAGGTCGGGCGAGCTGCTGCCGCCGGCCGCAACGATGCGCGTGCCCTGCAGCCAGGCCTCGCCGCTGCCGGCGGACAGCAGGCCCAACGTCAGCACGCCGCCGCTCTGCACGCGCAGACGACCGCCGCTGCTGAGGGTCGTCGTCCCGTTCACCATGCTGATGGCGCCGCCGGCCTGCTCGTCGATGGCACCGCCAAGGGTCGTCAAAGTGCCGGCCGCTGCGTGCGTGATCGCACCACCCGCCAGCAGGCTCAACTGGCCAGCACTGCTGGACACGGCCGCGTTCAGCGTCAGCGCCGAGCCCGCGCTCAGGCGCAGGTTGCCCGCGCCGCTGGCTACCGCGTCCAACGTGATCGCGCCGCCGGCGTTCAACACCAGGCCGCCGCCGCTCGACGCCAGCCCCGCCAGCGCGGAGCCAGGCGTCGTGGCCGTGATCGTGCCGAGCGCGCCCACCTGGTTGACCGCCACTTCGGCCACGCTGCCGACGCCGACGTCATCGAATTCATTGAAGGCCACGGTGCCCACTCCGCTGGCCGACAGGTGGGCGACCTTGGTCTGCAGCGGGGCCACACCGATGCCAATGTCGCCACCGGCCTGCACCCGCAGATTGCTCGCGATGACGCTGGCCGACTGCGAGGCCGACGTGACGGCCGCACCGGCCACGACGGTGACCGTGCTGCTGCCCGCGTCGATGCCGCCCAGCGCGATGGCGCCGCCGGCCTGCAGCCGCTGCGCCGCGTTGGCCGTGGCCAGCAGTGTCGAGCCGCCGATGCTGATGCCGGTGCCGGCACGCAGGTCCAGCGTCTGGCTGCCGCCGCGGCTGCGCACCTCGGTGCCGGTGACGCTCAGCGCCGCGCCTGCCACCAGGCTGATGCTGCCAGCCTGGGCCAGCACGTCGCTTTGCACATCCAGGCTGCCGCCAATGGCTTCCAGCAGGATGTGGCCGCTGCCGTTGGCGTGCACGGGGCCGGCGACGGTCAGGTCGCCCGTCGTGTTGCGCACGACGATGGCACCGCTGCCGGCCGTCGTCAGGCCGCCGGCGGCGATGGTCAGCGCCGTGTCCTCGGCGACGAAGATGCCGCCGCTGCTGCCGCCGACCGTGGCGGACAGGCTGCCGACCGCCGTGTGCAGCGGCTTCGCGTCGATACCCACGCCTTTGGCCGCCGTCAGCGTCGCCAGCGCGGTTTCGCCGCGCAGGTTGGCGGCGTCGCCGGTCAGCTCGTCAAGGATCGCGCCGCCAGTCGATGTCAGCGTGATGCTGCTGGCCGCCTGCACGATGCCGACCTTCAGGTCGCCCACGGACTGCACGGCAATGACGCCGCTGGGGCCGGCGTCCAGCGTGATGCCGGCCAGGTTCAGCCCCGCGCCGCTGCTCAGCGTCAGGCTGCCGCCCACGGTCGTCACCGCGGCGCCCAGCGCGAGGCTGCCGGTGCCGGAGCTGATGCTGATGGCCGAGGCGCCGCTCGCGCTGATGGGCGCGGAGGCGTTGGACGAGAACTCATCGGCCGCGCTCAGCGTGACCGCGCCGCCGTGCACGTTGATGGCCGCGAGCAGGCTGATGTCCGAGCCGGTGCCCAGCGCGCTGAGGCTGAGCGCACCGTTGCTGGCAATGCTGATGCCTGAACCGGCCTCCAGCTTGATGTCGCCGGGGCGGGCGCTCTGGTCCGTGGCGCTGACGCCGGCATGGGATGGCGCCCTGGCCGGTGTTGGTGACGTCGAGCTGGTGGATTTCCAGGCTGTTCAGGCTGACGCCCGTGGCGGCCGACGCCGTCAGGTCCAGCGCGCGCAGCGGCTCGGACGTGCGGCCATCGACGTTGGAATCGGTCTGCTGGATCTTGCCGCTGGCCGAGGCCAGCGCGAGGTGGTCGGCCTCGATGGCATTGCTGAGGGTGATGTTGTTGACCGCGTCGAGGCGCAGCGTGTCGTTGGCGCCCAGGCGCAGGAGGGCATTGGGGTCGCTGTAGTCGGCGACGGTGATGCTGCCGCCATAGATGCTGACGCTGTCCTGCATGACCAGGCTGTCGGGCGCGGTCGAGGCGCCGACCAGCACCGCGCCCGCGCCGACTTGCGCGTGGCCGCCGCTGACGTAGCCGAAGGTGAAGCCGCTGAAGCCGGCGGCGAACGCCGCCATCTCGCTGATGTCGAGGTTGAGTGTGCCGCTGGTGGCCGCGCCCGCCGGCGAGAAGATGGCCATGGGCGTGGCCACATTGGCCGGGCGCAGCGTGACCGCGCCGGTGCCGGTGATCTGCTCGGAGGCCAGGCCCAGGAAGTCGATCTCGTCGGCCGCCAGCAGGATGTTGCCGGCGGAGCCCGCGCCGCCTTGCGCCAGGGAAACCGGGCCTTGCAGCACCAGCTGCGTCGCACCGCGGATCGTCAGGCTGCCGCCCGCGCCCACCGTGATGCCATGCGAGAAGGTGACGATGCCGGTCGCGTCGATGGTCAGGTTGCCCTTGATCTCGACGTCCTGGTCGAAGGTGACGTTCACCGCGCTGGTGATGGTGAGGCCGGACAGCGCATCGTTGGTCGTGCCCAGGCTGACCGGCGCGTGGATGCCGATGTTGCCGGTCGCGGCCAGCGTCAGCGTGTCGGTCGTCGAGCTGCTGTTGCCGGCGATGAAGTTGGTGTTGTTGCCGCCCAGGCCGAGCGTCCCGGTGATGTTGATGGACACGGCGCCATCGATCTGCAGCGCCGCCGAGGCAAAGCCGCTGGCGTCGGTGTAGACGCCGTCGGACTCGTGCAGCACGGTCGCGCCGCCGCCGCTCTGCGGGCTGCTCACCGACAGCGCATGCATGGTCGGACCCGCGGCGCTCAGCAGGTGCGCGTCCGCGTGATAGGCGTCGTCGGCCGCCACGTGATAGCCGCTGTCCGGCGCCAGCGCCAGATGCACGGCGCCCAGCACCGGGTCGGCCGACAGCAGCACGCGCGGTTCCAGGGCTTCAAGGCTCCAGGCCCGGGTGCTGCGTCGGGGCGACAGCGCGGCCGCAGCCTGGGCGGTCGGGCTCAGGGCCTCGCGCCAACGGCGCGGCAGCAGGGAGCGGGCTTTCACAGGGTGTTCCTTTTTTGATGAGGCAGCCGCCACCTGATCGATGTCAGAGGGCCAGGCTCTCCTCCCAGACATCGAAGGCGGCGTCGGCCGGGCGCTGCAGGCCGCTGGCGGCCGGCTGCTGCGAGCCGCTGCCGAGCAGCCAGGCGCGCTCCAGCTGGGCGGCCAGGCCGAAGGAGGCGTTGGACAGCAGGTCGAGCGCGGCGCCGTGTGTGGCGTTGGCGCGGCCGTCGTCGGCACCGGCCGCGGTCGTCAGCGTGGACAGGTAGACGCTGGCGGCGCTGTCGTGCGCCAAGTCGTCGCCGTGGGTGGCCGACAGGGCCACGCGGGTCGGGCCGTCGAGCAGCGAGCTCTGGCGCAGCTCGGACAGCGGACGCAGCGCCTGCAGCCAGGCGGCCATGTGGGCGGCGACGTCGCTGGCGGCGCTGCCGCTGGCGCCCGGGGCGATGGGCGCCGTGGAGCCGCGCAGCGGGCTGCCATCGGCCACGACCTGCTGGTAGAGCACGCCGTTGTCGAGCAGGTTGAAGCGGGTGCGGCCGTCGGCGCCGGTGTCGCGCAGCATCAGGCCGCGCAGGTCGTCGGCGTCCAGGCGGTCCACGTTCACGTCGATGGCCGCGGCCGTCGTCGAGGTGCCGGGCGTCAGCGCCGGGCCATGGCCGCGGATCGACAGCCAGGCGGCGTGCACGTTGACGCCTTCGTCCATGTCGGCGTCGACGATGCTGCCGCTCAGGGCCTGCAGCAGCACGCCGCCGGAGCCGGCTGTGCCTGCCGTATCCACGCGGCCCAGCGTGATGCCGGTGTCGCCCAGCGCCGTCACGTCGCCGCCGTTGGTCTGCAGCAGCGAGCCCGGCGCCATGTTGAGGCTGCCGCGGCTGTCGATCAGCAGGTCGGCGCCGCGCGCCGAGGCTGTCGGTCGACACCAGCACGGCGCCCGAGGTGCTGAGGCTGACGTTGCCGAAGCCGCGCAGGTTGCCCAGCGTGGCGGCGTTGAGCAGCAGGCCGTCGCCGGTCTCGGCCAGGCTGATGGCGCTGCCGGTGGCGTGGGGCTGGATGGTCAGCGCGCCGCCGGCCGAGGTCAGCGGGCCGTTCAGCGTCAGCGCGTCAACGCCCAGCACGACGTTGCCGCCAGCGATGCTGCTGGCGCCCAGCGTGAGGCTGGAGGCGCCGTCGATGACGAGGTCGCCATGGGCGATGACGACGCCGTTCAGCACGACGCGGGTCGCGCCGATGATGTGGATGCTGCCGCCGTCCAGCAGCAGGTCGCCGTGGAACTCGACGGTGCCGCTGGCGTGGATGTCGAGGTCGCCGGTCAGGTGGACGCTGGAGGCGAAGCTGACGTCGGTGGCGCCGTCGATGGACAGGCCGGCCAGCGCCTGCTGGCTGCCGACCGCGCCGAGCACCGTGACGGCGCCGTCGGCGTGCATCGTCAGCGTGTCGGCGGCGCCGCCGGCCTGGCCGTCGATGCTGCCGGTCAGCGTGATCGCGCCGTCGCCGCTGGCGCCGCCCTGGCCGGCGTTGATGACGAGGTCACCCTGCAGCGCGAGGTTGCTGTCCAGCACGACGTCGCCGTTCTGGTCAATCGTCTGCGCCGGCACGTCCAGCACGGCACCCGGGCCCTGCGCCTGCAGGCTGACCTTGCCGCTGCCGTCGGCCTTCACGGCCACACCGTTGGCCGGCGCCGTGCCGTCGTTCAGCACGATGCCGCCGGCCAGCGTGCGCAGGCCGATGCTGCCGTTGCCGGTGGTGATGAGGTCGCTCTGGGTCGCGTCGGTCACGGTGCTGGCCTGACCGTTGGCGCCCAGGCGCGTGACGCTGACGGCCACGTCGTCGACGGTGACGGCGTCGGCTTCGAGGATCCAGATACCACCGCTGCCGGCGCGCGCCGAGACGACGCCCACCTGGGTCTGCAGGCGGTCGGCCGCGTTGGCGGTGTCGCGGCCGATGCCGCCGCCGGCGGACAGGCGCAGCGTCGGGGCCACGATATCGAGCCGGTCGGCGGCGGCGCCGAGGATGTTGCCGCCGGCGACCAGCGACACGGCGCTGGCGCTGCTGAGGGCGCCGAGCTGCAGGTCGCGGCCGGCCGCCAGGCGCAACGCGGCGACGGCGTCGGCGCTGGCGCTGCTGGCGAAGACGATGTCGCGCTGGGCCTCGGCCTCGAGGCTGGCGGCGCTGGACAGGCGGCCGTTGACGCGCAAGTCCTGGCCGGAGGCGATGCTGATCGGGCCGGCCGTCGTGCTGACGTCGCCACCCAGCGTCAGGTCGCCGCCGCTGGTCAGCAGCAGGCCGCTACCGGCGCTCAGTGCGGCGCTGGTGTCCAGCGTGGTGCCGGCGCTGGCGAGCAGCAGGCCATCGCTGTGGACCGCCGCCTGAACGACCAGGGCGCCATCGCCGTGCAGCATGACGTTGCCGCCCTGGGTCAGCGCGGCCAGCGTCAGGTCGGCGCCGCTCGTGAGGTTGAGGTCATGGGCGCTGAGCACCGCCATGACGTTCATCGCCGCGCCGGACTGCAGCGTGAGAGTGCCGCTGGCCGTGACGGCCTGCTGCACGTTCAGCTGGCCGCCGACCTCCAGCTGCAGGCTGCCGAGCTGCAGCGCGGCGCCGCTGAGCGTCAGGTCGCCCGTGTTGCCGAGGCTGACGTTGCCCGAGGCGGCCAGCTGCAGACTGGACACGTCGGCGTGCAGGCCGTTGATGTTGGCGGCGCTGAGGCTGGCGCTGCTGCCCAGCAGCTGCGTTGCCGGGGCGCCGCTGGCCACGTTCAGGTCGCCACCGGCGCTGAGGGCGATGCTGGCCGTGCCGGTGCCGCGGACGTCGACCTGGCCGACGAGGACGTCGCCCGTCGCGGCCATCGTGACGGCACCGCCCTGGCTGGCCACGATGCTGCCGCCGCCCATCACCAGGCTGCCACCGCCGACGGCCAGGCCCAGGCTGCCGCCTTGGGTGCCGGCGTTGGCGTCGAGGTGCAGGTCGCCGCCGTTGACCTGCAGCTGCAGGTTCTGGTTGCTGCTCAGGCCGCTGACCTGCACGGCTTGAGCGGCCGCGCCGTCCACCGACAGGCTGGCGCTCAGCGAGCCGACCTGCAGCGCGCCGGTCTGCACGAGTTGCAGGCCTGAGGCGCTAGCGGCGAGCCGACCGACGGCGATCTCGATGGGGGCGCTGGCCATGCCGGCGCTGCCCGCGGCCTGGATCAGCAGCGAAGCGGCGGTGACGTCGACGGCCGCGTCGCCATCGGTGACGCTGCCACCGGCCACGATGACGGCCGCCCCCGGCGTGCGCACGTCGCCAAGCGCGACATTGCCCGCAGCGACCAGGGTCAGCGTGCCGCCGGCGGTGATGCGCTCGGCGTCGCCCATGACGATGTTATGGCCGGCGCGCAGCTGCAGGTCGCCAACCGCCGTGGCGCCGGCCAGTGCCGCGTCGGTCAGGCCGGCCACCAGCACGCTGCCGTCGGCCTGCACGACGTCGACGCTGATGGCGCCGCTGTTGCCGATGCCGAGGTTGCCGGCGCTGGCGAGGTTGAGGCTGCTGCCGGCGCTGGCGGCCACGGTGGCGGCCTGCACTTCGACGGCATTGACGGCAGTGCCGACGCTGTCGGCGGCCTGCAGGCGCACGCTGCCGGCGACGATATCGTTGGCGCCGCTGGTGTCGGCGTCGAGGATCTTGCCGCCGCTGACCAGGCTGACCGCGCCGCTGCCGGCGTCGACCAGCGCGATGGTCAGGTCGCCGTCGGATTGCAGGCGCACATTGCCGCCGCCGCTGCTGATCTGGGCGCCATCGGCCTGGGTCAGGCTGCCGCCGACGGCGCGCACGTCCACCGTGCCGCCGCGCGTGACGAGCAGGCCGGCCGCAGCCTGGGCGATGCTGCCCTGGGCGACGACCGTCAGCGCACCGCTGCCAGCGTCGATGGTCGCGTTCAGCTGCAGGGTGGGCTGGGCGCGGGCGGCCGTGTTCGCGGCGATCAGCACCGGTCCGCTGCCGCTGGCGACGATGTCCTGGCTGACCGTCAGGCGACCTTCGTGGGTGTTGCCGTTGCTGATGACGACGGCGCCGTTGCCGTCGGCCTGCGCGCCGGCCATGCCGGCGCTGCTGCCGACCGCATCGACGCTGCCGACCTCCAGGCCGTTGGCCTCGGCGACGAACAGCCCGCCCGCCGTCGAGCGGACGGCCACGACATTGATCGAGGTCTCGATCACGTTGGCGCTGGCGCCGACGCCCGTGCCCGCCTGCATCTGCAGGCCGTTGGCGGAGACGTTGACCGTCTGCGTGCCGGAGGCGGCGTCGGCATCAAGGATGGCGCCGCCCGTGATCAGGGCCACGTTGCCGGCGCCGGCGCTGATCTGGCCCAGCAGGATGCCGGTCTGGGCGTCGACCCGCTGCGAGCCACCGGCCGACACCAGGCGCGCCGTCGCGGCCATCTGCAGCTGGCCCTGGGCGACGAGCTCGATGGTGGAGGTGGCGCCCTTGGTCTGGATGCGGCTGCTGGCGCCCATGACGATGTCGCTGGGCGACAGCAGGCGGATGTTGCCGACGTCGGAGGTGATGGTGCTGTTGACCGTCAGGCGGGCACCGGCCGCGAGCGGCTGCAACTCGATGCCGCCGCCGGCCGCGGCGGTGTTGGTGACGGTCTGGTCGATGGTCAGGCTGCCGCTGAGCAGTTGCAGCGAGATGGCGCCGCTGCTGCCGCCAACGCTCAGGCCGCCGGCGCCAAGGTTCAGGCCCGAGGCTTCGATGAGGGTCAGGCCGCCGGAGGCCGTGTTGCTGGCCGCCAGCGTGTTGACATCGGTGCGCAGGGCCGCGCCCGGTGCGCCGATGCCGGTGGCGGCGTTGAGCTTGAGGCTGTCGGTGCTCAGGTTGGCGGCGTTGCCGCCGAGGCCGTCGATCAAGGCGCCGCCGCTGGAGCTGATGGCGATGCTCTGGCCGGCGGTGACGATGGACAGGCGCGCATCGCCAGCCGCGTCCATCGTCACGCGGCGTGCGTCCTGGTTGCCGCCGCCCAGCGAACTGACGGTGACGCCGTCGGCCATGCTGAGGCCGGCGCCGGCCGTGAGCTTGACGAGGCCGCCGGGGCTCAGCACGTCGGCGCCGAGGTTGATGTCGCCACCGGCGCTGAGGGTCAGCGGCGCCGCGCCACTGGGCGCCACGCGGCCGGCGGCGCGGGTGGTCAGCGCGTCCTTGGCGGTCAGCGTGATGCTGCCGACGCCGCTGGTAACGAGCTGGTCGATGACGAGGTCGGCGCCGGAGTTCGCGACGCCGTCGGCCGTCAGGCTGATGGTGCCGCCGCCCAGCGTGTAGACGCCCGAGCCGCCGGCCAGCACATGGATGGCGCCGCCGTGGGTGGCCAGCGTGATGGCGCCGCCGTCGGTGCTGCCGAGCTGGGCCAGCCGCGTGATGTCGACGCCGCCGTCGATGGCGCTCTGGGCCAGCAGCGGCGTCTCGCGGCCGACGTTGACGGCGAGGTCGATGTTGCCGCTGCCCGTGTTCTGCACGTCGATGCTGTGCACTTCCAGCGAGCCCAGCGTCACGCCGGTGGCGGCGAAGACGCTCAGGTTGACGGCCCGCAGCGCCTCGTTGAAGACGCCATCGGTGCCGGAGTCGACCTGGCGCACGTTGCCGAGCGCGGAGTAGAGCTGCACCGTCTCGGCCTCGACGGCGTTGGCGAGGGTGATCTGGCTGGCGGCGTCCAGCGACAGCGCGCCGTGGTTGCCGACGCGCAGCACCGCGGAGCTGACGCTGAAGTCGGCCACCGTGATGGCGCTGCCGTAGATGCGGACGTTGTCCTGGAAGGTCAGGCTGTCGAGGTCGGCGCGGGCGCCGATGGTGACGACACCGCTGTTGGCCAGCGAGTGGCCGTTGCTGCCGACCCAGCCGATGTTGATGCTGTTGAAGCCCTGGGCCAGCGTGCGCAGCTCGCTCATGTCGAGGTTGAGCACGCCCGAGGTGCCGACGCCGCTGGGCGAGCCGACGGCGATGGCCTGGTTGACCGTGGTGGGCAGCAGGTTCAGCGCGCCGTGGCCGGAGAACTGCTCCTCGCTCATGCGCAGGTCGATCTCGTCGGCCTGCAGCGTCACGTCGCCAGCCTGGCCGGCGTTGACGCCCGACAGCGTCACGCTGCCGCGCAGCGTGATGTGCGCGGCGCCGCGGATGGTCAGGCTGCCGCCGTTGCGCAGCGTGATGGAACCGTTGAAGCTGACGTCGCCGGTGGCCTGGATGACGATGTTGCCGTCGACGACGACGTCCTGATCGAAGCTGACGTCCTGGGCGTGCAGGATGGTGAGGCTGGACAGCGCGTCGCTGGCCTCCTCGCCCGCGCCGACCCGGCCGGCCACGCTGACGTTGCCGTTGCGGGCGTCGAGGGTCAGCGTGTCCACCGTGCCGGGGCCGTCGCCGCCCAGGTAGTGCTGGCTGCTGCCGCCCAGCGTGATGCCGCCGTCCTGCGCGGTGATGACCCGGTTGCCCTGCACGCGCACGGAGTCGTTGATGGTCACGTTGCCGGTGGTGGCGGTGGCGTCGGCCAGCAGTGTCGTGGTGTCGCCCGAGCCGAAGATGGTCAGCGACGGCGCCATCAGGGTGCTGCCGATGTTGACGTGGCCGCCGACCCCGTTGGTGTAGAGGACCAGGTCATCCTTGAGCGTTACGCCACCCGCGCCGCCGTTGATCTGGATGCCGTTGGAGCCGCCGTCGCTGCCGAGCACGATGGCGTGGAAGCCGTCCTTGAGGTTGCCGAGGTCGCTGCTGTCCAGCGACAGTGCGCCGTTGACGATCGAGCCCAGCGAGATCGTGCGGGTCGGGTCGATGGTGCGGAAGCTCAGGTCGCCACCGGCGCTGCGCACGGCGGCGCTGATGTTGACGTCGTTGGCGGCGATGACCACGTTCTGGCCGTCGGCGTCCAGCGAGGAGGACAGGCTCAGCGTGCTGTGCTTGTCCAGGCTGACCACGCCGGTGCTGCCGGCGCGAGAGCCGCTGCCGCCGCCCGTACCCAGCGTGACGCCACTGGCCGCGACGACGGCCACGGCCTCGCGGTTGCTGCTGCTGGCGACGACATTGTCGGCGCTGATGAAGATGGCCAGCGGGCTGATCTCGAAGCCGTCCGCCGTCTCGCCGACCTGGTGCAGCGCGTTGAGCGTGACCAGGCCGTGCGTCGTCTTGAGGAAGGCGCCGCCAGCGGCGCGCAGGACTTCGCCGTTGGTGATGTCGCGGGTGGCCAGATCGCTGGCCGTGAGGCCGGAGGCGGTCACGGCGCCGGTGGCGGCGTCGGCGTCGAAGCGGCCATGCGACAGCGCCCAGGCCAGGTCGGGCTTGAAGGCGCCGCCCGTGCGCTCCCAGCCCGAGGCCACCGCGTCGGTCAGCACCGAGCCCTGCACGGCGCGCAGCGTGATGTCGCCGCCATGCGGGCCGCTGCCGCTGGCGTCGATGCCGGCACCCAGCACCATGTCCTGCGCCTCGGTGGTGAGCAGCACGGCGCCGCCGTGGGAGACGATGTTGGCGTTCAGTGCGAGGAAGCGGCCGTCGGTGGCGGCCACGGTGCCCGCGGCGGCGCCGGCGTAGAGCACCACGCGACCGCCGGCCGTCGTGATGCCCTGGCCGGAGACGGTGATGCTGCCGTGCAGGGTGTTGACCTGCACCTCGTTGAGGATGGCGCTGGCGTCGTTGGCGTCCTGGACGATGCGCTCGATGACGAGGTCGTCCACTTCCTCGATGTTGATCGCGCCGCCGGTGCCGATGGTGCCGGTGCCGTGGTTGACGATGTCCAGCGCGCGGACCTGGATCTCGATGGCGTCCGCCGCCGAGCCGACGCCGCCGCTGGACGTCATGACCAGGCGGGCGTTGGCGGCAATGATGTCCGTATCGCCTTCGCCGCCATCCTTGACGGCGGCCTTGACCAGGCCGCCGGCGTGCACGACGAGGTCGTCCGACGAGCCGCTGCGCAGCTTGCCGAGCTGGATCTGGCCGCCGGCCGTGAGGCTGAGGTGGCCGCTGCCCGAGTTGAGGTAGGTCTCGGCGGTGGCCTCGATCGAGCCGTCGCCGCTGTCCAGCGTGACGTCGCCACTGGCGCTGGTCAGGTCGGCCTGCGCGCCCAGCGTGATGGCGTAGTTGGTGACCTGGGCCGTGACCGCGACGTCCTGGTGGGCACTGAGCGTGATGGCGCCGCTGGCGGTGGTGATGCTTTGCGACAGCGTCAGCGTGCTGCCGGTGCTGGTCAGCGCGACGGCGTTGCTGCCCGAGGCGGTGATGGCCGACTCCAGCGACAGTGCGCCGCTGGCGGTGACGTTGACGCCGTCGTGCACCAGTCCACCGCTATCGACGCGGTGGCCGCTGACAAGGCTGGTGATGTCGAGGTCGCCGCGCTCGTGGAGGGTGACGCTGCCGGCGGACCGGACGTCCAGCGTGTCGGCGGCCAGCACGGCGTCGACGTCGCCGCCCTGGGCCACCAGCGTGACGTGGGCGGCATGCATGGCCGCGGCCACGTCGCCCTCGATGGTGATGCTGCCGCCGGCCGTGATGCTGATGGTGCCGCCACCGGTCAGCGTGCCGATGAGGTGCTTGATGTCGACATTGCCGCTGGCGACGATGGTGATGTTGCCGCCCTGCAGCGACAGGTTGTCGATGACGAGGTCGCCGGTCTGCTTGAGCGCGAAGTCGCTGGTCGCGCCGGTGAGCGTGACGTCCAGGTGGCCGACATGGGTGACCAGCGTGAGGTCGTCGCCCGCCGAGGCGGTGAGCTTGGAGGCGACGATGCCGCCGTCCCGCTCGCTGCCCACGGTGAGCGACTTGCCCGCGTGCAGGGTGAGCTCGCCCAGCGCGCCGAGGTCGAGCTTGGAAACCACCACGAGCGAGCCGTTGTTGCCCGCGGACAGCGAGATCTTCTCGCCCGAGAACACCGGCAGGTCGACCACGCTGAGGTTGCCGTCGGCGGCATAGCTCGCCGTGCCGGTGGCGACGCGGTCCGGCACGATGAGGACCCAGCCGTTGGGGTCGTGGTTGACGTTGGTCGAACCGGCGGACGCCTTGGTGGCGACCAGGCCGCTGTCAAAGGCATGGTTGACCTGCACGGCCTGCAGCCGCAGGCCGTCGGTGCCGGCGAGGGTGGCGTCGGCCACCCGCGTCGGGTCGTTGTTCACCGCGTCGCGCAGCGCGGTCAGCACGGACGGCAGCGAGGCCGTGACGCCGCCCGTGCCGACGGTGACGACGTAGTCCTGCGTGCCGACGCGCAGCGTGAACTGCTGCTGGGCCTCGGGCGTCAGCGTGGTGTGCAGCTCGCTGATCTGCTTGACCGAATTGCCTGCGGCGGTGGTCTCGCTGGCGGCGCCGCCGGCGGTGACGTCGTCGACCTCGGTGG
The DNA here is from genome assembly GCA_019509985.1 of Burkholderiales bacterium. GTDB lineage: Bacteria > Pseudomonadota > Gammaproteobacteria > Burkholderiales > Burkholderiaceae_C > Pelomonas. The sequence continues at coordinate 58,619 of JAEKLF010000043.1, read as the reverse complement.
CGTGCTCGAGCAGCACATTGGTGACGTCGAAGGCCGTGTTCTTGGTCTTGGCCGTGAGCTCGATCGTGAACAGCGTGGTGTTGGCTGTGGCGTCGACGTCGCGGGCGCTGTCGCCGTTGATCTGTCCGGCCAGAGCGGTCAGCAGCGACGGCAGCGAGGCGGTGACGGTGGTGCCGTCGACGGTGACGCTGTAGGACTTGCCGTTCACCAGCAGCGAGACCCGGTCGTGCAGGCCCAGCGTGACGCTGTTGAAGTCGACGTCCGAGACCTGGGTGGCATCGGCACCCGCGCCCTGCACCAGCACCGGTGCGCCGGCGCCGCCGGAGACGATGGCCTGGCTCAGGCTGAAGGCCACGCCGTTCGCGTCGCCGGTGAGCACCAGCGTGCGGCTGGCCGTGACGGCGCTGGCCGTGACGGGCTGCTGCACGTCGTCGTTGACGGCCGTGACGAGCTGGCCGAGCACCGCCGTCCAGCTTTCCTGGCCGGACGCGACGGTGATGGTGTAGTCCTTGCCGTTGACGCTGATCGACACCAGATCACCGGCGAACAGGGCAGTGTTGCCGAACACGACATTGGAGACCTGGGCGTGGGTGGCATCGGCCGTGGTCTGCAGGCTGGCGGTATAGGCCAGGCTGCCCACGGCGGCGCCACTGAAGCTGGCGGTGATATGGGTGTTGACCAGCTTGGCCGTCAGCACGAGCTGGTTGCCGCTGATGGCGGCGTCCACATTGGCGTCCGCGGCCAGGGCCGTGTTCATGGCGCTCAGCAGCTCGGCCCGCGTGGCATCGGCATCGGTCGTGACGCTGTAGGCGTGCCCGCCGACATCGAAGCTGTAGGTGGCGCCGGAAAGCGGGTTGGACGAGGGGGAGATGCGCACCACCTCCTTGACGTCGGCCACCGCGGCCTGCGTGTTGGCGGCGGAGAAGGTGGTGACGCTGTAGGCGTTGCCATTGGCCTTGCCGGTGAGCTGCACGTTGTTGCCGCTGGCCACGGCCGTGACCTCGGAGGCGCCCAGGGCGGTGATGGCGCTGATGATGGCGTCGCGCAGCTCGACCTGCGTGGCCGAGCTGTCGGTGACGGCGCTGTAGTTCTGGCCGCCGACCGAGAAGTTGTAGGTGTGGCTGTTCGTCGGCGAGCCCGGCACCGTCAACGTGGTGATCTGCGGCTGGCCGGTGGTGTAGGCGGTGGTGGCCGCAGGCAGGCTGTCGCTGACGCTGACCGTGCCCATCGCGAAGGGGGTGTTGCTCGCGGTGGCGAGCAGGCGCAGCACGTTGGGTGTGTCGTCCACGCCCACACCCGCCGCGACATTGACGTTCGAGGGACCGCCGCCGGCGGTGCCCGCGCTGATGCTGGTGCCGCCCGTGACGCCGCCCGAGATGGCGATCACGGTGCCCTCGGCGTGGGCGACGTAGCTGTTGTCGGCGTTGATCAGCGAGGCCAGGGCGCGTGCCACGGAGGCGCCGTCGTCGCCGCTGACGGCGGCATAGTCGAACACCTTGCCGCCCACGACGACGCGGTAGTTGGCGCTGGCCGACAGGCTGCCGATGCCGGCGAAATTGACCGTGCGCTCGGTGACGTCGATGGCGGCGTCGGCCTCGATATGGGCCCCCAGCACCTGCATCAGCGAGGCGACGGTGGCGCCCACCGTCTGGCCGCCGAAGCTGTCGCCGAGCTGCAGCGTGTAGGTGTGGCCGGCGACGTGGAAGGTGAACTGCTTGCCGGCGTCGACGGTCGTGATCGAGGCGTCGAGCGTCAGCGTGCTGAGCTGCTTGAGGTCCTGGCCGGGCGCGACGGCCGGGGTGCTGCCGTCGCTGGCGACGGCGCTGGCGTCCGGCGCGTATTGCAGCTGGTGGACGGCGGCGGTGGCGGTGAAGGCCTGGTTGTCGTGGACCTCCTGGATGGTCAGCGTGTCGTCGGCGCCGACGCTGACGGTGTACTCGGCCGCCCCGCTCACCCGGTAGGCCTGGATGTCGGTGCCCAACTGGTTGAGCATGGCGTTGAAGTCGGCGTCGGTGATGCCGCCCAGCGTCGCCTTGAAGTCGACGCCGCCCAGCGTGACGACGTAGATCTGGCCCGCCGTGCGCGGCCCCGCGAAGGAGATGGCGCTGCTCTGCTTGGCGTCGTTGCCGGCGTCCTGGACGGGCGTGGGGTCGACGGCGACGATGGCGCCGCCGTCGGTCAGCGCGGTGTGCAGGCTGACGGTGCTGTCGGTATGGGTCTCGAGACCGCCGCCGCCGACGCGCACCTCGACCGTGGCGTTGCCGCCCTGGTCGCTGGGCGAGTTGAGCAGCTGGGTGTCCGCCGTGCCCCGCACCACGACCTTCCAGGCGTAGAGATCGGCGGTGGTGTTGTCATACGCGGTGGCTGCCGTGAGGTGGCCATTGCCGTCGCTCACCAGCGTGACGTCGCCATTGGCGTCGCGCACCAACGCAGCCCATTCGGCGATGCCGGCCGCGGCATCCACCGTGAGGGTGCCGCTGGTCTTCTGCGCGCCGACGCTGGAGCCGGCCTCGATGAGGTCGACCCAGAGCTTGCCGCCGGACTTGACCGTGATGTTGTCGCCGTCGGCGAAGTTGACGATCTGGCGCGCGAAGACGTCGCCACCGGCCTCGACATTGATGCTGCCGTGCTGCGCGCTGATGAGCTCGACGGTGAGATCGTTGGCTTCCTTGATGTCGATGGCACCGCTGGACGTGCTGACCGCGCGCAGCGTGCTGATCAGCGTGTTGGCCTGGATCTGCCCGGCCACCTGGACGTCCAGGCGGTTGGCGATGAAGACCGAGGCCTTGTCCGTCACGAGGTTGTTGGCGCGCACGGTCAGCGTGCCGGTGGCGTCGTCGGCGCGCACCAGGCCACCCTTGAGGGTGAGGTCGCCGGCGATGTCGAAGCGCACGTTCTGCGCGGCATCGAAGCCCGAGATGCCGCCGACGAAGCCGGACAGCGTCAGCGATGCGGCGTGGGTACTGTCGCCCAGGGCAACGTGGATGTCGCGCGCCGCGCGCAGCTCGTACTGGGCGGCCGGCAGGGCCGCGAGCTGGACGTCGATGTAGCCGGTGGCCTTGTTGGGGTTGCGCTCGTCGATCGTGCCGTCGAGCTTGCCGTCGCCGTTCCAGTCCACCCGCAGGTCGGACTCGTTGAGCACCGTGTAGACGCCATCGTTGTTGATGTCGACGGCCTGGTTGACGGTGGTGAGGCCCTTGGCGGTGATGGCGAGCTGGTCGATCAGGCCGTCGGTGTCGGCCGAGCCGTCGAAGTGGTTGGCCTTGACGGTGACCGTGCCGGTCAGGCGGATGTCCTGGCCCGAGATCAGCTCCAGCCGCGTGTTGGCGCTCAGGTCGCCGGTCAGGCTCAGCGTGCCGCCGCTCTCGAGGATGAGGGTGTCGGCCGACAGGCTGGTGGGAAGCAGGCGCGTGACGCCCTTGGGGTTGTCGACGGTGACGGGCTGGCGGCCGAAGAGGAAGTAGTCGCCGGCGCGGTACTCCATCAGCTCGTCGGCCTGGAAGAACTTGTAGAGCTGCAGCGTGGTGGCGGCCACGAAGGCGACGCCGCGGCTGTAGATCAGGGAATCGGGGTTGCTCAGGCCGGGGTCGTCGACCACGACGCTGTCGGCCAGGCTGGTCAGGCGCAGCGTCGCGCCCTGGACCTTGCCGCCGGGGCCGACGTTGAGCCGGTTCTGTGCCGTGATCGAAACCAGGCTGGTGCCGGCGGTGGTGGTCGCGGCCTGGACGATTTCCAGGCCCTTGAACTGCTCCAGCGCGCCGTCCATGTCGCTGAGCACGATGTCGCCGGCCGTGGTGCTGGCGTCGAGCTTGTTGGCGGCGATCTGGAAATTGCCGATGCCGGCAGCGGCGCGCAGCGTGAGCACATTGGCCACGATGTCCACCGCGGCGTCGACGGAGTTCTCGCTGATGGCGCCATGCGTCGAGGTCAGCAGCACGTTGCCGGCGGAGGTGACTGCCGTGATGCGCGCGCCGTTGCCGTCGAAGGGCAGCGGCAGGTCCTCGGGGCGCTGCAGGTAGACGCCGGCGGAGACGTCGCGCACGCGCAGGTTGCCGTCGGCCGTGACGTCGATGCGGCGCGCATTGGCCGCGTCGGCCGTGACGTCGCCGCTGCTGTCGAGGTGGACCTGGGCGAGGTCGACGTCGCCCGCGCCCGTCAGCACGAAGTTGCCGTTGGACACCAGGCTGTCCTGCACCAGCAGGTTGCGGCTGCCCTGCACGATGCGCACATTGCCCACCGAGGTGTTGCGCACGCTCAGCGAGTTGGCCTGGGTGTTGACGTCCACCGAGGTGGACAGCGGCGTGCCGGCGGCGTCGACCGCCTTGCCGGTCAGGATGGTGATGTTGTCCGCCGTCAGCAGGCCGCCGGCCGCGATGTGCGTGACGCTGCCCTGCGCGCGCAGCAGGATGTCGCCGCGGTTGGCGTTGGTCAGCGTGCCGACGGTGATGTTGGCCGGCGCGCGCAGTGCCGCCGTGCCCTGGCCGCCGCTGGTCTCGGCCTGGAAGGTGGTGAGCGTGATGTCGTTGCGGTCGGTCGCGCCCAGTGTGCTGATGCTGTCGGCCTCGAGGCTGCCGAACACGCGCACGGTGACGAAGCCGTCGGCCGCCTGCGCCGACTTGAGGACGAGGTTGCCGGTGTTGGCCAGCTCGATGTTGCCGGCGCCGGTGAGCAGCAGGGTGTCGATCTGCGACACCTGGGTGGACAGCACGATGCCGGCCTCGGCCACGGCGTTCAGCTTCTGGCCGGTGATCTGGCCGTAGATGACGACGTTGTCGCCGCTGCCGGTGACGGTCATCTTGATCTGGCCGGCCGGGGCGGCGAAATCGAGGGTGCCATGGGCGGTGACCGAGGCGGCGTCGGCGCCGCTGTCGTGGGCGTGCGGCGTGGTGTCGAAGGTGATGCTGCCGGCGAACTCGCCGGCGCGCAGCGTCAGGTCGCCGGTCGTGGCGGCCAGGCGGGTGTCCGCGTCGGCACTGACGCCGCCGCTGCCGATGCCCGCGCCCGACGCGGATTGGTAGCCGCCTTCGATGTCGATGGCGCCCGCGGTGATGGTGCCGCTCAGGTGCACGTCGCCGTCCGAGTGCAGCGTGACCGTGGCCAGGCTGGCGCCGCTGGCGGCCTGGATGGCACCGCCGACGAACATCGTGCCCTGGGTGTCCAGCGTGATGGTGGCGCCGGTGCCGGTGCCGCTGAGCAGCGCCGAGTCATCCAGCCGCAGCGTGACGCCGGCGTTCAGCGTCAGCTTGTGGCCCGACAGCTCGGTGGACAGCTGCATGCCGCTGTGCTCGTTGCCGCGCAGCGCGATCTCGTTGCCGGCGTCGATTTGCAGGTCGGCGGTGGCGGACACCTTGCCGCTCAGGCGCACGCTGGAGCCGGCATCGATGGCCACGGAGGCACCAGTCAGCGAGGCATCGGCGTCGCCGTACTGGCGCGCGCCGACGGACTGCAGCTCCACCACGGTGTGCAACTGCGTCTGGCTGGTGTAGACGGGCACGTCCTTCCAGACGGTGACGGTCTTGGGCGTGACGATCTTGATCTGCGAGGTGGTGGTCTCGTAGACCGGGCGGTACTCCTGGATGTCGGTGTCCAGCGTGGTGAGGGCGTAGCTCAGCTTGACGCGCTGGTCGTAGACGGCGTGGTTGAGGCTGGTCCAGTTCTCGGTGTAGTTGCGGTAGGTCTCGAAGACATCGCCCCAGGCCCTGTACGACGAGACGGTGTCGTTGCCCACGGTCGTCGTGCCCAGGTCGGCGACGGCCTGGTTCAGGATGGACGAGCGGCCACCGTAGTCCACATGCTCGAAGAGCTGGACCTGGTAGGTGGGGTAGAACATCCGGAACGCGCTCGCCACGTCCTGCGGCGCGGTGAAGGGCTGGCTCGGGTTGTTGCCGTTGTACAGCGTGATGCGGATGTCGCGCAGCTGGTTGGGCAGGTTGACGTGGTTGGGCGCGTTCGGCGGCGGGTTGGACGTGGCGTAGGCCGAACCGCCCGACGGGCTGGTGCCGTAATTGAGGTCGCCGTACAGGTAGAACGAGTAGGGGTTGGACAGCGAGCCCCCCACCACGTTGCCGGACGAGGAGCCGCTGAGGTTGGTCGCCAGCGAGGCCGTGTCACCCAGCGGCTTGCCGTCCCCACCGACGCCCGTGCGCAGGGTGTCGATGAAGTCCTGCCGCGCATTGATGGTGGTGGTCGCCGACCGGTTGTAGTCGGCCAGGTTCTGCACGCCGCTGAGACCTTCGGTGCCGCTGTGGACCGTGGCCTTGGCCGGGTCGGTCGAGAGATACCAGTCGGGAGCGCGCGAGAGGGCGGCATAGGTGCGCGTCGAGGCGCCCGCCACCGTGCCGCTGGTGGCGATGCTGTAGGTGCGCGAGCCCGTGCCCTGGGCATAGTCCGCGTTCCAGTAGGCGGCCTGGCCGTCGCCGATGTCGTAGGCGGTGCTGCTGGTCGAGCCGATCCACGACGAGCCCGCCTGCGTGTACGAGACCTTGGCGAAGTCGGTGTAATGCCCCACCAGCTCGCCGGTGGCGCCGGTGGGGTCGGTGGTCCAGGCGCTGGTTGAACCTCCAGCGCCGACGTTGTTGCTGCCGTCCTCGGAGGTGTCGCCCGTGAGGTATTGCGCCGCGCCATTGGTGGCCAAGGACAGGATGTCCTTCTGCGCGCCGTCGGGCATGACGACGTACTTGTCGCGCCAGTTGGCCACGTCGATGGCGTAGATGTGCTGGGTGTTGTTCGCCCAGTCGGGGTTGGTGTGCGTCAGGTCGACGGAGGTGAGGCCGTCCTTGGTGACGTGGCGCTGGTAGCCGCTGAAGACCGCCTGGTAGACCGGCTTGTAGTGGGTGGTGTTGAGCACCGCCCAGCGCTGGCCATCGTTGAGCGCCGTGAACGGTACGAAGCCGGCTTCGCCGTCGGACGCGGTGACGTGCGCGACCGTGCGGTGCTGGCCGGTCACCTTGGCCTGCTCGTCGTCCGTGTCGTCCCAGTGGATGTCTTTATTGACGTAGTCGCGGCCCTCGATCAGCACCTCGCGGAAGGAATTGGTCTGGGCGTTGTAGTAGCCGATCTGCTCCAACTGCACGTTCATCGTGTCGTAGTAGCGACCGACGGTGATCAGCTCGGTGCCCACCTGCTCGGTGATGGTCGTGGTGTCGTAGCTGATCTCGTTGACGGTGACCGTGCCGGCGTCGACCTTGGTGTAGCCGCTGAGCACCTGCACGGTCTCTTCGACAGTGCGGGTGGTCTGCACCTGCAGCGTGCGGGTGCCGCCCACGGCGGGGTCGGCGTCCAGCGTGACATCGCCGCCGACGAGCAGGCTGAGCTTGCCGGCCGCATCGACCTTGCCTTGGCCGGTGATGGAGACCTGGCCGCCCAGCACGTCGTTGGCCGTGAAGCTGCCTTCGAGCAGGGCGCGCGTGACGCTGAGATCGACACCGGCATGCAGGTCGATGTTGCCGGACGACGTGAGTGCACCGCCGGCGATGTCGATGGCGCGCGCGGCCGACAGCAGCACGCGGCCACCGGGGCCTTGCGCCTCCACCAGGCCGTTGATGGTGATGCTGGGCGCGGCCAGATGCACCAGCTTGCCGGCCTTGATGTAGCCCTGGTGGGCCGCGCCGGCCAGGCTGTTGTCGGCCGACACGCGCAGGCTGTTGCGCGCCTGCATGAAGACGGTGGAATCCGCCGCCAGCGCGAAGACGTGGCTGTCGGACAGCACGGCAAGGTCGCCACCGGTGATGACCACCGAGCCGCCGACGTTGATCTCGCGCATCACGGTGACGTCGCCGGCCACGGACTGAATATCGACGAGATTGACCTTGCCGTGGCCACCCAGGTCGCCGGCCTGGGCGTCCGTCTGCTCGCCCACGGTGCCTTCGATGACGACGCTGCCGATGGCGGCGATGACGATGCTGCCGCGCTCGTCGGTGTCCAGCGCGCCGCCCGAGAGGTACTGGCCATGCGCATCGGTGACCTGCCTGTCGACGTAGACGGCCACGCCGCTGTCGTCGGTGCCGGCGACCAGCTCGACGCGGTCGGTGGCGCGCAGCAGGCCGCCCGCGAAGACCTGGGAGCGCGAGGCCACGCCGATGTCGGCACCGGTGCCACGCGCCAGCACGGCGCCGCGCAGGCGGATGTCGCCGTCGGACTGCAGGCGCACCAGGGCCTGGCCGGTGGCGGCGGCGCCCGTCCAGGTGACGACACCGGTGGCGTCGGCCTTGCCCGAGGGGTCCGCCACGATGCGGCTGGCGGCCGTCATCTCGAAGCCGACGCCGCTCGCGGCCGCGCCGGACTGCAGCAGCACGCGGCCGCTGGCCGTCAACTCGCCGCCCACGCCGCTGCCGATGTCGCCCAGCACGATGTCGTGGCGGGCCTGCAGGTCGATGGTGGCGTTGTGGCCGGTGAAGGGCGCCGTCAGGCTGGCGATGGAGACATGGTCGGTGCCGGCACGCAGCGCACCGGCCAGGCGCAGCGTGTCGGCCTGCAGCACGAGCTGGCTGTCGTCGCCGCCGCTGTAGAGCTGGGCGTCGGCGCCCAGGGCGATGCGGCCGTTGGCGGTGATCTGCAGCAGCGCGTCGGCTTCGAGGATGGCGGCACGCGTCTGGCCGCCGGCGCTGCCGATGTTGATGCCGCCACCCGCCGTCAGCACCAGGCGCTGCCCGTCGCCGAGCGCCGACAGCACGGTGTCGTAGACGCCGATGTTGGTTCCCGCCGTGGCGCGCATGGAGCCGGCGAGCGTGATCGTGCCGTGCAGGCTGAGGCTGCGCGTGGCGGTGATGGTCAGTTCGTCGTCGTAGCTCGCCGGCGTGGCGACGCGGTTGTTGACGACGCCGGCCAGGTCCACGTCGCGGCCGCTGAGCGTGATCAGCCCGCCGCTGTCGACGCGACCTGACGTGGCGCTGAGCGTCAGCAGGCCCTGCGTCGCCGTGATCTGCACGGGCCCAAGCTGGCTGGCGCCGCCGCCGACGACGCTGTCGATCAGCACGTCGTTCAGGCCGGTGAGCAGCAGGCGGCCCGTCGCGTCGAGCGTGATTAGCTTGCTGGTGCCCAGCGTGTGCAGGCTGGTCTCGCCGGCGCGCACCACGCTGCCGGCGTTGATGATGATGTCGCGCTGGGCGGTGAAGCTGCCGCCGAGCTCCAGCGTGTCGCGCGCGTCGACGGTGATGTCGGAGCCCGCGCCGCGGGCGATGAACTCGCCACCGAGCGAGGCCGCGCCGGTGGGCGCGAAGTGCATGCTGCCCGACAGCGTCTCGATGAGGGCGCTGGTCGTGAAGGTGACGGTGGAGCTGCCGCTGGCGCTGGTGCCGGCATAGAGCTCGACGCCGCTGTAGGAGCGTATGGCGCCGGCGATGGTGATCTCGCCCGCCGGCGCGCCGGCGCGGCCCAGCTTGACGACCGAGCCGGGGTTGACGGCATCGATGGCGTAAGGACGCGCGGAGGCCACGGCGCCGCCCGTGCTGTTGGTGGCCGCGATCTGCGTGAAGCCAAGGCGCTCGGCGCCGCCGCCCGCATCGGCGGCGATGCTGAAGGGGTTGTTGCCCGCCAGCACGAGGCGGCCGTCGTCGAGCAGCACGGTGGGCAGCTTGGCGAGTACCTCCGGCGGCTGGCCGTCAAAGGCGGCGCGGATCGCGTCGATGAGGTCGGTGCGCAGGCTGCCCACGCCCTGGTTGCCGGCGGTATCGGCGGCCTTCACGACGACCCGCGCGGAGACCAGGATGCCGCTGCTGTCGTTGCCCAGGTTGACGGTCAGCAGGAAGGAGGTGTCGGCGGTGAGGTGGGCGTCGTTGTACTGCGTGAAGCCGTCCGCCGTCAGCACCTCGCGCAGCTGCGTGACCACGCTGCTGCCGTCGGGCTGCAGCACATTGCTGCCGAAGACATTGACCTTGAGGTTGCCGTCGGCCGACAGCGAGATCGTGCTGTCGTTCTGCCAGGTACGCAGATGCACGTTGCCGCCGACCACCATGCCGAAGCCGTTGAAGGGGTCGGTGGAGTTGGGGTCGAAGGTGGCGGTGCCGCCGCGGACGTCGATGGTGCGGCCGGCCTGGATCTCGCGGCCCAGGCGCACCTGGCCGCCGGCCTGGATGCTGACGGAGGAGTTGCCGCCGAAGTTGTGCAGCAGGCTGCCCAGCAGCGCACCGTCGGGGTCGTAATGGTCGACCAGCTCGGCGCCCGCCACGAGCATGCCGTTGACCAGCGCGCCCTGGCGCGACGTGATGGCGATGCGGCCATCGGGGTCGTTGACCAGAACGCGCGCGCCGCCCGGCATGTTGAAGCCGATGCCGTCGCTGCTGGTGCCGCCCGCGAGTGTGACCGAGCTGCCGGCGCGGATGGTGACGCCCTGCTCCACCAGCGCGCCGCTGGCGGCCTTGACCATGCCGCCCAGCCAGAGCTGGCCGTCGCTGCTGATGCTGACGCCGAAGGGATCGTCGGACCAGAGGTAGTTGTCGACCGGCTTGCCGTCGTCGCCCAGCGTGGTCGTGACGACAGCGCCGGAGCGGATGTTGCCGAGCAGCGAGATGTTGCCGACGGCGTGGATATCGATGCCGCTGGTGCCGCTGTGGTTGCTGGCCAGGCCGGCCACGTTGAGGCCGCCGACCGTGGTCATGACGATGGACTGGCCGCCGTCGTCGGCACCCGGCAGGCCGGTGGTGCTCAGCGTGACGGCCTTCGCCGCGAACAGCGCGGTGTCGACGAGGATCTGCTCGCCGGCCGTGACGGCGATCGTCGAATCCGGGCCCAGCCAGCTGATGCCCGTGGTGCCGATGGCGCCGCCCGCCACCAGGGCGCCGTGCAGTTCGACGTCTGCGGCGCCGGTCACCGTGATGTGGCCGCCGGCGGCGAGGGAATTGAGCGTGGAGCTGGCGTTGACGTAGACGCTGGTGCCGGCCTGGGGCTTGCCGGCCTCCGGCGCGCCGTGGCCGGTGAGCGTGATGTCGCCGTTGATCTGACCCTGCCCCTGCCAGTAGACCCAGCGGTCGGATTCCAGCACCAGGTCCGAGCCGGCGCCAAGCAGGTTGATATTGCCCTGGACGATGATGTCGCCCTGGGTGTGCATCACAAAGTCGGCATTGGGCCGCAGCGTGGTGATGGTGCCGGTCAGCAGGAAGCCGGCGCCGCGCTGGCCGAACAGCGGGTGCGGCTGCAGGATCTGCACCTGGTCCACCACGCCGTCGCCGTTGGCGTCGTAGGCATAGGCCAGGTAGCGCAGCGGCGAGCCGTCGGCGGCGGTGCTGCCGTCGGCAATGACCCAGCGCGTGGTGTTGGCAGTGCCGCTGGAGGCGGCCGTGTAGTCGACGCCCTGCGTGAAGCTGGTGTGAAGTTGCTCGCCCGCGGCGGCGGAGGCCTTGTAGTAGACCGTGCCGTCGTAGAGCGCAAAGCCGGTCTGGTCGCGCACCGCGAACTGCTGGGCCTCGGTGAGGTCGGCATAGGCCGTGCCCTGCGCCGGCGCGGCCCAGAAGGTACTGGCGATGCTGTAGTCCGCGCCTTCGACGAAGCTCAGGCGGTAGTGGTCGGCCGGCGCTGCGTTGGGGTTGACGTAGACGACGCCGTCCCAGCGCTCGTAGCCCAGCGTTGCCAGCACCTTGTCCTGCTGCGCCAGCGTGAGCTGCTGGAAGGGCGTGCCCGGCGCGGCGGGGGCGACCGTGCCCCAGTCGAAGCTGCTGGTGTCGAAGTCCTTGCCCGAGCCCTCCGTCAGGTCGTCGACGATGCGCTTGGTCGGATCGGTCGCCGTCGGCTTGACGTAGACCTCCTGATGGGCCTGCACATAGCCCAGGTTGGTCAGCACGACATCGCGCTGGGCGGGCGTGAGCTGCTCGAACGACGTGCCGTCGGCCGGCTTGCTGGCGCCGCCCCAGGCGATGGTGGCGGTGTCGAAGTCGGCGCCACCAGCCGTGAAGCCGTGCACCAGCTGGCGGCCCGCGGCCGCGTCGGCCTTGAAGAAGGACGGGCCCTGCTCGACGTCGTAGCCCAGCGCGTGGGCCACGACGGCCTTCTGCGCGGCGCTGAGGTCGGCAAAGCCGGCGTTGGCGGCCGGCGTGCCGGCGCTGCCCCAGTAGATGTCGGCGTTGTTGTAGTCGGTCAGCGCGCCTTCGCTGAAGGTCGTGACCAGCTTCTTGCCGGGGTTGGCGGCGTAGTTGAAGAAGCGGATGGCGTTGCCGACGCCGGTGCTGGTGACCTGGTCGATGTAGCCCGTGACGACGGCCTTCTGCGCGGCCGTGAGGTCCTTGAACAGCGTCTCTTCGCCGGGGTGGGTGAGGCGGTCGACGACGCTGCGCTGGTCGGCCGAGAGGTCGGCGTAGGCTGTGCCCGCTGTTGGGGCGAAGTCGATGATGCCGTCGACCACCGCCTGCTGCGCGCCCGTCAGCGAGGCGTACTCGGTGCCCGGCGCGGGCACGCCGGCGCTGCCCCATTGGGCGGCGGTGATGAGCACCGAGAAGTTGCCCGAGAAGGCGTCGATCCAGGTCTGGCGCGACACCGAGGCGTAGTCCACGGCCACGGCCGCCCAGGTGTCGGCGGGCACGTTGTTGTAGTCGAAGCGATAGCCCAGCGCATTCGCCACGACGAGCTTCTGCGCCGCGGAGAGCTGGGCGAAGGCCACGTGGCCGCTGGGTGCCGCCACGCCGGCCGCGGCCCAGTCGATGTGGGTGCTGTCGTAGTCCGGCGAGACGCCTTGCAGGAAGCCGCTGACGGGCGGGCTGCCGGCCTTGTAGTAGACCTCGCCGGACAGCACGGTGTAGCCGAGCTGGGTGGCCACAGCCGCCTGCTGGGCGGCGCTGAGGTGGTCGAAACTGATGTTGGCGGCCGGCGCGCCGGCCGCGCCCCAGTTGATGCTGGCAGGGTCGTAGGCGACGCTGTCGCCCTCGATCAGGGTCAGCGTGCTGGTCTTGCTGGCGGTGTCGTAGGCGGTGGGGCGGAACACGCCGGTCTTGGCATTGAAGAAGCCGCCGTGGTCGTAGGTCGCGTAGCCCAGGCTTTGCGCGACCAGCGCCTTCTGCGCGTCGCTGAGCTGGGCGAAGGGCGTGTAGTCGGCCAGCGACGTGACCGAGGCATGGGCGCCGAGGCTGATGCCGGCGGCACTGATGGCCGCGAGCAGGTCGGCGCTCAGGCCGCCCTGCGCGAGGTTGGCCAGCGCGGCGGCAACCTGAGCCGGGTCGGCGATGGCGGCGAGCGTCTTGCCCGGCAGGGTGTCGAAGTAGTCGGCGTAGTCGGACTGCACTTCGCCGACGTCCAGCGTGACCGTGTCGGCGCTGACGACGATGCCGGCCATCTGCAGTTCGCCGGGCGAACGCAGCGTCAGGGTCGAGCCCGCACCGGTCAGGATGGGCGTGATGCCGTCGGCCGCGAAGGCCGCGCCCACGGCGACGGCCGAGCCGCTCAGCAGGCGGACGCTGCGCGTGGCCGACAACAGCACCTGGCTGTTGGCCGCCGAGGCGAACACGGCGCCGCCTTCGCGCAGCGTCAGCGTGCTGCCGGCATCGATGCTCAGGCTGGAGCCGGCGCCCTTGGCCTCGATGAAGGTGGCCGCCACGACGGAGCCCGACGTGCGCAGGCGCAGCGTCCCGCCGGCGTCGACGACCTGCAGGCTGGAGCCCTTGTCGGCCGTGAAGCCGTTCGGGCCGTCGCTGTAGCCGATGACGGCGCCTGCGCCGGTGCTGCCCAGCACTTCGATGTCGACGCTGCGGTTGCCGATCAGCCAGCCGCCCAGCGCGACCTGCTCGGTGGCGTTGATGACGAGGTCGTTGGCGCGCACGCCGGAGTCGGCCGCGCCCAGCGGCGCGTGGATGTTGTGGCTGCGGACGTCGACGGTGTAGGCCTGCAGCTCCAGCCGGGTGCTGGACTGCACGTCGCCCGCCACGACGATGCGCTCGGCCAGCAGCAGCGTCGGGTCCTCGAAGCGGGCCGAGAAGAGCTTGTCGAACATCGGCGTGTTCTTGGCGTCGCCGAGGGTCATGACGACGCCGGGCGCGCGATGGCCGATGGTGACCTGCGAGAAGCCGGTGCGCAGCGCGGACAGGTCGCGCATGCCCAGGTCCATCGTGCCGGTGCTGCCGCCGTCGGCCGAGGTGTCGTTGGCGAAGCCGGTCTGGCCGGCGCCGCCGATGCGGTAGCCCTGGTCCGCGGCGTGGGCGCGGATCAGCAGCGTGCCGGTGCCGCGCACGCTGTCGTCGCCGGCGGCCAGGTCGATGTCATCGGTGACCAGCGAGATGGACTTGCCCGGCGCGGCGCTGATGAAGCCGCTCTGGTGGGTGAACAAGGCCTCATGGCCGGCGAGCTGCACGTCGATGAGGCCGCCGGTCGTGACCAGGCCGCCGTTGGCGCGGCCGTCCGCCACGATGACGAGGTCGTCCGCCTCGCGCACGACGATGTCGGCCAGCGGGCTGCCGGCGGCCGCGCGGTCCAGCACCGAGAGCTGGGCCAATTGCGTGTTGAAGACGCCGTCGATGCCCGCGGCGCTGACGCTGAAGAGGGCCTGCGGCGCGACCAGCGTGGCGTGCGTGATGTCGAGCACGCCGGCGGCGTCGAGGGCGAGCGAGGTCGCGCCCCAGGACTCGCCGGCGGCCGTGACCAGCGTCGTGCGGACCGTGTTCTGGTCGGTGATCTCGATGCGCTCGACGCTGTCGTTGAAGTCGATGTTGCGACGGCCGCTGCCCGAGGTCAGCACCAGCTCGTGGTCGTTGAGCTGGATGGGCGCGGTGCTGTTCATCGCGGCGATGACGACGCGGTCGAAGCCGTCGCCGCCATCGAGCTTGAGCGAGCCGCCGCCGGCCACCAGGAGGAGGTCGTTGCCGGCGCCACCGTCGACGGTGTTGGTGCCGGCGCCGATGACCAGGGTGTCGTTGCCGCCGTTGCCCCAGATGCGGTTGTCGCCGCCGCCCATGTCGACGATCTCGGCACCATCACCGCCGATGAAGGTGTCGTTGCCGGTGCCCGCGTAGTAGTGGATGCCGTTGACGCTGCCACCGACGAACTTGTTCCTGCCGTTGCCGGCGCGGATGACGCTGGTGGACGCGCCGCCCAGGATCATGGCGTTGTTGGTGCCCGCGCCGAGGTCGATCTGCAGGTCGGCCTTGACGTCGGGGCCGATGTAGACGAAGTCGTTGCCCGAACCGCCGTTGGCGACGATGCGCTTGACCTGGCTCGCGGCGTAGGTGCGCGTCTGGCCCAGCGACTGGACGGTGATGGTCTGGCCGTCCTGGTCGACGCTGAAGGACTCGTTGGTCGTGTCGTCGTACAGCTTGCCGCTGCCGTAGCGGCCCGACTGGTCGCCCATGTGCAGGTATAGCGTGCCGTCGGCGGCGAGGTTGGAGATGTCCGGCGGGTCGCCGAAGGTCCACATGTAGCTGCCGGAGACGGTGATGCCCATCACCGTGGCCTGAGCCGCCAGGTAGGCGCTGGCGGGCGTGATGTCGATCTCGCCGCGGAAGCCGGCGATGGTGAAGTCGATGCTGAACAGGCCGAAGTCGAGCGAGAAGTCCAGCGAGCCCCAGGCGGAGGCCGCGAAGCGCGGCTTGCTCGACAGCAGCATGCTGACGCCGGCGCGCAGGTGCAGCGGGCCCAGGCCGATGTCCAGCGAAGCGGAGCCGTGCACCTCGAATTGGCCGTCGCTGCTGACGAAGCCGCCGACGTCGATCATCAGCGCGTTGAAGAAGTTCAGCCGGCCGTCGAACGACAGCTTGAAGACGCTGTTGATGACGCTGATGCCGCCGGTGAAGTCGACATTGAAGGCCAGGATCTTGATGTGGCCGGCCATCTGCAGGTCGAAGGCCGTGTCGTGGGCGATGGTGTGGCCCGACAGCGTCGTGTAGTCCTGACCGCTGGTGTTGATCTGCAGTGTGCCGTCGGCCGTGACGCCGAGCACGGCGATGCCGAAGGAGACATGCGTGGCGACGCGCATCGCGAAGAACGGCGAATTGGCGCCGTCGACGCCGAAGGCGGCGTCGAGCGCGAAGGACAGGTCGCCGAAGTCGCCCATGCTCAGCGTCACGTTGCCGCTGGCCTGCAGGCCGTGGCTGTCGATCAGCAGGTCCATGCCGCCCTGCAGCGACACGGGGCCGACGTTGATGGAGGCCTTGCCGGTGAGACGCAGGTATTGCGGCGCCAGCGTCACGAGCACCGGGTTGCCGTTGGCGTCGAAGACGTTGCCGTTGCTGTCGCGGCCGCGAACCTGCTGGTTCTGCGTGGTGGTGTTGATCTGCAGCAGGAAGCGGCCGGTGACGTCGAAGATGCCGCCGCCGTCGATGATCTTGGAGTCGGCGCCGCTGCCGCCCACTTCCAGGCTGCCGTAGATGCCGCCGGCGACGATGCCGAGCGTGCCGGTGACGGACAGCGGCTGCAGCACCGGCAGGTCCAGCGTGGCCGTGACGGCCAGCTCGACGCCGCTGGTCGAGATGATGATGCTGAAGTCGCCCTGCAGGTTCAGCACGCCGCCGAGCAGGTCCAGCGAGCCGTGGCCGGCCAGCGCCATGTAGGGGCCGGTCCAGTTGGGCTTGCCGGGCGGCGTGGCGGGGATGGTGTAGACCGGGAAGTCGACCTTGTCGAGGAACTCGTCCGGCACGTTGTAGACGATCTCGTGGCCGAAGCTGTTCATCGTCAGCTCGAGGTCGGCCTGCAGCTTGGCGACCGGGCCCAGGTCCACGTTGGCGGCCAGGTTGAGCCGCATCGCGATGCCGTCGCGGATGACGAGCAGGCCGGTCGCGTGCGTCGTGAACAGCGGCGCGCTGGCGGTGCCGATGCGGGCCTGCACGTCGACGAAGATGGAGATGCCCTGGCTGGCGCTGGCGCGTACATCGAACACGCCGCTCATGCTGACCAGGCCGAACACGTCCAGCTCGGCCTCGCCGGATAGGCGCAGGAACTGCTCGTTGTAGAGCAGCACGATGGGATGGTCGGCGTTGCCGGTCGCGATGGCGTAGCCCGGGTGGACGACGTTCTGGCTGTCCATCCACGTCGCGCGGGAGAAGTCGATGACGGTGAAGGCGCCCGTCAGGCTGACGCCGCCGCCCAGCGTCACGGCGCCCGAGGTGTCCTGCGTGAACTGCGACGTGCCGATCTGGATGCGCACGCCGGTGTTCAGTTCCAGGTCCAGGTTCTGGGCTTGGAAGGTGACGTCGGGCACGCCGACCAGGCCGATGCTGGTGACATGGGCCTGCGCCGCGAGGTAGACGCCGACCGAGGCGCCCTGGGCCGTGATGACCAGTTCCTTGGCGACGATGAGGCCGACGTCGAGGTCGTTGATCGCGAAGCCGACGGCCGAGGTGTCGGGATGGTCGGCGGCGGTGATGCGGCCGTCGCCGTCCGTGTCACGCCAGTAGCCGCCCACGCCGATGAAACCGAAGCCGTCGTTGATGCCGATGGCCAGCGTCGTGACCGTGGTCTCTTCGCCGGTGTCCAGCGTGACCCGCTCGGAGCCGCGCTTGGTGAAGGCCATCGAGGCCGAGATCTGCACGAAGCCGGCCAGGTTGATGTCGGCATAGCCGACCTTGGCCTGGATCAGGTCGCCGGTGAAGTCGATGAAGACGGTGTTGCCGCCGCCGGCCGGCAGCGCGAAGCCGTGGGCGTTGAGCTTGCCGTCGCGGTTCTTGTCCTCGCCGGCGTCCAGGCGGCCGTTGCCGTTGGTGTCCTCGGTGTAGTCCTTGAACGACGGGCTCAGCTGGTAGTTGATGGCCGGCGGGCCGAAGAGCTGGATGGCCGCCTGCACCGGTGCCGGGATGGACGGCACGTAGAAGGTGTTGATGTTGACTTCGACGTCCTCGGCGCGCACGTCCAGCAGGTTGTGGTCGATGCCCACGAGGCCGGCGAGGCCGACGGAGGCCTTGGCCGTGATGAAGCGCGGCGAGTATTGCTCCAGGCCGGGGATGGCCTTGCCGAGGGCCGGCGTCATCATCGCCAGGCCGAAGTCGACATCGTCCAGCGCGACGCCGACCGCGTTGTCGTTGATCTTGTCGGGCAGGCCGTCGTTGTTGGCGTCCGCGCCGTAGCGGTAGGGGCCGCCGACGCCGGCGAAGCCGGTCAGGTGCGAGCCGCCCAGCGTCATCGCCGAGACCTGCAGCGGCAGGCTGTCGCCGTTGACGCCCAGGCTTTCGAGCAGCGGGCGCAGGCCGCCCATGTCGATGGCGACGTTGAAGACATCGCCCTGGCGGAAGGCCAGCGAGCCACGCAGGAACAGGAAGTCGGCGACGGCGATCTCGGCCAGGCCGATGTCGATGCCGATGAGGTCGTTGCCCTGCAGCGTCAGGCGCACCGGCGTGCCGCCGGTCTTGACCTCGTAGCCGACGCGCGTGACGCCGCCGGCGTCGACGGTGCGGATGCTGGAGTAGTCCGCCGTCGAGCGCATCAGGCCGCCGAACAGCTTGCCGCCGTTCTGCACCTCGAGGGTCACGTCGCTGGCGCGGATGGTCAGCACGCTGCCAAAGCCGTAGGTGCCGATCTCCTGCGCATGCAGTTGCAGCGAGACGAAGTTCTGCGCGTTGAAGAAGCTCGGCAGGTCGGCCTTGAAGACGCCCAGGCCCAGGTCGACGTGCTGCAGGCCGAAGCCGATCAGGCCGTCCTGGCTGGACAGCGGCTGGCTGAAATCGGGATTGCCGACGCCGATGAAGACGTCGACGTTGGAGGCGCCGAAGCTCAGGCCCTTGAAGGTGACGTTGGACAGGCGCGAGTAGTCGCTGGACAGGCCGCCGATGGCGCGCAGGCCATCCAGGATGGTTGTTGCCGTGCCGGCCGGCAGCAGGTTCTGGATCAGCGACAGTTCCGACGGCAGGCCGGTGTACATGTCGGCCGTGAAGGTCTCGCCCAGGTTCAGCTTGAAGTCGCCGTGGATGTGGACGAAGTTGGCGATGTTGATGTTGAGGTTCGGCAGCTCGATGGAGCCGAACAGCGACAGGCCCAGGCTGGGATCCCAGCCGATGGACAGCTGCAGGTTCTTGACGAAGTCCAGCGCGCCGTCGAGGAAGTCGAAGCCGGGCAGCTTGTCGGGCAGGAAGCTGGTCAGCTTGCTCAGGCTGATGGTCGGGATCAGCTGGCCGGTGGACGGCAGCTCGAAGTCGAAGTCGAACGACGTGCTGATCTTGAACAGGTTGAACAGGCCCAGCGTCGCGGTCATCGCGATGCGCAGCGAGTTGCTGTCGAAATCGACCTTGAAGGCGTTGGGGTCGCTGCCGATGGGGATGCTCAGTCCGCCGCCGGGCAGCTTGCTGAAGTCCACGTAGGCGCTGGGCACCGGGTACTTGCCCAGGAAGGCGCCGTTGAAGCCGAGCTTGACGTCGGTGGCCTGCAGCGTGAGATAGGGGTCGGTGCCGACGAGACCGGCCAGGCCGGCGCTGGCCGTGAAGGCGTAGAACTTGCCCGGCAGCGTGATGCCCGCGCCCGGCGTGGGCGTGAGCATGACGAGGGCGAAATCGAGGTCGTCGATCGCGAAGCCAATGGCGTCCTGGCTGGGCGTGTCGCTCGCGTCGATGATGCCGTCGCCGTTGGTGTCGCGGCGGTAGGGGCCGTTGATGCCGGCGAAGGCGTTGACGTCCTTGCCCGCGACGACCAGCACCTCGGCCGGCATATCCACGTCCAGCCCCACGGCGTGGAAGTTCACGCCGTCGACGGTCTGCTTCTGGACGGTGAAGCCGCCCGACAGGCTGACGATGCCCGCCACGCTGGCCGTGGCCTTGCCGACCGTGGCGCTGATGATGCGGTTGCCGGCGTCCAGCGTGATGGGCGCGCCGCCGGTCGCGATCGCGTGGCCGCCACCGGCCGCGAAGTCGATGACGTAGAGCGGGTTGTTGCTCGTGTTGATCTCGACGATGGCGTCGTTCAACGAGAACTGGATGAACTGGTCGAAGCCGACAAAGCCGATCTGGCTGGCCGAGGCCTTGAGCGCCGTGAACTTGGTGCCGACGACGAGGTTGGCGGCCGGGTTCAGCACGTTCGGCACGGCCTGGTAGAGGCCGAGCGCGAAGTTGAAGTTGTCGATGACCAGGCCGATCGCGTTCGGATTGATGACGCGATCCAGGCTGTCGACGACGCCGTCGCCGTTGACGTCGGTGCTGGCCGGCAGCGAGTAGGCGCCGCCGGCACCGACGAAGGCGTGGACATTGCTCGCGCCGATCTCGATGGCGCGCATCTTCACGTCGGGGATCTCGACGCCCAGCGGGCCCTTGACGGTGAGGCTGGTGTCGTCGCCCTTCTTGAAGGCGAAGTTGCCGTCGACGTGGACGAACTGGCTGATGGTCAGGCGCGCATCCGTCAGGCTGGCACCGATGACGCTGCCGGACATATCCAGCACGACGGGCGCGCCGCCGGTGGGCACATTGAAGCCGCTGCCGCCGCCGGCCGTGAAGTCGATGGGCCGGGCCACGCCGGTGGCCGTGTTCAGCTCGATGTCGACGCCGTTGGCAGACAGCTCGAAGTCGTTGGTGTCGAAGCCGTAGACGCCGATGGAGTCGGCATGGGCCTTCAGCGCCGTGTACTTGATGCCACCCGCGTTGGCCATCAGCAGGCCGATGTCCACGCCCTGCACGCCCAGGCCGTAGAGATGGCTGGACTGGTCCTGGAAGCGGCGCGTGCGATCCAGGCCGCCGTCGGCATAGCCGACGAAGACGTCGACGTTGCTCGCGCCGACGGTGAAGCCGCGCGCGTTCAGCAGTGGCAGGCCCAGCGTGTTGCGCAGGCCGCTGAAGCTGGCCTTCTGGAAGGCGAAGCTGCCCTGAATGAGCACGAAATCGGAGATCGCCAGCGTCGCCTGCGCGGCGGACAGCATCAGCCGCTCGCCGGAGAAATTCAGCGTGACCGGGTCGGCGCCGGTGGGCAGGTCCAGCGCGCGGCTGCCGGCGAAGTTCAGCGGCGTGATGAGGCCGCCCACGCCCGGCGAGGCGCTGTTGTATTCGATGTGGACGTCGTTGGCGGCGAGCGTGAAGTCGTTCGCGTCGACGCCGTAGATGGAGACGTTGCTCGCGTCGGCGCGCAGCGCGCGGTAGGTCTTGCCGGCCTGGTCCTTGACGCTCAGGAAGCCGAAGCTCAGATTCTGAACGCCGAAGCCGTAGAGGTTGCCGGCTTGGTCGGCGAAGGATTTGCTGGCGTCGATGCCGCCGTCCGCATAGCCGACGAAGGCGTCGATGCCGCTGCCGGCGATGGAGAAGCCCTTGGCGCCAAGCACCGGCACGAGGCCGTTGCCGGCCCTCAGCGTGTTGCCGTAGTCGGCCTTCTGGAAGCCGATGGCGCCGCGGAAGTAGATGAAGTCCGAGACCTTGAGCACCGCCTCGCGGGCGTAGACGCCGATGCGGTCGCCGCCGGCGAAGTCCAGCGCGATGGCGCCCGTCGACCCGAGCGCGAGACCGCTGGCGCCGAAGCTGCGGATGAAGTCGATGCTGCGGCCGTTGGCGTCGGCGCGGTTGATCTCCAGCTGCAGGTCGCTGGCGCTGAGTTCGAAGTCGGCCGGGTCGAAGCCGTAGACGGCCACGTGGGCCAGGTTGGCCTTGGCGGCCGTGTAGGACTGGCCGCCGGCCTTGGCGATGAGCAGGCCGAAGTCCGCGCTGCTGACGCCGAAGCCGTAGAGATTGCCGGCCTGCTGGTCGGGCGTCTTGCTGGTGTCGAAGCCGCCGTCGGCGTAGCCGACGAAGACGCTGACGCCCTGGCCGGTGATGGCCAGCATGGACGTGGCCGTGACCTGCTGCGGCAGGCCGGCGGAGGTGGTCAGCGTGATCGGCGCGGTCGGGCTGTACTTCTCGAAGCCGATGCGGCCCGACAGGTAGGCGAAGTCGAACAGCTGCAGCGTGATGTCGCCCTCGACGCGCACCAGCTCGCCGGCGGCGCCGTCCAGCGCGATGTCGACCGTGCGGCCGGGGCCGATCAGCACGGTCAGCGGCGCGGCGGAGAAGTCGATGACGCGGTCGTTGGCGCGGCTGGCCTGGTTCAGCTCGACGGTCAGGTTGCGCACCGTCGGCAGCAGGTCGGACAGCCCCACGAAGCCGGCCGACGTCGCGTTGGCCTGCAGCGCGGTCCACTTGCGGCCCGGCTCGGTCTGCGAGCTGACCAGGGCCAGCGCCAGGTCCACGCCGGCGATCTGCAGGCCGGCCGCGTCGGCCGTGCCGCCGTTGACACCGGCGAAGACGGTGACGTTGTCCAGGCCGAAGCTCAGCACGTCGACGGCGATGTCCTGCGCCGGCAGCGTGCGCGTGGCCGCCAGCGTGACGGTGGTGCTGCGCTTCTCGACGGCGAAGCCACCGCTGACCTGCACGAAGCCGAAGGCATCGAGCGTGAGGTTGCCGGTCGCGCTCAGCATCGGGCCGTTGGCGCCCGGCATGTCGAAGCTCAGGCTGCTGCCCGGGCCGGTGGCAACGGTCAGCGCGGTTGCCCCGTTCGCGTAGTCGACGACTGCGGGCTTGGCGCCGGCCGGCACGATCTGCGACGCGCGGTTGACCAGCACGTGGATGTTGTTGGCCTGCAGCGTCAGGCCGTCGGGCATGCCGACGAGGCCGACCTGGGCGGCGTTGGCTTCCAGCGAGGTCCACTTGCGCGGCGCGCCCGTGCCGCCCACTTCGCTGATCAGCGCGAGGCCGAAGTTGGCGCCGGTCAGCTCCAGGCCGACCTGATCGGCCGTGCCGCCGTTGATGCCGGCGAAGGCGCGCACATTGCTGGCGCCGATGGTCAGCAGGCGGGCGTTGACTGTGCCGGGCGCCGAGGTCTGCACGCCCTGCGCGTTGGTCGCGGCGGACAGCGTGACCGCCTGGTCGCGCTGCTCGATGGCGAAGCCGCCGCTGACCTGGAAGAAGCCGAAGGCGTCCAGTGTCAACGTGCCGCTGGCCTTGAGGATCCTGCCCTCGCTGCCGGCCATGTCCAGCGTCAGCGTGTTGCCGGGGCCGGTGGCGACGACGAGGTTCTGCGTCGCGTAGTCGACGACCTTGTCGTTCAGCGCCTTGGCCTGGTTGATGCGCAGGGCCAGATCGCTGCCCGTCAGCGTCAGGCCGTCGATGCCGACGAGGGCAACGCTGCCTGCCGTGGCCTGCAGGCTGGTCCAGCTGCGGGCGGGCGTGGCCTTGCTGGACTGCATCGCCAGCGCGAATTCGAGGTTGGTCAGCGACAGGCCCGTGCCGCCGCTGGAGCCCGCGAAGCCGTTGATGCCCGCGCCGCCCACCGTCAGCAGTCGCGTCTGCACCGTGCTGCCATCGGCCAGCACGACGGTCGAGTCCTTGCTCTCGATGGCGAAGCCACCGCTGGCCTGCACGAAGCCGAAGGCATCCAGCTGCAGGTTGCCGCTGGCCTTGAGGATCTTGCCCTCAACGCCGGCCAGATCCAGTGTCAGCGTGTCGGCCGGGCCGGTCGCGACGACGAGGTTCTGGGCCGCGTAGTCGGCCACCGAATCGTTCAGCTGCTTGGCCTGGTTGACTTGGATGGACAGGTTGCTGCCGGCCAACG
Organism: Burkholderiales bacterium; assembly: GCA_019509985.1. Taxonomy (GTDB): domain Bacteria; phylum Pseudomonadota; class Gammaproteobacteria; order Burkholderiales; family Burkholderiaceae_C; genus Pelomonas. The sequence continues at coordinate 35,231 of JAEKLF010000043.1, read as the reverse complement.
TCAGGCCGTCGATGCCGACCAGCGCGACATTGGCAACGCTGGCCTGCAGGGTCGTCCAGCTGCGCGTCGGCGTGACCTTGGAGCTTTGCAAGGCCAGCGCGAACTCGGCACCGCTGAGCGTCAGGCCCACACGGTCGGCCGAGTTGCCGTTGTTGCCGGCAAAGCCGCTGATGCCGCTGCCGCCCACCGTCAGCAGGCGGGTCTGGACGGTACTGCCATCGGCCAGCACCAGCGTCGAATCCTTGCTCTCGATGGCGAAGCCGCCGTCCAGCTGCACGAAGCCGAAGGCGTCCAGCGTCAGATGACCGCTGGCCTTGAGGATCTTGCCCTCGCTGCCGGCGAAGTCCAGCGTCAGCGAGTCGCTCGGACCGGTGGCGACGACGAGGTTCTGGGCCGCGTAGTCGGCGACCGCGTCGTTCAGCTGGCCGGCCTGGTTCAGCTTGATGGACAGGTTGCTGCCCGCGAGCGTCAGGCCGTTGATGCCCACGAGGGCGACCGTGTTGACGCTGGCCTGCAGGCTGGTCCAGCTGCGAGCCGGCGTGGCCTTGCTGGACTGCAGCGCCAAGGCGAACTCGGCGCCGGTCAGCGTCAGGCCGACCTTGTCGGCCGAGTTGCCGTTGTTGCCGGCAAAGCCGCTGATGCCGCTGCCGCCCACCGTCAACAAACGGGTCTGCACGGTGCTGCCATCGGCCAGCACGAGGGTCGAATCCTTGCTCTCGATGGCGAAGCTGCCGCCCAGTTGTACGAAGCCGAAGGCGTCCAGCGCGAGCACGCCGCTGGCCTTGAGGATGCGGCCTTCGCTGCCCGCCATGTCCAGCGTCAGCGAGTTGCCGGGCGCGGTGGCGACGACGAGGTTCTGGGCCGCGTAGTCGGCCACCGCATCGTTGGCCTGCTTGGCCTGGTTGAGCTTGATCGCCAGGTTGCTGCCTGACAGGGTCAAGCCGCTGATGCCGACTAAGGCGACGTTGTCGACGCTGGCCTGCAGGCTGGTCCAGCTGCGCGCCGGCGTGGCCTTGCTGGACTGCAGAGCCAGCGCGAACTCGGCGCCGGTCAGGCTCAGTCCGACCTGGTCGGCCGAGCCGCCGTTGTTGCCCGCGAAGCCGCTGATGGCGGCGCCGCCGACCGTCAGCAGCCGCGTCGTGACGGTGGAGCCGTCGGCCAGCTTCAGCGTCGAGTCCTTGCTCTCGACGCTGAAGCCGCCGCTGAGCTGCACGAAGCCGAAGGCGTCGAGCTGCAGGTTGCCGCTGGCGCGCAGGATGTTGCCGTCGCTGCCGGACAGGTCCAGCGTGCGGCTGCTGCTCGTGCCGGTGGCGACGACGAGGTTCTGCGCCGCGTAGTTGGCGACCGAGTCGCCCGCCTGCCTGGCCTGGTTGAGCTGCAGCGACAGGTTGCTGCCGATCAGCGTCAGGCCGCTGACGCCGACGAGGCCGACGCTGGCGACGTTGGCCTGCAGCGTCGTCCAGCTGCGTGCCGGCGTGGCCTTGGACGATTGCAGCGCGAGCGCGAAGTCCGCCCCGGTCAGGCTGAGGCCGAGTTGGTCGGCCGAGCCGCCGTTGTTGCCGGCAAAGCCGGCGATACCGCTGCCGCCGACGGTCAGCAGCCGGGTCGTGACCGTGGAGCCGTCGGCCAGCACCAGGGTCGAGTCCTTGCTTTCGAAGGCGAAGCTGCCGCTGAGCTGCACGAAGCCGAAGGCGTCCAGCGTCAGCGAGCCGCTGGCGCGCAGGATGCGGCCTTCGCTGCCGCTCATGTCCAGCGTCAGCGTGTTGCCGGGCGCGGTGGCGACGACGAGGTTCTGGGCCGCGTAGTCGGCGACGGCGTCGTTGGCCTGCTTGGCCTGGTTCAGGCGCAGCGCGAGCTGGCTGCCCGACAGCGTCAGGCCGCTGATGCCGACCAGGGCGACGTTGTCGACGCTGGCCTGCAGCGTCGTCCAGCTGCGGGTCGGGTCGACCTTGCTCGACTGCAGGGCCAGCGCGAACTCGGCGCCGGTCAGCGTCAGGCCGACCTGGTCGGCGGAGCCGCCGTTGTTCCCCGCGAAGCCGGCGATGCCGGCGCCGCCCACCGTCAGCAGCCGGGTCGTGACGGTGGAGCCGTCGGCCAGCACCACGGTCGAGTCCTTGCTTTCCAGCGCGAAGCCGCCGCTGAGCTGCACGAAGCCGAAGCCGTCCAGCGACAGCGTGCCGCTGGCCTTGACGGTGTGGCCGTCGCTGCCGGCCAGATCCAGCGTCTTGGACGTGCTGGAGCTGGTGGCGATGACGAGGTTCTGGGCCGCGTAGTTGGCGACCGAATCGTTGGCCTGGCTGGTCTGGTTGACGGCGACCGACAGGTTGCTGCCGGTCAGCGTCAGGCCGTTGATGCCCACCAGGGCGACGCTGCCGACCGTGGCCTCCAGGCTCGTCCAGCTGCGCGACGGCGTGGCCTTGCTGCTCTGCAGGGCCAGCGCGAAGTCGAGGCCGGTCAGCGTCAGGCCCACGCGGTCGGCGGAAGCACCGTTGTTGCCGGCAAAGCCGCCGATGCCGCTGCCGCCGATGGCCAGCAGCCGGGTCTGTACCGTGCTGCCGTCGGCCAGCAGGAGGCTGGCGTCGCGGCGCTCGATGGCGAGGCTGCCGCTGGCGCTGAAGAAGTCGAAGACACCGAGCGACAGCGTGCCGCTGGCCTTGAGCAGTTCGCCGGCACTGCCGGCCATGTTCAGCGTGATGCCGGTGCTGCTGCTGGTTGGCACCGTCAGCACGGTCGTCGCGTAGTCGACAACGGGGTCGCTGGCGCCGGTGGCCTGGTTCAGGCTGACGGCGAGGTTGCTGCCGGTCAGCGTGACGTTGGGGACGCCGACGAGGCCGACGCTGGCGGCCGTGGCCTGCAGGCTGGTCCAGCTGCGCGCGGCGTTGCCGCGGTCGGAGTACATCGCCAGCGCGACGTCCAGGCCGGTCAGGCTCAGGCCCATCGCGTCGGCCTGGCCAACGTTCATGCCGGCAAAGCCGCTGACGCCTGCCGCGCCGACCGTCAGCATGCGCGAGTGCACGACCTCGCCGCCGGCCAGCGTCACGTCCTGGTCGCTGCGCGAGACGGCCAGGCTGCCGGTGACGCGGACGAAGTCGTAGAGGTCGAAGGTCAGCGTGCCGGCGGCCTGCATCAGGCGGCCGCGCGAGCCGGCCATGTCGAGCGTGAAGCTGCCAGCGCCGGTGGGCACGGCCAGCACGGTGCGGCTGGCGCCGTAGTCGACGACCGAGTCGCTCGCGTTGCTGGCCTGGTTGACGTTGACCGACAGGTTGCTGCCGCTCAGGCTCACGCCGGTCAGGCCCGTGAAGCTGACCGAGGTGGCGCTGGCTTGCAGGCTGGTCCAGTGGCGGGTCGGGTCGCTGCGGGCGCTCATCAGCGCGAGCGCGAAGTCCACGCCGGCCAGCATCAGGCCCGGGCCGTTGGGGACGCCGGCCGTGGCCGACAGACCGTGGGCGCCGACCAGCAGGCGGTCGACCAGCACGCCCGCGGTGGACTCGTCGACGCCGGCCGTCGTGGTGTTATCGGCGGCCAGCAGCACCGTGGCGCTGCTGCGCTCAAGGGCGAGGCTGCCGGTGGCGTTGAAGAAGTCGCCGATGGTCAGGCTGGCGCCGGTCAGGCTGACTTCCTGCAGGCCGGCGCCGAGGCCGCTGCCAAAGGTGTGGGTGGCGTTGCCGACGGCCAGCTGATGGCCGCTGGCGTCAGCGCCGGTGGCGTTGAAGCGCAGCGCGACGGAGGTGGCACTGGCCGACACGTCGCTGCCCAGCTGCAGGAAGGGCGAGCCGCTGGCCTCGACCAGGTCCACGCCGCTGCCTGCCGCGTTCATCGCGATGGCGACGCTGGCGCCGGTCACGCCGGCCTTGAAGCTGCCCGCCACCAGCTGGATGCTGGCGTTGGTGGCGATGAGGTCCATGCCGCCGCTGTTGGCGTCGCGGCCGAAGGCGTAGTCGCCGCCGAGGCTGAAGTCGCTGCCGATGGTCGCGCTCAAGCCGCGGATGTCGACCTCGGGCGTGCTGCTGGTCGGCATGGTGCCGAAGGTGTGGCTGAGTGCGCCGGCGCTCAGCACCTGGCCGGTCTGGTCGCTGCCGGTCAGGTTCAAGCGCAGCAGGGCCGACGTGGCCGACACGTTGGCGAAGCCGCCGCCCGACAGATAGAAGCCGCCGCTGGCTTCCATCGCCAGGCCGCCGCCGCTGGTCATCAACGCGCCGAAGCTGGCATCGGTGACGCCGGCCGAGAAGCTGCCCGTTGCCAGCCGCGCCTCGATGTGGTCGCCAATGGCCGTCAGCGAGCCGGACGACACGGCCAGGCCGAGCGTGCCGCTCAGCGTGACGGGGCCGTAGACCAGCTGGCCGCTGCCGCTCATGGAGGCGAAGTCGCCGAGGTGGCCGTCGCCGTTGAACGTCACGGTGTGGCTGGCGTCGACGACCAGGCTCTGCGCCTGAGCGGACAGGTCGATGCCGGCATGGTTGGCCTGGCCGTTGAGCTGGCCCAGGCCTAGGCTGAATTCCAGCGACAGGTCGCTGGCGCTCAGCGTCAGGTTGTTGACGCCCTGCAGCGCGATGCCACCGGCATGGCCCTCGGCCAACAGCCAGCCGGCGGAGTTGGCGCCCTGGCCGTCCAGCACCAGCACGGCGGCGTCGATCTGGCTGAAGGTGACGCCGGGCTTGCTGGTGTCGGCCGAGTTCAGGCCGAGGTAGCCGTTGCCGTCGTCGATGCCGATCTTCCAGACGTCGTAGCTGTGCGTGCCGCTGCCGTCGCTGAGCAGCACGTTCTGCGTGTAGGCCGCGGCGATGGTGCCGCTGAGCTTGACGCCCTGGCCCAGGTCCAGCGAGCCGCTGAAGCTGTAGGCCTGGTTGCGCGCGAAATAACCCGCGTTGAACCACTCGCCGGCCTGGTCGGCCAGCGCCTGGCCGGTGGCGCCCGCCGCCGTGTAGAGCAGGTTGACCGCAAAGCTGCTCGGCGTGTCGAGGCGGTGGGCGACGAGCCTGAGCTCCTTGGCGACCGTGTCGGACTGGATCTCGAAGTACAGGCCGTTGCCGACGCTGACCAGGCCCTCGCCCTCGGCAAAGCTGCCGGACAGGCTGCCGTACTTCAGGAAGGTGTAGGTCTGGCCGTCGGTGGGCGTGGCGCCACCGATCAGGCTGACCTTGAGGGTGCCGTTCAGCGTGGCCTGGCCGGTCACATTGATGAGGTCGGAGCCGGTGCTGTCGATCTCGACCTCGAAGACATCACCCGAGCCCAGCGTCAGCGTCGGGTCGGTGGTCTGCGTGACGGCCTGGGCACCGCCCGGGTTGACGACGGCCAGCGCCTTGGCCAGCGTCGGCGCTGCGCTGAGGTTGAGCGTGGCCGGGTCGTTGGCCGCGTGATCCAGCGAAACGGTGAGCGTGCCGGCCATGAAGCCGCTGGCGGTCTGTGCATGACCGACGTCGAAGGCGCGCGCGTCAACGGCGAAGCTGTGGCTGCCCGTCGGCGAAGGCTCGGGCGTGGCCGGCGCCCAGTTCTGCCAGCCCTCGGGCAGGCTGGCGTGCGCGAATTGACCCGGATGATGGGCCAGCGCATCGGCGGGGTCGTAGGCGCCGTCCAGCGCGTGGTGGCCGCCGAACTGGTCGGCCGGCTGCATGACGATGGCATGGGCCGCGCCCAGCACCGGGTCGGCCGACAGCAGCACACGCGGCTCCAGCGCCTCCAGGCGGTAGGCGTCGCGCATCGCGCGGGCCAGGCGCACCATCGCGCTCACGATGCCTGGCCCTCGGCCCCGGCGCTGATGGCAGCACTGAAACGGGGTTGATGGAGGGGTGCAGACATGCGGGCGAGCATAGCGAAGACGTGTGGCTTTCCCATGAGAGTTTTCAGCATCGGCGGGCATTCCACACGCCCCGCATCCGGGGGGGTCGAGATGGCCCAATCACTGCAGACGCTTTTGCACTCGGCCTTGCGACAAGCTGAGCCCTAGGACTTTCCTGTGTCCGTCGGCAAAGGGCCTTCGCCGATACTTGGAAAGAGCTTGCGCGGCGGGTCGCAGGTCGCGGCGTTTGCCGGGCTGCCCGCCGTTTGGAAAACGCGTTACAAGGATTCGCGATGTTTGAAAAAGTGGTCCCCGTCAACCGTGAACGTCACGCCCGCACCCGCATCAAGGAGATCACGGGTTTCGGTTTCGCGAAGGACTTTCACATCGCCTATCTGACGATGCACGAGTTCGCCCGCGCCGCGGCCGTCTACCCCATCGTCTTCGTGGAAGACAAGGAGAAGGACGCCTTCCGTCCGGTCACCCTGCTCGGGCTGGACGCCGGCGAGAACCTCTTCGTCAGCGAGGCCGGCAAGTGGGAGGCGAGCTACATCCCCGCCATCATCCGCCGCTACCCCTTCGCGCTGGCCAACAGCGGCACCGAGGGTCACTTCACGATCTGCATCGACGAGGCCAGCAGCCTGGTCAGCACCGATGGCAAGGACGGTGAAGGCAGCGCGCTGTTCGACGACAAGGGCGAGCCCACGCAGGTCATCGAGAACGTCAAGCGCTACCTGGCCGAGCTGCAGCAGATGGACCAGATCACGCTGGAGTTCTCCAAGACGATGGCCGAGCTGAACATGTTCACGCCGCTGCAGATGCGCGTGCGCGAAGGCGACCGCGAGAAGAACATCGCCGGCTGCTGGGTCGTCAACGAAGAGCGGCTGAACAACCTGTCCAACGACAAGTTCCTGGAGCTTCGCAGCAAGCGCTACCTGCCGGCCATCTACGCGCAGCTGATGTCGCTCGCCCAGATCGAACGGCTGATGCAGCTCAAGGACAAGCGCCTCACGCCGGCCAAGGCGGCTTGATGCGGCGGCGCACCGCGGCCTGGCGTCATGCAGTCGGCGCGGCGGCGGTGGCAGCAGCGGCATGCGCCGGCCAGGTTCAGGCCGGCATCGACAGCAGCGAGTCGGAGTACCCGCGCGATTTCGCGCCGGCGCCGATCCGCTACGAGCCCTACGAACCACCGCCCAAGCCGGCCGCCAAGCGTCCGGTGCAGCTTGACGCGCGCACGCTGGCCCAGCTCGCGCTGGCGCAGAACGCCGAGGTGCTGTACGCACGGCTGCAGGCCCGCGTGTCGGAGCAGGCCGCCGAGGCCGAGACCGGCATCTACCTGCCCATCGCCTACGCCAACCTGCGCCGCGAGGGCCGCAACCGCCAGCGCACCGTCGAGGAGCGCCTGACCGCCGCCCTCGGTGGCCTGACGCGCCTGGACGAACATGTCCTCGGCGGCGAGGCCGGCGTGCGCGTGAAGGCACCGACGGGCGCCGAGGTGGCCCTGGCCTGGCGCAGCACGCAGCGGCGCAGCAACGTCATCGCCTCGGCCAGCTTCGCGACCGGCGACTCCGAAAGCACCGGCGCCCTCGTGCTGTCGCTGCGCCAGCCGCTGCTGCGCGGTGCTGGGCGCGACGTCGTCGAGACGGACCTGCGCGTCGCCCGCTTCGAGCGCGAGATCGGCGTCTGGCAGTTCCGTCAGCAGGCGCTGCGCATCGGCAGCGACGCGCTGTCGGCCTACTGGCAACTGTGGCGCGCCCGCACGACGCAGGCGCTGCGCCGCGACGCGCTGGACAACGCCCGCGAGACGGTGGACGACGTGCGCATGCGCGTCGACGGCGGCCGCCTGGGTCCCGGCGCGCTGGACGAAGCTCAGGCCGTGCTGGCGGCCCGCCGCGCCGAGCTGGCGCGCGGCCAACAGGCCTTGTTCGACGCCGAAGCCAAGGTGCGCGTGCTGCTGGACCTGCCGCCGCAGGACGGCGACTGGACGCTGTCCGAGCCCAGCCTGGACGCCGCTCCAGCGCCGTCCGAACTCGCCGCGCTGGCCGAGCGCCTGCCCGACGTCGAGGCCGCGTGGCCGCCGTTGCGCATGGCCCAGCTCAAGCGCGAGCAGGCCGATGCGCGCCTGCGCCTGGCCTACAGCAAGAAGCTGCCGGCGCTGGACGTGCAGGCCTCTTACAGCAGCAACAGCCTGACCTACGGTCCGCTGGACGCGGCGCAGAAGGCCACGCAAGGCCGCAACCCCGACTGGACGCTGGGCGTCGCGCTGGAAGTGCCGCTCGGCGGCGACCGCCGCGCCCAGGCCGAATACCGCGCCCAGCAGCTGCGCGTGGAGCAGTCCTCGCTGGAGGTGCACTCGGTGCGCCAGGCCCTGGCCAGCGACTATTTCAACCGTGCGGCCCAGCTCGCCGAACTCGACCATGAGCTGCTGCAGCTGCGCGAAGAACTCGCCGCGCGCCGCCAACTCGAAACCGGCGTTGGCGAGCAGTTCGCCAACGGCGTCGCGCCGCGCAGCCGCCTGCTGCGCCTGCAGGCCGACGTGCTCGACGCCCGCATGCGCCTCATCGACGGCGCCAGCCGCTGGGCCCTGGCCCGCGTGGCCCTGCAACTGGTGGACGGCAGCCTGCTGGCTGCCAACGACGTGCGTATCGACGAATGAAAGCCCCTGCCCTTCTCCTCCTGACGCTGATCGCCGGCCCCGCGCTGGCGGCGGACTACGTCGGCATCGTCCACGCCCGCCACAAGCTCAGCTTGAGCCTGCCGGTCACCGGCGTCGTCGCCAAGGTCGCCGTCGAGCCCGGCCAGAAAGTCGGCGCCGGCCAGGCGCTGATCCTGCTGGACGAGCGCCCGCAGGCGCTGGAAGAACAGCGCCGCCGCACGATGTACGAGGACGGCAGCGAGCTGCGCGCCACCGAGGAGCGCCTCAAGGTCGTGCAGCCGCTGGCCGAGGACGCGCGCAAGCTCGCCGCCAGCCGCGGCGCCATCAGTCGCGAGGACGCCGCCCGCAACGAGCTGGACCTGATCGCCACGCGCGGCCGCCTGGCGCAGCTGCAGACGCAAAAGGAACGCGAGAAGGTCGAGATGCAGCTCGCCGAGGCCGACCGCCAGCAGCGCCGCCTGCTGGCGCCGGTGGCCGGCGTCGTCACCAAGGTCGGCATCGACGTGGGCGAATGGGCCAAGCCGGGCGACACGCTGGTGGAGCTGGTCGACGCGTCGGTGCTGCATCTGCGCGTCAACGTGCCGGCCGCCGCGGCCCGCAAGCTCAAGGACAACCAGGCTCTGCCCATCGCCATCGATGGCGGCGAGGCCGTCAACGGCAACGTCAGCTTCATCTCGCCGGTCACCGACGCGGCCAGCGGCCTGGTCGAGATCCGCGTGCGCTTCAGCAACCCGGCGGGCCGCATCGCGGCCGGCAGCAAGGGCATCGTCAAGCTCGACGGAGGAGGCACGAAGTGAGCGCGCCCGGCGTCGCGAATGTGATTTCGGCCCTGCCCGCCTACAGCGCCCGCGAGCTGGTGCTGGCCCTGCACGCGCTGCGCGGGGCCAGCGGCCAGGCCGACTACGCGGCCCAGGTTGTCGCGGCGCTGGCGCGTCTGATGCGCGCCCAGCAGGGCTGGTGGCTGGCCGAACTGGAGGCAGGCTGGCTGCTGCGCGCCGAGGTGCAGGACGAAGCCGGCTCCAGCGACCCCGCGCCCGACCCGCTGCGCGGCGACTTCTCCGCCGACCTGCTGGCCCTGGCCCAGCGTGCCCGCACGCAGGGCTTCGCCAGCCTGCCGCAGCGCTCGGCCCAGGGCTCCACGCAATGGCTGGTGGCCGTGCGCCCCGAGCGCTCACCCGCCGACCTGTGGCTGCTCTGCCTGCCCGACCGCGAACGCCCGCACCTGAACGAACTCGTGCTGCGCGCCCAGCTCGTGGCCGACCTGCCCACGCCCGGCGAGGTGCCGCAAGCCGCCGCGGCCGACACCGCCGATTCACCGCTCACCACCTGGGCGCCGCTGCTGGACGCCGTGCTGTTCGCGCAGCGCCACGACGGCTTCGAGCCGGCCACGCTGGCCCTCGTCAACGCACTGGCCAGCACGCTGGGCGCGCAGCAGGTCGCGTTGGGCTGGCGGGCCGAGGCCGGCACGGCGCTGCGCCTGGTCGCGCTGAGCCACCGCGACAAGCTGGACCGTTATGCCCACGCCGTCGTGCTGACGGAAGGCGCCCTCGACGAGGCGCTGGACCAGGACGAAGGCGTGCGCCTGCCCGCCATCGTCGCCTCGACCGGCACCGAGCTGGCCGAGGTCGACACGGCCGCGCCGCCGGCCCTGCCGGCCCACCGCCTGCTGCAGCAGTCGCTCGGCGACGTCGGCCTCGCGTCGCTGCCGCTGACCAGCGGCCAGAGCGCGCCGCGCGCGGCGCTGCTGATGGTCTTCGACGGCGAGCCGCTGCCGGCCGACCAGCTCGCCCGCCTGCGCCTGGCGCTGCGCGTCGCCCTGCCCTGGCTGGAAAGCCTGCACTGGCGCGAACGCCCGCTGGCCCTGCGCGCCAACGACGAGCTGCGCCGCCGTGCGCGGCTGTGGCTGGGTCCGCAGCATCTCGGCCTCAAGCTCGGCAGCGGCCTGGCCGCCATCGCCTTGCTGATCGCCCTGTTCGTCGACTGGGACTACCGTGTTGGCGCCAGCGCCCAGCTCGCCACGGACAGCACGCGCATCCTGTCCGCGCAGTTCGACGGCCGCGTCGAGGAGGCCCTCGTCAGCGCGGGCCAGAACGTCAAGGAAGGCGAGCTGCTCGCCCAGCTCGACGTGCACGACCTGCAGAACCAGGTCGCCGACGCGCGCGCCGAGGTGCAGCGCTACACGGCCGAGGCCGACAAGGCCCGAGCAGGTGGCGCGCTGGCCGAGGCCGAGGTCGGCAACGCGCGCACGGCCCAGGCCCAGGCGCGGCTGGCACGCACGCAGGAACTCGTCGAGCTGGCGGCCAACCGCGCGCCATTTGATGGCGTCATCGTCGAAGGCGAGAAGCGCGAGCTGCAGGGCGCGCCGGTGCGCAAGGGCGACAAGCTCTACCGCATCGCCCGCGTCGAGAAGCTCTACGCCACGCTGCAGGTGCCCGAGCGCGATGCCGCCCAGCTGCAGGCTGGCGCCCAGGGCGAACTGAGCCTGATGACGCGGCCCGACGAGAAGATCCCGCTGCGCGTGCTGGCGGTCATCCCGGTCGCTCAGATCAAGGGCCAGGAGGGCAACCAGTTCATGGTGCGCGCTGAACTGCTGAGCCCGCCGGCCGACTGGTGGAAGCCGGGCATGAGTGGCAATGCGCGCATCGAGGCCGGGCCGCACCGCGTCATCTGGGTGCTGACGCATCGGTTGATTGACCAGCTGCGGCTGTGGTTGTGGTGGTGATGCGATGGGTGTGGGTCGCCTCTCCAACTTCGGCTTGATGCCAAGGCCCATGCCGGGAGTTCGCCCCGGCGGGCGACCTACTTCTTTGGGCGCCCAAAGAAGTAGGCAAGAAAACCGCCCCGAAGAAACCGCCCCTGCGGGGTGCCCTGCGCTGCTCGAACAACGAGGCCCGCGCAAAACTCCCTCCGCTACGCTGCGGTCAAACAGTTGCGCGGGGTCAGAAGTCGAAGCGCGCTGCGCGCGCGCCTCGCTGTTCTGTGCTGCTCGGCGGTTTCTAAGGGGTGACGCGAAACAGCCAGCAGCCGAAGCAGCCAGCAGCCAAACCCGCAAGCCGGCTGACGCCGGCCGTTCGGTATTCGGCTGTTCCGTCACCCCCCTTTGGAGGAGCCGAGAAGCGCAACAACCCGGGGGGCGCGCGCAGCGCGCTTCAAGAACTGACTCCGCGCAACTGTTTGAGCGGCGCGTAGCGGAGCGAGTTTTGCGCGGCCCCCGGGTTGCGAGCATCGCAGGGCAGCCCTCGCAGAGGGCCGACGGAACAGGGGCGACTTTTTGCCTTCTTTTTGGTCGCTCAAAAAGAAGGTCGCCCGCCGGGGCGAAATCCCGGCACCGCTCTTGCCACCAACCGACTGCTTCGGCAAGGCAAGCAAGATGACCCAAGGCACCCTCTCCGACAGCTGGTACCAGGTCGCCCAGGCCCGCGTCGCCCTGCTGCCCACCGTCGAGGCCCAGGCGCAGCGCTACCGCGGCCAGGCCTGGGTGCTGCTGGAAGACGGCTACTCGCACCGCTTCTACCGCGTCACACCGCAGGCCTATGAATTCCTGCGCGCACTCGACGGCGAGCGCAGCGTCGACGACATCTGGCAAGACCTGGCACGCCGCCACCCCGAAGGCACGCCGGGTCAGGACGAGGTCGTGCGCCTGCTGTCGCAGCTGCACCTGTCCAGCCTGCTGTACTTTCGCGAGCAGCCGCATGCCGACGCGATCTCCGAGCGGCTGCAGCGCCAGCGCTCGCGCGAGTTCATCGGCCGGCTGCTGTCCTTCATGTACTGGCGCTTCCCGCTGTTCGGCCTGGACCGCTGGCTGGACCGCATGCTGCCCTTCATCCGCGCCTGCACGGGCCGCGTCGCGGGCCTGGTGTGGTTGGCGGCCGTGGGCTGGGGCGCCAGCACGGCCTTCGAGCATCACGGCGCCATCAGCAACGGCAGCGAGGGCCTGCTGTCGTTGTCCAACCTGCCCATCCTCTACGTCGCCACGACGCTGGTGAAGGTGGTGCACGAACTCGCCCACGCCTTCGTCTGCAAGCGCTACGGCGGCCAGGTGCCCACCTTCGGCATCATGGTGCTGGTGCTGGCGCCGCTGCCCTACGTCGACGCCTCCGCCAGCTGGGGCCTGCGCAACAAGTGGCAGCGCGCCTACGTCGGCGCGGCGGGCATGCTGGCCGAGCTCTTCCTCGCGGCGCTGGCCTGCGTCGTCTGGGCCGCGACGGCCGACGGCAGCGTGCACAGCATGGCCTTCAACGTGATGATCGTCGGCTCGCTGTCCAGCCTGATCTTCAACGGCAACCCGCTGCTGCGCTACGACGCCTACTACATCCTGTCCGACCTGGTCGAGATGCCCAACCTCTACCAGAAGGCCCAGGCGCAGTGGCTGCACTACGGTTCGCGCTGGCTGTTCGGCCAACGCGAGCACCCCGAGCCGGCGCAGGACCGCCACGAGCGCGTCTGGTTCACCGTCTACGGCGCGCTGGCCTTCTGCTACCGCTGGGTCGTCACGCTGGGCGTGCTGGCCTATGTGACCGATCAGTGGTTCGGCGTCGGCGTGCTGATGGTCATCTCCACCGTCATCACCATGCTGCTGATGCCGGCCACCAAGCTGTGGGCCTGGCTGCGCGTGGCGCCGGGCCTGCTGCGCACGCGTGCGCTGGCGGCGATGGGCGGCGTGCTGCTGCTGGCCTGGTTGCTGCTGTTCGTGCTGCCGCTGCCGCATGCGCTGCGCCTGCCCGGCGTGCTCGAGGCCCGCCAGTCCAGCCCCATCTACCTGCAGACGCCCGCGCGGCTGACCGCCCTGCCCGTGCACCACGGCCAGCGCGTCAACAAGGGCGAACTGCTGGCCCGCTTCGACAACCCCGAGCTGGCCCTGCAGCTGGAGCTGGTGCAGGGCCAGATCACCGAAGCCCGTGCCCAGCTCGGCCTGGCGCTCAGCGCCACGCCGGCCGAAGTCGGCCCCATCCAGGCGCGGCTGGACGCGCTGAACGCCCGCCGCATCGAGACCGAGAACCTGCTCGCCTCGCTGGAAATCCGCGCCCCGCAGGACGGCGAATGGGTCGCCCCGACGCTGCACGAGCGCCTGGGCGGCTGGGTGGACCGCGCCCAGCCCGTCGGCGAGGTCGTGGACCGCAGCGCGCTGCGCTTCGCCGCCGTGCTGCCCCAGGCCGACGCGGCCGAGCTCAACAAGCTGCCGCCGGCCAGCCAGAGCGAGCTGCGCCTGGCCGGCCGGCGCGGCGAGACCCTGGGCCTGGCCAGCCTGCGCATGGTGCCCTACCAGCGCCAGCGGCTGATGTCGCCGTCGCTGGGCTTTGGCGGTGGTGGCGAGCTGGCCATCCGCCCCGACGACAGCAGCGGCACGACGGCCGCCGAGGCCTTCTTCGAGATCCAGGCCGAGTTCGCGCCCGGCGCCCTGCCCGCCGACTTGGCCCTGCATGGCATGAGCGGCGTGCTGCGCGTGCCGGTGGCGCCCAAGCCGCTGGGCCGTCGCCTCTGGTCGTCCCTGCAGCAGCTGCTGCAACACCGCTACGGGCTATGACCAGCGCCTTGCTCGCGCCGCCCTGGTTCCAGCCCGTGGACGCGACCGCGCCGGCGCGCGGCTTCGCGCCCAGGCCGGCCGAGCGCGCGGCCGCGGTCGCCGCGCTGCGCGCCGCCGTCGACGATGCCCTGCCGCTGGTCACCGCGCCGGCCGCCAGCCTGCGCACCGCCGGCCAGGCCCTGCAGCGCGCGCTGAACCGCGAGGACGCCGCCGCCGAGCACAAGGCCTTGGCCCAGGCGCTGGCCGCCGCGCAAAGTGCCTGGCGCCTCGACACCGCCGTGCTGGACGCCGCCTGCCGCCTCGTGCTGGGCGGCGCCGTCGCGCTGCCGCGGGCCGGCCAGCGCCACCTGGCCCTGGGCCTGGCAGCTGCGGCCTGGGCGTCCTGCGGCCGGCCCTGCGTGCTGATGACGGCCGACGACGAAGCCGCCGCCCAGGCCAGCCGCAGCCTGCTGCCGCTGTTCCAGAAGATCGCCATCGACGCCGCGCCGGCCGGCTCGGACGCCAGCGGCGCACTGCTGCGCCGCGCCTACGCGGCCAGCGTCGTCATCGTGCCGGCGCGCCGCTTCACGGCCGACCTGACGCGCGACCGCCGCGAGCGCAGCAGCGGCGACGCGCTGCGCCTGGAAGCGCGTCTGCACGGCGAGGCCGGTGCCGGCCTGCTGGTCACGCGCGGCCTGTTCGCGCTGCTGGTGGACGAGCTGGACCGCGTGCTCTTCGACGACGCCGTCAACCCGGTGCTGCTGTCCGTGCCCGACGACAGCACGGCGCTCGGCGAGGCCATCCAGCGCAGCCGCGACATCGTCGAGCTGCTGGAGCCCGTTCACCACTACGCGCTGAGCACCGAGCAGGGCCTGGCCTGGACGGCCGCCGGCGCGGCGCTGGCCGGCAAGCTCATCACGACACTGCCGCCGCTGTGGCGCCAGCCCGAGCGCGCCGAATGGCTGCTCCGCCAGGCCCTGGTGGTGCGCGATCTGCTGCAGCCCGGCCGCCACTTCACGTTGAGCAACGCCCAGGTGCACCTGGACGACAGCATCGCCCGCGTGCTGCCCGACCGCGGCCTGATGCCGCAGCTCAGCCAGGCCATCCAGGCCCGTGCCGGCGTGCCGCTCAACCCCATCACCCGCGCCACCGAACGCGCCAGCGTGCTCGGCCTGGCCGGCAGCGCCCACCGCCTGGCCGGCGCTGCCGCCGACCTGCACGGGCTGGAGGGCGCGCTGTGGCGCCGGCACGGCCTGTGCGCGGACGCCAACGAAACCACCACCGCGCTGCGTGCCACGCCCGAACCCTGCCGCGACGAGGCCGACTGGCAGGCACGCGTGCAGGCCGGCTTCGGTGCGCCACCCGAGCTGCACCGCCTCTTCGTGCTGCGCCAGCTGACCGCGGCGGCCCGCTTTGCCGACCTGCCCGGCGCCAAGGCTGAGCCCTGGGTGCTGGCCGGCATCGGCCCGCAGCGCGTGCTGCAGCAGCTGCGCGAACGCGCCGAGGCCGACGGCCGTGCGCCGGCGCGGCGCATCGAGATCCTGTTCACCGAACCGCTGGACAGCCAACGCACCGAAGCGCAATTCATCGCCCGCGTGATGGACACGGCCGCGGACGCCACGGTCAGCGCCCGGTTGCTGCTGCATGCCGACGCGCGCTGGGTGCAGCAGGCCCTGGGTCCGCTGGCTGCGCCGCTGCGCGCGTTGTGCCGGCGTTGGCCCGCGGCCGCGCCACGGCTGCTGACTGTCACGCTCGCGCTGCTACGCTGGCAGATCGCCCGTCAGCAGGCGCGCGCCCTGCAAGCCCAGGCGCAGCGCGAGCACCAGCTCAAGCTGCAACTCTCCTTCACCGGCACCTCTGCGGTGCCGCCGCCCCAACCCTCGCCCGAACCCGTCAGGAGACCGTCATGACGCTCACCGTCCCGCGCCCGCCTCTGCCGTTGATTGCCCCGCCCGCCCCCGCCGGCCGTGCCGCGGCGCGCAGCCCCTGGCTGTTCGGCCTGCTGGGCGTCGCCGCCCTGCTCGGAGGCTGCGGTGGTGGCGGCGGTGGTGGCGGCTCGTCCCCGCCGCCCGCGCCCACGCCCAAGGGGCCGCTGACGGTCAGCGTCGACCCCGTCGTCGCCGGCAGCTCGCTGAGCGTCAAGATCAACCTCGCCGCCGGCGCTACCGGGCCCGTGGACATCGTCTACTCGGCCGTCACCCTCGGCACCGCCCTCGGTGACGCGACCGGCGGTGACCGCTGCAACAGCGTCGGTGTGGACTTCATCGCCGCGACGAAAGCCACCGTCAGCGTGGCGGCCGGCGCGAGCAGCGTGACCGTGCCCATCGTCACCTGCGCCAACGCGAGCTTCGAGCCCAACGAGCGCCTGGACATCACGACCGAGCTGGAAGGCCGCACGACCACCAACCGCGTGCTCATCCTGAACAACGCCGCGGGTGGCCTCAACGACACTGGCGTCACGCAATGCCTGAACAGCGCCAACGCGCTGGTCGCCTGCTCGGCCACCGACCTTGCCGGCCAGGACGGCAGCGCCGGCCGCGACGCCAGCGCGCTGACCAACGACGGCGCGGACGGCCGCAGCGGCTTCTCCTTCGCGACGGCCGGCGGCGGCGCCTGCGTGCAGGACCAGGTCACCGGCCTGTTCTGGGACATGACCTCCGCCGCGTCCGTCACGCTGGCCGCCGGCCAGGCGCTGGCCGACGCCGCCAACGCCGGCGCGCACTGCGGCCGCAGCGACTGGCGGCTGCCGACCGCGGCCGAGCTGATGGGCCTGGTCGACGCGGGCCTGACGAGCGGCGCGCGCATCGACCCCAAGCTCGGCACGACGGCGGCCATTGCGTCGTGGACGGGCACCACCTACGCCGGCGACACGCGGGCCAACTGGGTCGTGGACTTCGGCTCCGGCGCGGTCGCCTTCGAGTCCGCCACCAACCCGCTGGCCAAGTCCTTCGCCACCCGCCTGGTCGCCGGCACGGCCGCGACCGATGCCGACTGCGACAGCACGACGACGCCGCGCTACACCGACAACGGCAATGGCACCATCAGCGACACGCGCACCGGGCTGATGTGGATGCAGTGCGTGGACGGCCTGTCGGGCTCCAGCTGCGCCACCGGCTCGGCCACCACCCACGCCAGCTTCTCGGCCGCGCTGGCGCGCGCCACCGCCGTCAACGCCGACGCGGCGGGCGCCGGCAAGACCTACAACGACTGGCGCCTGCCCAACCGCAATGAGCTGGCCTCGCTGGTCAACTGGCGCTGCAGCAGTCCGGCCATCCAGCACAGCCGCTTCCCCGGCACGCCCAACGCCAGCGCCTGGACCTCGTCGCCGGCCACGGTGGCGGGCTTCGTTTGGTACGTGGACTTCACGGACGGCAACGTCGGCCTGTCCGGCAGCGCCGGCAACCGGGTGCTGAGGCTGGTGCGGGCTGGCCAGTAGGCGGCTCGCGCCGGAGGTATCGTCAGCAGAGAAAGGCAGGAATGGCGCTGTTTGAGATGACAGGCATGGGCCTCGCGCCTATTGCTCAAAGCACTTTCACGGCACTCGGTTTGCGCGAGCGATTCGATATCCAACAGGCCGTTCGCAAGCACATCGGCGCTATCACGCCGGACGTCAAGACCATGGTGCTCGCCGAAGAATTCGGTGACTGGGTGGACGCGAACCGTCGTATCGACCTGCTTTGCCTCGACGAGGAGGCCTGCTTGGTCATCGTCGAACTCAAGCGCGACCACAGTGGCCACATGGAGCTGCAGGCCCTGCGCTACGCTGCGATGGTGTCGACGATGAAGTTCGAGCAGGCCGTCGAGGCGCATCGCAAGTATCTGCGTACCCAGGGCTCGGATGCCGATCCAGAGCAGGCTATCCGTGAGTTTCTCGATGCTGAGGAAGGCCCGGTGGGGTTGTCCAAGACCGTGCGCATTGTTCTGGCAGCGTCTGACTTCTCGGTCGAACTGACGACAGCGGTGTTGTGGCTGAACGAACAGGGGCTGGACATCCGCTGCGTACAGATGCGCCCACACTCCATCGATCAGCGAGTTCTGCTCGACGTCCAGCAACTCATCCCACTTCCTGCCGCACAACAGTACCAAGTGGCCCTGCGCGAGAAGACGATGGAGCAGGCGGCAGCACGCCGGCAGGCCAAGGACACAACGCGCTACGACCTGAGCGTGGGCGATACGACGCTGGTCAACCTGCCCAAGCGACGCCTCATCTACGAGGTGGTCGCTGAAGCGATACGGCGCGGCGTGGCACCTGAAAGCATGGCGGCTGCCGTGTCATGGCGCGAAGGACGGATGTTCGTCGCCGCGAACGGCCAGCTCGACGAGAGCGGCTTCCGCCGCGAACTGCCCGGCAAGCCGCTTGACCGTTACTACTGTGCCGACGAGGACCTTTTCCACCTCGGCGGCAAGACCTATGCCTTCTCGACGCAATGGGGGTCGCGGACGCTAGAGGCGATCAACAACATCCTTGCCTTGATGCCCGGGGGTGCGCCGTTGATATACACCCCGACCACCGCCGTCGTCGACGAGGTTTCATACGAGGAGTACGTGCTTCGCCAGCGCGAAAGCGGCTCCATCGAACTGGAGCGCAATGGCCAGCCGGTGCAGCCCGTCAAACCGGCTTTGCGTGAACTGGCCTCGCAGCTGGATGTGTTGACGCTCAACGAACGCGGCAACGAAATGAATACGCGGCAGATTGGCGCCCGGGTGATGCGCGCGATTGCAGCGTTGCAAGACTGAGCCGACGGGCGATGACGACGGCCCAGCCGTCTCCGCGCCGGTTCAAGTCACCGGCGCCGGGTTGAACAGCACCAAGCTGTTATGCAGCTTCCAGTGCTCGGCCCAGGTCTTCTTACGGCCACTCGCCACGTCGAGCAGCAGGCGGAACATGGCCCAGCCGGTCTCCTCGATGCTGGCCTCGCCGTCGGCGATTCGGCCGGCGTTGATGTCCATCAGGTCGTGCCAGCGGCGCGCGAGGTCCGTGCGCGTGGCGACCTTGACGACCGGGCATTCGGCCAGGCCGTAGGGCGTGCCGCGGCCGGTGGTGAAGATGTGCAGGTTCATGCCCGCGGCCAGCTGCAGCGTGCCGCAGATGAAGTCGCTGGCCGGCGTGGCGGCGTAGACGAGGCCGCGCTGGTCGCGCCGCAGCTTGTCCCCGGGCGCCAGCACGTGCGAGATGGCTGAGCTGCCGCTCTTGATGATGGAGCCCATGGCCTTCTCGACGATGTTGCTCAAGCCGCCGGCCTTGTTGCCGGGCGTGGTGTTGGCCGAGCGGTCGACGCGGCCGCGGTCGAGGTAGCGGTCGTACCAGCCGAGTTCGCGGATGATGGCGTCGGCCACCTCCGGCGTGGCAGCGCGGCTGGTCAGCTGCTCGACGGCGTCGCGCACCTCCGTGTTCTCGCTGAACATGATGGTGGCGCCGGCGCGCACGAGCAGGTCGGCACAGAAGCCCACGGCCGGGTTGGCCGTCACGCCGGAGAAGGCGTCGCTGCCGCCGCACTGCACGCCGACGACGAGTTCGCTGGCCGGCACGGTCTCGCGGCGGCGGGCGTTCAGGCGTTCCAGGTGCGGCTTGGCGCTCTGCACGATGTCGTCCAGCATGGACATGAAGCCCACGTGCGCGTCGTCCTGCAGGCAGATGGTTTCCGGGCCGCTGGCCGGGTCGCGCTCGTCGGTGATGGGGAAGGAGCCCGGCGGCAGCAGGCGCGCGGGCTGCAGCTTCTCGCAGCCGAGGCTGACCACCATGACTTCGCCACCGAAGTTCGGGTTCAGCGAGATGTTCTTCAGCGTGCGGATGGGGATGACGGCGTCCGGCGCGTCGATGGCCACGCCGCAGCCGTAGCTGTGCTCCAGGCCGATGACGTCGTCGACGTTGGGGTAGCGCGGCAGCAGCTCGGCCTTGATGCGCGCCACGGCCTGCGCGACAACGCCGGCCACGCATTGCACGGTCGTCGTGATGGCCAGGATGTTGCGCGTGCCCACCGAGCCGTCCTTGTTGCGGTAGCCCTCGAAGGTGTAGCCCTCCAGCGGCTCGGCCGCGGGCGGCTTCACGGTGGCGATGGGCAAGCCTTCGAGCGCGCGGGCCGCGGGCATCTGCAGCAGGCGCTCATGCACCCAGCTGCCTGCGGGGATGGCCTTCAGTGCATAACCGATGGGCACCGCGTAGCGCATCACCACCTCGCCTTCGGCGATGTCACGCAGCGCGACCTTGTGGCCTTGCGGCACCTTGTCACGCAGCATGAGGCCGGCGCCAGGAATGCCATCGGGCAGCAGCGTGCCCTCGGGCAGGCCACCGTCATTGGCGACGATGGCGACGTTGTCCTCGGCGCGCATGCGCAGCGTCAGGGGTGGACGGGGGGAAACAGCAGTCATGGCGGGCCGAGGCGGGGCTACAGTTGATGTTGTACGTCGTCTAGTTGTCGTACAACTTACGCCACTTTAGACGGCGCGACCGTTTCAAAACTCCGGGAAAACCCGCGAATGCACGCCCCTCACTCGCCGTTGGCCCGCCGCCGGCCCCGCACGCTGGCCCTCGAACTGGTGGATTCGCTCGGAGACCGCATCCGCGCCGGCCAGCTGCGGCCGGGCGACAAGCTGCCGACCGAGGCGGCCATCATGGGCGAGTTCGACGTCAGCCGCACCGTCGTGCGCGAGGCCATCTCCAAGCTGCAGGCGGCCGGGCTGGTCGAGACACGGCACGGCATCGGCACCTTCGTCCTCGGCCCCGGCGACGGGCCGTCCTTCAAGATCACGCCGGAGCAGTTCAGCACGCTGCAGGACGTCATCGCCGTGCTAGAGCTGCGCATCGGCCTGGAGACGGAGGCCGCGGGCCTGGCCGCCCAGCGGCGCACGGCCGACAACCTCGCCGCGCTGCGCAAGGCGCTGGATGCCGTCATCGCGGCGGTGGAGGCTGGCCAGGACTCGGTGGCGGCTGACTTCCAGTTCCACCTCGAGATTGCCCGCGCGACGCAGAACGGTCACTTCGCCGAGCTGATGGCGACGCTGGGAAGCCAGATCATCCCGCGGGCCCGCCTGGAGCCGAGCGTCGACATGGGTGCCGAGCGCCTGGCCTACATGCGGCGCGTGAACGCCGAACATGAAAGCATCCTCGACGCCATCACCAGCCAGGATGCCGAATCCGCTCGCGCGGCCATGCGCACCCATTTGAGCAACAGTCGCGAACGTCGCCGCCGCGCACAAGCACAGTCCGCCTGAGTGCCGGGCGGCTCAGCGGGCGGCACCGGGCCTGACGAGAAAGATCGCCTCGATGGGCTGGCCGAACAACTCGGCAATGGCGAAAGCCAGCGCCAAGCTGGGCTCGTAACGCTCGGTCTCGATCGCATTGACCGATTGCCGGGACACGCGCAAACGCGTCGCCAGCTCGCCCTGCGTCCAGCCGCATTCGGCGCGCAATTCGGGAAGGCGGTTCTTCATCGGGCCTGCAGGACCAGCCACAACATCTGCGCGTTGAAGACGCTCCAGCCCACGACGTGGACCCACATCATGCTCAGCTTGGGCAGGCCCACCAGCTCGAGCAGGAAATAGACCAGGCACAGCAGCGCAACGGCGCATGCGGTGAGCGTGGCTGCCTGCAGGGTCCTCAGCCGGATGTACTCGTCGCACGATCGGTACAGCCAGTAGCAGACGGCGAAGACGAGCACGCCCGGCATGACGGGCGTGAGGATGAGCGCGGTGCGGACACTTCCGCCGGGCATGACGAAGTAGGCCCAGATGGCCATACCCAAAGTGCACCAATACGCCCACTGGCTCCAAAAGATCGCGCTGAGGGCGGATCGGCTGAATCGGGTCAAAGGCATTCCTGATCCTGGATGTAAAGCATGCTTGACTATGGCGGCGTTCCGGACGAGCTGTCAAGCATGCTTTACACGTGCGGAGACTTCTAGGTATTCGCCCTAGGCTTGTTGAGAGCCGATGTCAGTTGTACGATGACATACAACAGTGACGCCTGGCGTCGTATCCCCCCGTCCCACCATCCCGGAGACCAGCCCATGTCGCCCCAAGAACTAAA
This sequence comes from Burkholderiales bacterium, assembly GCA_019509985.1. GTDB lineage: Bacteria > Pseudomonadota > Gammaproteobacteria > Burkholderiales > Burkholderiaceae_C > Pelomonas. The sequence continues at coordinate 13,270 of JAEKLF010000043.1, read as the reverse complement.
AGCCGTCCTGCAAGCCGGCCTGCTGTCTTTCCCGCTGACCGACTTCGACGCGCAGCTGAACTTCGCGCCCAAGCCCTATGCCGACCGTCTGGAATGGCTGCAGCCCTACGGGGCCTCAGCGCTGTTCGCAGCGGGCGGCACGGGTGAGTTCTTCTCGCTGGAGCCGGGCGAGTACAGCGACATCATCAAAGTGGCGCTCGACACCTGCCGTGGCCGCACGCCCATCCTGGCCGGCGCCGGCGGCGGCACCCGCGTCGCCATCCAGTACGCACAGGAAGCCGAGCGCCTCGGCGCCCAAGGCGTGCTGCTGCTGCCCCACTACCTGACGGAAGCCAGCCAGGAAGGCCTCATCAATCACGTCGAGGCCGTCTGCAAGAGCGTCAAGTTCGGCGTTGTCGTCTACAACCGCGGCGCCTGCAAGCTGACGCCCGCGTCGCTGCTGGTGCTGGCCGACCGCTGCCCCAACCTGATCGGTTTCAAGGACGGCCTGGGCGACATCGAAAAGTTCGTCTCCATCCGCCAGACGCTGGGCGACCGCTTCGCCTACCTGGGCGGCCTGCCCACGGCCGAGCTGTTCGCCGGTGCCTACAAGGCCATGGGCTGCCCGGTCTACTCGTCCGCCGTCTTCAACTTCATCCCCAAGACGGCGATGGAGTTCTACAACGCCCATGCAGCCAACGACACCGCCACCTGCGACCGCCTGATCCGCGACTTCTTCATCCCCTATGTCGCGCTGCGCAACAAGGGCGAGGGCTATGCCGTGTCCATCGTGAAGGCCGGCGCCACGCTCGTGGGCCACACCGCCGGCCCGGTGCGCCCGCCGCTGTCGGACATGCTGCCCGCCGAGGTCGACCAGCTCAGCGCGCTGATCTCCAAGCTCGGCCCGCAATAAACCGCCCCCCAGAACATCTCCAGGAGACAAGACATGAAGCGACTGCTGACCTCCGTGCTGCTGAGCCTCACGGCTCTTTCCATGGCAGGCACCGCCATGGCCCAGGCCTGGCCCGCCAAGCCCGTGACCCTGCTCGTGCCCTTCCCGCCGGGCGGCTCCACCGACGCCATCGCGCGCATGCTGAGCGTCAAGCTGCAGGAGAAGCTCGGCGGCAGCTTCGTCGTCGACAACCGCGGTGGTGCGGGCGGCACCATCGGCACCGTCGCTGTCAAGCGGGCGGCGCCGGATGGCTACACCGTCCTCGTCACGTCCCTGGGCCCGCTGGTCATCGGCCCGCACCTGATGAAGAACATCGGCTACGACCCGACCAAGGACCTGGACTTCATCACCGTTGCCGTGCAGGCGCCCAACGTGCTCGTCGTGCCGGCCGCGTCGCCGCACAAGGCAATAGCCGACGTGCTGGCCTTCATGAAGGCCAACCCCGACAAGATGAGCTTCGGCACCTCGGGCAACGGCAGCAGCGACCACATCACGGCCGAGTTGTTCTGGCAGCAGACGGGCACGAGCGGCCTGCACATTCCCTACAAGGGCGGCGGCCCGGTCATGACCGACCTGCTGGGCAACCAGGTGGACTCCAGCTTCATGAATATCAACACCGCGCTGCCGCAGATCAAGGCCGGCAAGCTGCGCGCGCTTGGCATCACCAGCGCCAAGCGCTCGCCGGTGCAGCCCGATGTGCCGACGCTGGACGAACTGGGCATCAAGGGCGTGCAGGTCTATTCGTGGCAGGCCGTGGCGGCGCCCAAGGGCCTGCCGGCGGACATCAAGGCCAAGCTGCACGGTGCTGTTGTCGCCGCGCTGAATGCGCCGGACGTGAAGCCGAAGCTGCTGGAGCAGGGTTTCGAGATCGTCGGCAACACACCCGAACAGTTCACCGCCTTCCAGGCCAGCGAATTCGCGCGCTGGAAGAAGGTCATCGTGGATCGCAAGATCACCGCAGATTGAATGAGCCCGTCCCCGAGGCGCTCACGCGCCTCCCCCTCAAGGGGGGCGCACCCGACGGCCTGGCCAAGCCAGTTCCCTGGGTGCCACTGGGCAAGGCACCATGCTCTGGACACCATGAATTCCACTCCCATCATCAAAGAGCTGCGCGTCATCCCGGTCGCGGGGCGCGACAGCATGCTGCTCAATCTGAGCGGCGCGCACGCGCCCTTCTTCACGCGCAACCTGCTGATCCTGACCGACAGCGCCGGCCACACCGGCGTGGGCGAAGTACCCGGCGGCGAGAAGATCCGCCAGACGCTGGAGGACTCGCGCCAACTGGTCATCGGCCAGCCCATCGGCTCGCATCAGAAAGTGCTGCAGCAGGTCAGCCAGCGCTTCGCCGACCGCGATGCCGGCGGCCGCGGCCTGCAGACCTTCGACCTGCGCACCACCATCCACGCGGCCACGGCCATCGAGTCGGCCTTCCTGGACCTGCTCGGCCAGCACCTCGGTGTGCCGGTCGCGGCCCTGCTCGGCGAAGGCCAGCAGCGCGACGCGGTCGAGATGCTGGGCTATCTGTTCTACGTTGGCGACAAGTCCAAGACCGACCTGCCCTACAACGCCGAGCCCGGCGCCGACAACGCCTGGAGCCGCCTGCGCCACGAGGTCGCGCTCACGCCCGAGGCTGTCGTGAGGCTCGCCGAAGCGGCCCGCGAGCGCTATGGCTTCAACGACTTCAAGCTCAAGGGCGGCGTGCTGCGCGGCGACGAGGAGGTCGAGGCCATCCGGGCTTTGCACGAGCGCTTCCCCGACGCCCGCGTGACGCTGGACCCCAACGGCGGCTGGCTGCTGAAGGACGCGATCCGCCTGCTGCGCGACATGCGCGGCGTGCTGGCCTACGCCGAAGACCCCTGCGGGGCCGAGGACGGCTTCTCCGGCCGCGAGGTCATGGCCGAGTTCCGCCGTGCCACTGGCCTGCCCACGGCCACCAACATGGTCGCCACGGACTGGCGCCAGCTCAGCCACGCGCTGTCGCTGCAGAGCGTGGACATCCCGCTGGCCGACCCGCATTTCTGGACCATGGCCGGCAGCGTGCGCGTCGCCCAGACTTGCCGCGACTGGGGCCTGACCTGGGGCTCGCACTCCAACAACCACTTCGACGTCTCGCTGGCGATGTTCACCCACGTCGGCGCCGCCGCACCCGGCAAGGTCACGGCCATCGACACGCACTGGATCTGGCAGGACGGCCAGCGCCTGACGAAGGAGCCGCTGCAGATCGTCGGCGGCCACGTCAAGGTGCCTGAAAGGTCGGGCCTCGGTGTGGAATTGGACATGGCCGAAGTCGAGAAAGCGCACGCGCTGTACAAGCAGCACGGCCTGGGCGCTCGCGACGACGCGATCGCGATGCAATACCTGATCCCCGGCTGGACCTTCAACCCCAAGCGCCCCGCGCTTGACCGCTGAAAGCAGTACCCCAAATGTTCAAGAACCTCATCGCCGGCGAATGGCTGGACGGCCACGCCGTCTCGCGCAACATCAACCCGTCCGACACCCGCGACCTGGTCGGCGAATACGCGCAGGCCGACGTCGCGCAAGCAGACCTTGCCATCTCCGCCGCGAGCGCCGCCTTCCCGGCCTGGAGCCTGTCCACGCCGCAGCAGCGCTTCGACATCCTCGACACCGTCGGCACCGAGATCCTGGCCCGCCGCGCCGAGCTCGGTGACCTGCTGGCCCGCGAGGAAGGCAAGACCCTGCCCGAGGCCATCGGCGAAGTCGCCCGCGCCGGCTACATCTTCAAGTTCTTCGCCGGCGAGGCGCTGCGGCCCGGCGGCGAGAGCCTGCCCTCGGTGCGCCCCGGCGTGGGCATTGAGGTCACACGCGAAGCCATCGGCGTGGTCGGCCTGATCACGCCGTGGAACTTCCCCATCGCCATCCCCGCCTGGAAGATCGCGCCGGCCCTGGCCTACGGCAACTGCGTCGTCTTCAAGCCGGCCGACCTCGTGCCGGGCTCAGCCTGGGCGCTGGCCGAGATCCTGTCGCGCAGCGGGCTGCCGGCGGGCGTGTTCAACCTCGTCATGGGCCGCGGCTCGATCGTCGGCGAGAAGCTGCTGAACGACCCGCGTGTGGCAGGCATCAGCTTCACCGGCTCGGTCGCCACGGGTCAGAAGGTGGCCGCGGCCTGCATAAATCGGGCTGACGGCCGCATGGCCAAGTTCCAACTCGAGATGGGCGGCAAGAACCCGATGATCGTGCTGGACGATGCCGACCTCGGCGTGGCCGTGAACGCCGCCGTCAACAGCGGCTTCTTCTCGACCGGCCAGCGCTGCACGGCGTCCTCGCGCCTCATCGTCACCGAGGGCATCCACGACCGCTTCATCGCGGCCATGGTCGAGAGGATGAAGACGCTGAAGGTGGACGACGCGCGCAAGGCCGGCACCGACATCGGCCCCGTCGTCGACGCCAACCAGCTCGGCCAGGACGTCGACTACCTCGGCATCGCGCAGGGCGAGGGCGGCAAGCTCGCGCAGGGCGGCGAGCGCATCGACCGCAACGCCGACGGCGCGCCGGGCTTCTATCTGGCGCCGGCGCTGATCACCGACACGACGCCCGACATGCGCATCAACCGCGAAGAGGTCTTCGGCCCGGTGGTCAGCGTGCTGCGCGCCCGTGACTACGAGCATGCGCTGGCGCTGTCCAACGACACGCCCTTCGGCCTCGCGGCCGGCATCGCAACCACCTCGCTCAAGCACGCCACCCACTTCAAGCGCCACTCGCAGGCCGGCATGGTCATGGTCAACCTGCCGACGGCCGGCGTGGACTACCACGTGCCCTTTGGCGGCCGCAAGGGCAGCAGCTACGGCCCGCGCGAGCAGGGCCGCCACGCCGCCGAGTTCTACACGACGGTGAAGACCGCTTACACGCAGGCCTGACCCACCCCATTTCGCCAGACCCGTCCGCAGAAGACGGGGCCGCTGCATTCCTCCGGAGACAGACATGAACACCGCCACTGCCGCCCAAGTACCGCCCCACGCCGCCAGCAGCGCCACCCGAACGCGCAAGCGCTACCTGATCTTGGCGATGCTTTTCATCGTCACGACGATCAACTACGCCGACCGCGCCACGCTGTCCATCGCCGGCCCGGCCCTCTCCAAGGAACTGGGCATCGATGCCGTCACGATGGGCTATGTGTTCTCGGCCTTCGGCTGGTCCTACGTCATCGCCCAGCTGCCCGGCGGCTGGCTGCTGGACCGCTTCGGCTCCAAGACCGTCTACGCGGCCAGCATCTTCCTGTGGTCGATCTTCACGCTGCTGCAGGGCGGCATCAGCTTCCTGACCGCCACGGCCACGACGGCCGTGGTCGTGCTGTTCGCGCTGCGCTTCCTGGTCGGCGCGGCGGAGGCGCCGTCCTTCCCCGCCAATGGCCGCATCGTCGCGTCCTGGTTCCCGGCCAACGAGCGCGGCACGGCCTCGGCCATCTTCAACTCGGCGCAGTACTTCGCCACCGTGCTGTTCGCGCCGTTGATGGGCTGGATCACGCACAGCTATGGCTGGCCGGCGGTCTTCGTCGTCATGGGCCTGCTGGGCTTGGTGCTGAGCGCGGTCTGGCTGAAGGCCGTGTTCACGCCCAAGACCCACCCGAGCGTCAACCAGGCCGAGCTGGACTACATCGCCGCCGGTGGCGCACTGGTCAACATGGACCAGCCCGGCACGCAAAGCCGCAGCTTCGCGCCCAACTCGCCCAAGCTGGGCTACATCAAGCAGCTGCTGTCCAACCGCATGCTGATGGGCGTCTACGTGGGCCAGTACTGCATCACGACGCTGACCTACTTCTTTCTGACCTGGTTCCCCGTCTACCTCGTCAAGGAGCGCGGCATGTCCATCCTGAACGCCGGCTTCGTCGCGGCGCTGCCGGCCATCTGCGGCTTTGCCGGCGGCGTGCTCGGCGGGCTGATCTCGGACTGGCTGCTGCGCCGTGGCAAGACGCTGACCGTGGCGCGCAAGACGCCCATCGTCATCGGCATGCTGCTGAGCACCAGCATGATCGTCTGCAACTTCGTCGACAGCTCGGTTGTCGTCGTCGCCATCATGTCGCTGGCCTTCTTCGGCAAGGGCCTCGGGGCGCTCGGCTGGGCCGTCGTGTCGGACACCTCGCCCAAGGAGATCGCCGGCCTGTCCGGCGCGCTGTTCAACACCTTCGGCAACACGGCGGGCATCACGACGCCCATCGTCATCGGCTACCTGGTCAAGGGCACAGGCTCGTTCAACGCCGCCCTGGTGTTCGTCGCGGCCAATGCGCTCGTGGCGGTCGCCTGCTACCTCTTCGTCGTCGGCGACATCAAGCGCTTCGAGCTCAGGAAGACGGCTTGAGCCACTTCGCCGCCCAGGCGTCATAGGCCGCCAGCGCCTTCACCGGCCAGTTGCCCCACCAGGCATAGCCGTTGCGGCGCTCCAGGCTGAGGTCGTTGACGTCGTCGTGCAGGCTCTTGTCGCGATCGCCGAACACGGGCTTGAGCGTCGTCGCGTCGTAGTAGCGCGCCCACAGCGGCCCGGCGCCGGGCTGCTCGATCAGACGCCGGCCCTGGGCCTCGTCGACCTTGACCCAGGCGCGGTCCTGCACCGCCAATGACCGCAGCGCCTTCATGCCGCCGTTCACCGCCTCGACGACGGCGGGCGACGGGCGCGGCACGCTCATCAGGAAGAGCAGCGCCTGCGCGCTTTCGCCGCTGCACAGCGCCGGCGGCTCGTAGTTGCGCGCCGAGGCGGGCGCCAGCGTCAGCGGGTCATGCTGCTGGGCCCACAGCGTGGGTCGGCCGTCGATGCGGACCTGCGTCGCGAGCAGCAGCCGCACGGCCCGCCCTTCGGCGTCGGCGGCCGCGGCACGCAGCGACACGGGCAGGAAGCGCAGCTCGGCCTCGCCGCGCGCCGCATGGCCCATCAGCTCGGCCACCTCGACCAGGGCGTTGTCGTTCAGCGTGATCGCGTCGTGATAGCCGCCCTGCAGCGGCCAGACCTGCGGCCAGCCGCCGCCCGGGAACTCCGCGAGCAGCAGATAGGCCAGGCCGCGCTGCACCCCCTGGCGGTAGACGTCACCCGCCTCGCCCGGCAGCCGCGCGGCCACCTTGGCCAGGAAACGGATCTCGGTGATGGTCGCGTCGTTGTCGATGGTGCCGACATAGCTCCACTGCGGGTCCGCGGCCAGGTCGAAGTCGCCCGGCGTCGGCCGCTTGAGGTTGTTGTCGGCCACATAGGCCTGGCCGGGCTGGCGCGGCGGCCGGTCGCGCGGCTGGTTCTTGCCCCAGCCGCCGGCCGGCGTCTGGAAGCTCAGGATGTTGCGCGCCACCCGCAGCGCGGCGTCGTCGCCATACCAGGCCGGCGGCTTGTCCAGCGGCATGCTGGCCTCGGCATGGCCGCCGTCGGGCGGCGCGGGCCAGGCGGTCAAACCCTGGCGCTCGCCCGCGAGCGCGGCCCGGTCCGCCGCGCGCTGCGCGTCGGAGCGGGCAAGGTAGTCCAGCCATGGTCGCTGCCGGGCCTCGGGCAGCGCCGCGACGCGCTCGGCGGTCAGCGGCAGCGCCGGCGGGATGACGCCGATCTGGGCCGCGAAGGCCGTCGGCGCGAAAGCAAAAGCAAGCAGGGCGAGGCGCAGGGCTGCAGACATGGGATGGCGGCACAGTCGGAATGGGCCGGCAATCTACAGCTTGGCGCAGGCCGGCGTGCCGCTAATCTCGCGCCGCTCACACGGTTGATCGCTCATGAACCATTTCATCCTCCCTGTCCTGCTGACCACCCTGCTGGCGCTGGCCGGCTGCGCCACGCCGCCACCGCCCGCCGGGCCGCCCCCCCCCATCGGCCTGCAGCAGGCCTGGGTGCAGGCCGTCGCCGGCCCCGCCTGGGCCGTGCGCGCGCTGACGGCCGACGCGACCTGCCCGACGCTGGTCTGGCCCGGCGGCAACGCGGCGATGCGCCAGCGCAGCGCGCCCGGCGACGAGCCGCCGCCGCCCGGCAACAAGCAGCCTGAGGCCAAGCCCACCCGCTTCACGCTGCGCGCCTGCGAGGCCGCCTGGCCCACCGATGCTGCCAGCGTGCAGGTCGGCGGCGTCACGCTGCAGGCACCGGCCGCCGAGGCACGCCGCATCGTCGTCATCGGCGACACCGGCTGCCGTCTGAAGGCCTCGGACCACGCCTACCAGTCCTGCAACGACGCCGCCGACTGGCCCTTCCCGCGCGTGCTGGCGCGGGCGCTGGCGCTCAAGCCCGACCTGGTCATCCACGTCGGCGACTACCACTACCGCGAAAGCCCCTGCCCCGCCCTGCTACCCGGCTGCGCCGGCAGCCCCTGGGGCTATGGCGATGACACCTGGCAGGCCGACTTCTTCCAGCCCGCCCGCGCACTGCTGGCCGCCGTGCCCTGGGTCTTCGTGCGGGGCAACCACGAGGCCTGCGCCCGCGCCGGCCAGGGCTGGCTGCGCTACCTGGACGCCGAGACCGGCGCCGCCCGCGTTTGCGAGCCCGAGGTGGCCGCGGGCAGCGTCAACAACGCCGACTTCACTGCCCCCTTCGCCGTGCCGCTGTCGCCGCGCAGCCAGCTCATCGTCTTCGACTCCTCCGAGGTCGGCAGCGCCACGCCGCCCGTCGCCTCGTCGGCCTGGACGCACTGGCGGGAGCAGCTCGACCGCGTCGCCGTGCTGACCCAGGACCGTGCCCAGAGCCTGTTCGTCAACCACCACCCCAGCCTGGCCTTCAGCCCCAACCTGCTCGGCACGGCCAAGCCGGCCCATTCGGGCCTCACGCCGCTGCTGCAGGACAGCCAGCCCGGCCGGCTCTTCCCCGCGGGGGTGGAGGCGACCATTCACGGCCACATCCACATGCACCAGGCGATGGGCTTCGCCACCAACCAGCCGGCCACGCTGGTCATCGGCAACGGCGGCTCGGCCGGCCTGGGCCACGTGAACGCGGCGGCGGCGCTGAAGACCGAGCTCGCCCCGGGCGCACGGCTGGAGACCTTCGAGGCGCACACCGACTACGGCCTGTCGCTGCTGACGGCCACGCCCGAGGGCTGGCAGCTGCAGGCCTTTGACGCGCTGGGCCAGCCGCTCGCCAGCTGCACGCTGGCGGGGCAGAAGCTACGTTGCTAGACGCAGCGGGCTGTAACGAGTGACTTCCGGCACGGCGGCCACCCGTCAACTACGTCACTCCATGCCCGATTTGAAGGGTTTCCGGCGGGTAAATCGACCCTGTCTTACACGACCCCGCGGCTACACTCGACGCACCTGTCAAGCTGTTTCGACAGGACCACGTTGATACAGGACTCGCCCGCATGAGCTCCAAATTGAAAGTCGCCGGTTGGGTTGCCCTCGGTGCCGTCGCAGGTGCACTCACCACGATGCAACTCCAGGCCAACGCCCGCAGCAGCCTCTCGCCGCTGCCTTTGGACGAAATGCAGCAGCTCGCTGCGGTCTTCGGCCTCGTCAAGAGCGACTACGTCGAAGCAGTCGACGAAAAGAAGCTGATCAACGACGCGATCGCCGGCATGGTGTCCGGGCTCGACCCGCATTCCCAGTTCTTCGACAAGAAGACCTTCAAGGAATTCCGTGAGGGCACGACCGGCAAGTTCGTCGGCGTCGGCATCGAGATCGGCATGGAAGACGGCCTGGTCAAGATCGTCTCCCCCATCGAAGGCTCGCCCGCCTTCCGCGCCGGCCTGAAGAGCGGCGACCTGATCAGCCGCATCGACGACACGGCCGTGCGCGGCATGACCATCGACCAGGCGGTCAAGAAGATGCGCGGCGACCCGTCGACCAAGGTCGCGCTGACCATTTACCGCAAGGCCGAGAACCGCACCTTCCCCGTGACCATCGTGCGCGAGGAGATCAAGGTCCAGAGCGTGCGCGCCAAGGTCGTCGAGCCGGGCTATGCCTGGATCCGCGTCAGCCAGTTCCAGGACCGCACCGTCGACGACTTCGCCAAGAAGCTCGAGGACATCTACAAGCAGGAGCCCCACCTGAAGGGTCTCGTGCTCGATCTGCGCAACGACCCGGGCGGCCTGCTCGATGGCGCCGTGGCTGTCTCGGCCGCCTTCCTGCCCAGGGACGTCGAGGTCGTGTCGACCAACGGCCAGATCGCCGAGTCCAAGGCCAGCTACAAGGCCAACCCCGACGACTACCGCCGCCGCAGCAGCGACGACCCGCTCAAGCACCTGCCCATCGCGCTGAAGACCGTGCCGCTGGTCGTGCTGGTCAACGAAGGCTCGGCCAGCGCCAGCGAGATCGTCGCCGGTGCGCTGCAGGACCATCACCGCGGCACCGTCATGGGCGCCCAGACCTTCGGCAAGGGCTCGGTGCAGACCGTACGCCAGCTCGGCCCGGAGACAGCCCTGAAGATCACGACGGCGCGCTACTACACGCCGAGCGGCCGCTCCATCCAGGCCAAGGGCATCGTGCCCGACGTCATGCTGGACGAAACCGCCGAGGGCAATGTCTTCGCCGCACTGCGCATGCGTGAGGCCGACCTGGAGAAGCACCTCAACAACGGCCCCGAGGACAACGAGGTCCGCGCCAAGGCCCGCGAGGAAGCCCGCGTCAAGCTCGAAGCCGAGTACGCCAAGCGCGCCGAGCCGCCCAAGCCCCTGCCCGAGTTCGGCTCGACGGAAGACTTCCCGCTCGCCCAGGCGCTGAACCAGCTCAAGGGCCAGCCGGTCATCGCCTCCAAAACGGCGCTGGAACGCAAGGCCGAGGCCAAGACCGAGTAAGCGGTCGCTCCAACCTTTTCAAGCACACGGGCCTCTCACGAGGCCCGCTTTTTTTGCTCAACGGGACCGCGTGACTGCCAACGCGCCGAGCGCCGCCAGCGCGCCGAGCGCCGGCACCGCCCGCGGGCCCCAGGCCGACAGCAGCGCTGAGCCCAGCGCCGCGCCGCTGGCCATGCCGACGAACATCGAGCTGACCAGCACGGCATTCAGGCGGCTGCGCGAGGCAGGGTCGAGGCTGTAGATGACGCTCTGGTGCGAGACCAGCGCGGCCTGCACGCCGAGGTCGAAGACGACCGCCACGGCCACCAGCAGCCACAGCGACGCGGGCGCCAGTGCCTGCACGGCAAAGGCGACGAACACCAGCAGCGCGCCGACCCGGATGACCGCCTGCGGCCCGCGCCTGTCGGCCATGCCGCCGGCCAGCGGCGCGGCCAGCGCACCTGCCGCGCCCGCCAGGCCAAAGGCGCCCGCCACCGCGCTGCCCTGGCCGTACTCCGGCCCGGCCAGCACCAGGGCCAGCGTCGACCAGAACGCGCTGAAGGCCACGCTCAGCAGCCCCTGCGCCAACGCTGCGCGGCGCAGCGGCGCGTGCTTCATCCACAGCCCGGCCATCGACGCCAGCAACGAGCCATAACCCGCCTGCGTCGCCGGCACGAAGCGCGGTAGGCCGCGCCACAACAAGGGGATCAGCGTCGCGACAGCGACGGCGGCCACCGCGTAGACGGTCCGCCAGCCGGCCAGCGCCGCCAGTGAGCCGCTGGCCACGCGCGACAGCAGGATGCCCAGCAACAGACCCGTCATGACCTGGCCGACGCGCTTGCCGCGCTCGGCCTCGGGCGCCAGCGTGGCCGCGGCCGGCACCAGGTCCTGCGCCAGCGTCGCCGTCAGGCCGATGACGACGCTGGCCGCGCACAGGGCCGCAAAGCCGGGCGCCAACGCGGCGAAGGCCAGCGCCGCGACCAGCGCCGCGGCCTTGACGACGATGATGCGGCGGCGGTCGAAACGGTCGCCCAGCGGCGACAGCAGCAGGATGGCGGCGCCATAGCCCAGTTGGGTCAGCGTCGGCAACAGGCCAATGGTGGCGCTGCCGACACCGAACTGCGCGGACAGCAGGCCGAGCAGCGGCTGCACGTAGTAGATGGAGGCCACGGCCAGGCCCGTGGCCGTGGCGAGCAACAGGGTCAGCGCGGGGCTGAGCGGGGTGACGGTGGGAATGGACTTCATAGCACCGGCAGTGTGGCGGCCGCCGACAAACCCCGCTAGACGCAGGGCTCGACTGACTGCCATACGCTAGATGCATGAGCCCGCCGGGCCGCCCCCAAGGGCGAATTCCGGCGTGCGCAGCACCAAGGCAATCCATTGAGCACGACCTCCGACCGCCTGCAGCTGATGCAGACCTTCATCCGCATCGTCGAAGCCGGCAGCCTGTCGGCCGCGGCGCGCCAGCTGGGCACGACCCAGCCCACCGTCAGCCGGCGGCTGCAGGCGCTGGAGCAGCAGTTCGGCCAGCCGCTGATCCAGCGTTCCACGCACGCGCTGCGCCTGACCGAGATGGGCGAGCGAGCGCTCGAACGCGCCAAGGCGCTGGCCGCCGACTGGGAGGACTTCGAGCAATCGCTGCGCGCCGAGCCTGCGCGGCCGACGGGGTTGCTGCGCGTGCAGGTGCCGCACGCCTTCGGCCAGGCGCACCTGATCGCGCCGCTGGTACGCGCGCTGAAGGAGGCCCCCGGCCTGCGCGTGGACTGGCTGCTGAACGACGCCACGCCCAACTTCATCGAGCAAGGCCTGGACTGCGCCATCCGCGTCGGCGGCACGGCCCAGGGCGCCGTCGTCGCCATCCCGCTGGCGAGCGTGCCGCGGGTGCTGGTGGCCTCGCCCGAGCTGCTGGCCGGCCGCACGCCGGAAGAGCCCGACGCGCTTGCCGAGCTGCCGTGGATCGCGATCTCCACCTTCTACCGCCAGGAGCTGCAGCTGGAGCGCGACGACGGCGTGCGCCACCGCCTGGCCATCCGCCCCGTGCTGGCCACGGACAGCCTCTACGCCACGCGCGAAGCCGTCCGGCTGGGCCTGGGCGCGGCGCTGGTGTCGGGCTGGACCGTGCAGAAGGACATCGCCGAAGGCCGCCTCGTCCGCCTGCTGCCGCGCTGGCGTGGCGCGGCCCTACCGGTACACCTGCTGTATCCCAACCCGCCGGCACCAAGCGCGCGGCTGCGCTATTTCATCGAAGCGATGCGCCGCAGCATGAGCGAACCTCTTTGGCCCGACCCACTATCCTGATGCCATGAACGACGACGACCTGCTGCGCTATTCCCGCCACCTGCTGCTGGACGAGATCGGCATCGAGGGCCAACAGCGCCTGATCGATGCCAAGGCCCTGGTCATCGGTGCCGGCGGCCTGGGCTCGCCGGTGGCGTTGTACCTGGCCTCCGCCGGCGTGGGCCGCATCACGCTGGTCGACCACGACAGCGTGTCGCTGACCAACCTGCAGCGCCAGATCGCCCACGACATGAGCAGCCTGGACCGGCTCAAGGTCGAGTCCGCCGCCGCGCGCATGGCCGCCCTCAACCCCGGCGTGCAGGTACGCGCTCTGGCCCAGAAGGCCGACGCCGCGCTGCTCGATGCCGAGGTGCCCCGCGTCGACGTCGTCA
>JAEKLF010000287.1 GCA_019509985.1 Burkholderiales bacterium | reverse complement strand
GAGAAGCCCGACCTGGAGACCGCCCAGCGCTATCTGGCCGAAGGCGACTACTACTGGAACAGCGGCATGTTCGTGCTGCGCGCCAGCGTCTGGATGAAGGCGCTGGAACGTTTCCGCCCCGATATCGCGACCGCAACGCGCGCAGCCTGGGCTGCACGCAAGACCGACGCCAAGTTCGTGCGTCCGGGCAAGGCCGAATTCGCCGCCGTGCCCAGCGAGTCCGTCGACTACGCCGTCATGGAGCGCTGCCCTGGCACCGACATCTCGCTGCGCATGGTTGCCCTGGATGCCGGCTGGAATGACCTCGGGGCCTGGGAGGCCGTCTGGCAGGTGGCTGAAAAGGACGCAAGCGGCAACGCCTTCGTGGGTGATGCGCTGTTTGCCGACAGCCGGAACACGCTGGTGCATGCCACCAGCCGCCTGGTCGGCGTCGTCGGCCTGACCGACATCGTCGTCGTCGAGACGGCCGACGCCGTGCTGGTCAGCGACCGCGCGCGCAGCCAGGAGGTCAAGCAGATCGTCAACCGCCTGGGCGCCGAGCAGCGCGGCGAGCACGCGCTGCACCGCAAGGTGCACCGTCCCTGGGGTTGGTACGACAGCATCGACTCAGGCGAGCGCTTCCAGGTCAAGCGCATCATGGTCAAGCCGGGCGCGTCCCTGAGCCTGCAGATGCACCACCACCGCGCCGAACATTGGATCGTCGTCAGCGGCACCGCCGAGATCGTCAACGGCGACAAAACCATCCTGCTGACCGAGAACCAGAGCACTTACATCCCGCTCGGCCAGACCCACCGCCTGGCCAACCCGGGCAAGGTGCCGCTGGAGATCATTGAAGTTCAGTCCGGCTCCTACCTGGGCGAGGACGACATCGTCCGCTTCGAAGACACCTACGGCCGGACTTAGGCCGGCCTTGCTCAGGGCCCGCGCTTCTCAAGACGGGCGCGAGAGCCGCCGCTGATGGCGTGGGCACTGTTGGACAATGCGGCCACTTGTATCTGGCCGCATTCACACAACACATCCCAAGATGACCATCCTTGTCACCGGCGGCGCCGGCTTCATCGGCAGCAACTTCGTGCTCGACTGGCTGCGCCAGTCCGACGAGCCCGTCGTCAACCTCGACGTGCTGACCTACGCGGGCAATCTCGAGAACCTCGCTTCGCTGGACGGCGACGCCCGGCACATCTTCGTCAAGGGCGACATCTGTGATCGCGCCCTCATCGACTCGCTGCTGGCCAAGCATCTGCCGCGCGCCGTCGTGCACTTCGCGGCCGAGAGCCATGTGGACCGCTCGATCAGCGGCCCTGGCGCCTTCATGCGCACCAACGTGGAAGGCACCTTCACGCTGCTCGAAGCGGCTCGCGCCCACTGGAGCGCACTGGAGGGCGAAGCCAAGTCCGCCTTCCGCTTTCACCATGTCTCGACCGACGAGGTCTATGGCTCCCTGAAGGCCGAGGACCCGCCTTTCGCCGAGACCAACCCTTACGAGCCCAACAGCCCGTATTCGGCCAGCAAGGCCGCCAGCGACCACCTCGTGCGTGCCTGGCACCACACCTATGGCCTGCCGGTCGTCACGACCAATTGCTCGAACAACTACGGGCCTTATCACTTCCCCGAGAAGCTGATCCCGCTGATGATCGTCAACGCGCTGGCGGGCAAGCACCTGCCCGTCTATGGCGACGGCCAGCAGATCCGCGACTGGCTCTATGTGACCGATCACTGCTCGGGCATCCGCGCCGTGCTGGCCGGCGGCAAGCTGGGTGAGACCTACAACATCGGCGGCTGGAACGAGCAAGCCAACATCGACATCGTCAAGATCGTCTGCGCCCTGCTCGACGAACTGCGCCCCGACCCTGCCGGCAAGTACGAACGCCTGATCACCTACGTGAAGGATCGTCCCGGCCACGACCGCCGCTATGCGATCGACGCGCGCAAGATCGAACGCGACCTGGGCTGGCGGCCTGCGGAGACTTTCCAGACCGGCATCCGCAAGACCGTGCAGTGGTATCTGGATCACCCGGACTGGGTCGCCCGCGTGCAAAGCGGCGCCTACCGGGACTGGGTCTCCAAGCAATACGGCGCGTGATGAAGATCCTGCTGCTCGGCAAGAATGGTCAGCTCGGCTGGGAACTGCAGCGCTCGCTGTCGGTCATTGGCGACGTCGTCGCGCTGGACCGCCACAACGGTGGCGACCTCGGCAATCGCGAGGCGCTGCTGGCAGCCGTTCAGGCCGTCTCACCCCAGGTCATCGTCAATGCCGCTGCCTATACGGCCGTCGACAAGGCCGAGAGCGACGCCGATACGGCGCGCGCGATCAATGCGCAGGCTCCGGCACTGCTGGCCATTGAAGCCCAGCGACTCGGCGCCTTGCTGGTCCACTACTCGACCGACTACGTCTTTGACGGCAGCGGCAGCCACGCTCGTGCCGAAGATGCGGCCATCGCGCCCTTGAGCGTCTACGGCTCGACCAAGGCCGAAGGCGAGGACGCGATCCGCGCCAGCGGCTGCCAGCACCTGATCCTGCGCACCAGCTGGGTGTATGCAGCACGTGGCGGCAACTTCGCCAAGACCATGCTGCGCCTGGCCAAGGAGCGCGAGCAGCTCAAGGTCATCGTGGACCAAGTCGGTGCCCCCACAGGCGCGGACCTGCTGGCCGACCTGTCAGCACACATGGTGCGCGCCACGCGGGCCAACCCCGCGCTGAGCGGCACCTATCACGCCGTCGCCGGCGGCGAGACGAGCTGGCATGCCTATGCCCGCTTCGTCATCGAGTTCGCGCGTGCCCGCGGTATCGACATCAAGGTCGCGGCCGACCAGATCCTCGCCATCCCGACGAGCGACTACCCGACGCCCGCCACCCGACCGCTGAACTCCCGCCTGGCCACCGCCAAGCTCCAGCAGCGCTTCGGCCTGACGCTGCCGCACTGGCAGCGCGGCGTCGAACGCATGCTCGAAGAAATCCTTCAAGGACAGTCATGAAAAACCGCAAGGGCATCATCCTCGCCGGAGGCTCCGGCACGCGTCTGCATCCGGCCACGCTGGCGGTCAGCAAGCAACTGCTGCCGGTCTACGACAAGCCCATGGTCTATTACCCGCTCAGCACCTTGATGCTGGCGGGCATCCGCGACATCCTGCTCATCAGCACTCCGCAGGACACGCCGCGGTTCGAGGCGCTGCTGGGCGACGGCTCACGCTGGGGCTTGAATATCAGCTACTGCGTGCAGCCCAGTCCCGATGGCCTGGCCCAGGCCTTCATCCTCGGCCGCGACTTCGTCGGCGACTGCCCCAGCGCCCTTGTGCTCGGCGACAACATCTTCTACGGCCATGACTTCGCCGGTCTGCTGGACAACGCCTCCGCACGCGCGACCGGTGCCAGCGTGTTCGCCTATCACGTGACCGATCCGGAGCGCTACGGCGTCGTCGACTTCGATGCCCAGCGCCGAGCGCTATCGATCGAAGAGAAGCCCAAGGCACCGAAGAGCAACTACGCCGTCACGGGCCTGTACTTCTACGACGAACAGGTTTGCGATATCGCGGCGGCGATCAAGCCGAGCCCTCGCGGCGAACTTGAAATCACCGACGTGAATGCCCAGTACTTGCGTCAGGGCCAGCTCAACGTCGAGATCATGGGCCGCGGCTACGCCTGGCTGGACACCGGCACCCACGACAGCCTGATGGAGGCGGGTCAGTTCATCGCGACGCTGGAAAAGCGCCAGGGTTTGAAGGTTGCCTGCCCCGAGGAAATCGCCTACCGCGCCGGCTGGATCGATGCCGCCCAACTCGAGGTGCTGGCCAAGCCGCTGGCCAAGAACGGCTACGGGCAATACCTGCTCAAGCTGCTGACCGAACAAGTCTTCTGAGCCCGATGCTGACCGTCACTCCCACCGCCCTGCCCGAAGTCCTCATCGTCGAGCCCAAGGTCTTCGGCGACGCGCGCGGCTTCTTCACCGAGAGCTGGAACGAAGCGCGCTTCAATGCGGCACTGGGCTATGACGTGCACTTCGTGCAGGACAACCACTCGCGCTCGTCGCGTGGCGTGCTGCGCGGCCTGCACTACCAGCTTCATCCTCACGCACAAGGCAAGCTGGTGCGCTGCGTGTCGGGTGCCGTCTTCGACGTCGCCGTGGACATGCGCCGCTCCAGCCCCAACTTCGGGCGTTGGGTGGGCTATGAGCTGTCGGCTGAAAACCAGCGCCAGCTGTGGATTCCGCCGGGCTTCGCGCACGGCTTCGTCGTCGTCAGCGAGACGGCGGACTTCCTTTACAAGACCAGCGGTCGTTACGCGCCGGAATGCGAGGGAGCGGTTCGCTGGGATGACCCCGCCATCGGCGTCGAATGGCCGCTCGCCGGCATCACGCCTCAGCTTTCGGCCAAGGACGTGGCCGCACCGCTGCTGGCTGACGCCAAGACCTTCGACTGACGCTGCAGCCAGCCGCTTCGCCAGGAAGAACGCCCTCCACCGGAGGGCGTTTTGATTTCAGGCCAGCCAATCAGCCGCGACCGATGCCGCTGTAGTCGATGCCCAGCGCCTTCATCAGCTTGGGGTCGTAGAGGTTGCGACCGTCGAACACGACAGGTGCCTTCAGGGCGGTCTTGATCTCGTCGAAGTCCGGCGTGCGGAACTCCTTCCACTCGGTCACGATCAGCAGCGCGTCCGCGCCCTGCAGCGCGGCCTTGGCACTGTCGACCAGGCTCACGTCGTCGCGGGGCCCAAGGATCCGCGCCGTCTCGGCCATCGACACCGGGTCATAGGCAGCCACTGTCGCACCGCGCTGGACCAGTTCATCGATGATGACCAGGGACGGCGCCTCGCGCATGTCGTCGGTGTTGGGCTTGAAGGCCAGGCCCCAGATCGCGAAGCGATGGCCCTTCAAGTCATTGCCAAAACGCGCAACGACCTTGTCGACCAGCACGCGCTTCTGGCGCTCGTTGGCCTCTTCCACGGCCGTCAGCACCCTGAGCGGGATGCCGCTGTCAGCGGCGGTCTTGACCAGGGCCTTCACGTCCTTAGGAAAGCAGGAGCCGCCGTAGCCGGCACCGGCATAGAGGAACTGGTAGCCGATGCGCGGGTCGGAGCCGATGCCACGGCGCACCAGTTCGATGTCGGCGCCGACCTTCTCGGCCAACAGGGCCAGCTCGTTCATGAAGCTGATGCGCGTGGCCAGCATTGCGTTGGCGGCGTACTTCGTGAACTCCGCGCTCTTGACGTCCATGACCAGCATGCGGTCCTGGGTGCGGTTGAAGGGCGCATAGAGGGCGCGCATCAACAGCGTGGCCTGTTCGTCGTCCGAGCCGACGACGACACGGTCGGGCTTCATGAAGTCCTCGACCGCCGCGCCTTCCTTCAGGAACTCGGGGTTGGAAACGACCGCGAACGCCATGTCGGCCAGACCGCGCTTGACCAGTTCTTCCTTGATCGCGGTTCTCACCTTGTCGGCCGTGCCGACGGGCACCGTGCTCTTGTCGATGATGACCTTGTAGTCCGTCATGCGCTGGCCGATGGAGCGGGCCGCGGCGACCACGTACTGCAAGTCGGCCGAGCCATCTTCGTCGGGAGGGGTGCCCACGCCGATGAAGAGCAGCGTGCCGTGCTGCACGGCCATGTCGACGTCCGTCGTGAACTGCAGACGGCCCGCGGCCACGTTGCGGCGCACGACCTCGAGCAGGCCCGGCTCATGGATGGGGATCTCGCCGTCGTTGAGGACGCGGATCTTCTCGGGATTCACGTCCAGGCAGACCACATGGTTGCCCATCTCGGCCAGACAGGCGCCGGTGACCAGGCCCACATAGCCGGTCCCGATGGCAGTAACTTTCATCCGTTGTCCTCGTTCAATAAAAGCATTTCAGGCGTTTGTAACGCAGGCGCGTGACACGCCTCAGGGGATCAGACCTTGTAGTAGTCCCGATACCAGGCCACAAAACGCCGAATGCCTTCCGGTACCGGCATGGCTGGGCGGAAGCCGGTCCAGGCCGCCAGTTCTTCGACGTCGGCGTGCGTGGCCGGCACGTCACCATCCTGCATGGGCATGAAGTTCTTCTGCGCCTCGCGGCCGACGGACTGCTCAATGGCCTCGATGAAGCTCATCAGCTGAATCGGCGCGTGGTTGCCGATGTTGAACCTTCGATGATGGCCTTCGTGAACAGGAAGAGGGCCATGTCAGGGCGGCCCCAAGGCCCGTAGACCGTGAAGAAGCGCAGCCCCGTCGTCGGCAAGCCAAAGAGGTGCGAGTACGTGTGGGCCATCAACTCGTTGGCCTTCTTCGTCGCGGCGTAGAGGCTGATGGGATGGTCGACGCTGTGGTGCTCCGAGAAGGGCATCAGCGTGTTGCCACCGTACACGCTGGAGCTGGACGCATAGGCCAGGTGCAGCACGCCGTTGTGGCGGCAACCCTCCAGGATGTTGGTGAAGCCGACGATGTTGCTGTCGATGTACGCGTGCGGGTTCTCGATGGAGTAGCGCACACCGGCCTGGGCGGCCAGATGGACAACGCGATCGAAGCGATGCTCGGCAAAGAGCTTGGCAATGCCCTCGCGATCCGCCACATCCATTTTGACGAAGCTGAACCCGGGCTTCGGCGTCAGACGTTCCAGCCGGTCGTCCTTGAGCTGAGGGCTGTAGTAGTCGTTCAGGTTGTCCAGGCCCACGACCTGGTCCCCGCGCGCCAGCAGGATCTGGCTGACGTGCATGCCAATGAAGCCGGCAGCGCCGGTAACGAGGACTTTCACAGGATCTCCCAGTAGGTAACGCGAGCCGCGGATGAGCGCGCCGACGCAGCCATTCGCCCGCTGGCTGAACAGCAACGCTGCATTCTCGCTCAGCCCCTGGAAGCCAACGCGGTCGCCGGCACGGCTCCGATCGGCAGGACAAAGCGATTGCGTTGCTCTACCCTGCGCCGAGCTGGCGCAGGCACGGATTTAGGCCAACAATGTCCAAGCGCGATGCGTCTTGACGCCAGCGAAACGGAGCGGACTCCTAACTCAACCATCGCGACGACAGCAGCGCACCCACCAGGTGCATGCAAACGGGACTGCATCGACGGCCCGGCACTACTGCGCAGCTGTTTCAAGCCCTTACCCCTGCCGCTCGGAAACTGCCAGTTTTCTCACTGAGCTTTTTTGGACGGGTGCCGACAATCACGAAATCGCGCCAGCCATAGGTTGTAGGGCTGGCGCCAACTTCCTGGGTCCAACCATGAAATCACGCGCCATCCTTCCGCAAGCCCGCCTGAGCGCACTTGCAAGCCTCTTGGCAACAACCGCTCTGCTGGCTGCCTGCGGCGGCGGCGGCGGCGGAAAAGAGGCAGATAAATCGCTTGCCTCGTCGACTCCTTCTACGCCCGCGTCGGCCCAAAGCGCGGCCGAGCCAGCCAGTGCCGCCAGCGATGCCGCCAGCGCAGTGGCGGCAGCCGCGTCTGCTGCTGCTTCGGCCGCGGTGCTCACCCCCTCTGGCGTCAACGTCGCGGGCGCAGGTGCCCAGTCAACTGCAGTGGCCAAAGCATCCTCGGGTGACAGGGCCACGGCTGACAGCGGCACCGCGAGCGGTTCAACTGCATTGACGCTACAAGCGCGCATGGCGGCCTCGCTTGCCAGTGCTGTAGGCACCACCGGAACCAGCACTGCGGCGGCGCCTACCGCCTCGACGCTCAGCGTCACTGCAACCGCAGCCGCGCCAACCGAGTTGCGGCTTTATGTCGAAACAACCGGCGACGATGCTGCTGACGGCGCCGCGCAAACCCCTTCGGGAAACGATGGCCCCGTCAAGACGCTGGCCCGCGCCCAACAATTGGCGCGCTCCAAACTATTGGCCATGCAGGCGGGCACGATTGCTCGCACTGCCATCAGAATCACCATTGGCCCGGGCGAATACCCGCTCAAAAGTACCTTGTATTTCGGCCCTTCCGACGCGGGTACAAAAGATGCACCCGTCAGTTATGAAGCCCGGCAGGCCGGCACCGTATTGATCAGTGGCTCGGTGGATCTCGGCACCAAGACAGCCCCCGCCAGCGCCACGCCCTTGACCTTTGCCGCTCCGGCCGACAGCGCCGCGATGAACGGAGCGGCGCAACTCTTTATCAACGGCCGGCGGGCCGATCTTGCACGTCAGCCGAACGCCGGTTCCGCATGGTTCGTCCAAAAGCCGGTCGTCTTGAGCACCGATGTCGCTGGCAGCCAAGGTAGTGAGGCATTCGCCCCTTCCCCTGGCGACCTGACATGGATGACCGGACTCAGCGCCAGCGACAAGAAGCGCGCCGTTGTGGAGGTAATGCAGGCTTGGTCCAGCGGCCAGCATCGCATTTCGACTCTCACCACACCGGCAGGCAGCGTCAGAATCGCACCCAAAGCGCGTTGGCCGTTTCTCAGCTTTGGCGTTTCTCAACGGTATTACGTCGAGAACGTTGTGGCGGCACTCGACGCCCCCGGTGAATGGATTTACGACGACGGCTCCATTCGCTATATCCGTCGCAACGATGAAGCAGGCGCTCAGCTCAAGGCAACACTTCCCATCCTCGACAAGCTGATGGTCATCGCCGGAGACAGCACAAGGGCGGTCCAGAGCTTGTACTTCACTGGCCTGTCGTTTGGATATACGCGCTATTTAACGCCTGACGCCGGCTTCACCGACGGCCAGGGGGTCCTGACCATTGGTGCCGCCATTACGGTAGATAAGGCGAGGGACGTCGTTTTCGACACCTGTACGATTTACCGAACTGGCGGCTGGGGTATTTGGTTGCGCGACAGCGTACGCGATTCAAAAATCATCAACTCAAGCCTCAAGGATCTGGGCGCAGGCGGCATCAAAGTCGGTTTGTCCAGCCAATCACCTGCGGACCTGAATGCGACTGGCAATAATATTATTGCCAACAACGTCGTCGCCGACACTGGCCAGATTCTCCCCGGCGCCAATGCTGTCTGGCTGGGCCAGACCTGGGATAATCAGCTGCTGCGCAACACCATCTACAACACGTCCTATACGGCAATCTCGGTGGGCTGGAGCTGGGGATATCAACCCGCCACATCCGGGCGGAATATCATCCAGGGGAATTTACTCTACAACATCGGCCAACGCCAGTTGTCTGATATGGCTGCAATTTATACGCTGGGCGTATCGCCAGGCACCGTGATATCTAATAATATCATTCGCTCGGTGCGAGGCTATATCGGCTACGGCGCTGGCGCCTGGGGCATCTACAATGACGAAGGCACCACCGGCGTCATCATGGAGCAAAACGTCATCCTCGGTACGGATTCAGGTGCGTATCACCTGCACTACGGCAAGGACGATACGTTGCGCAACAATATCATGTCGGGCGGAGATACCGCCGAAGTTCGAGTGACGGCTTTCGAGACCGGCACCAATCTGTCGATTCTCAACAATCTGCTTGCGCCCAAAACATTGCAGCCCTTCGATCGGTATGCCGAGGCGCCGGGAGTCACGTTCCAGGGCAACGAAGCGACCCCGACGCTAAGCGGTCCCGGATTGCTCCTGGACAAATGCGGGTCAGGCTGTTCACTCGGAAGTTCATCTATTCAATCCAGTACCAGCCCTACGGACGTTCGGTCGTCGAATGCGACATTCAGCGCGGTAATTCTCAACGCGGCCAATGCATGGACCGGATCCACAGACAGCGCGCAACAGGCAGTCAGAATCAGCGCACTGAGCCTGCCGCCCGTCAACGACGCGCCGACCGCCATCATCGTGCCCTTCGTTGCCGATATCGCCGGGTCCGCCGAGGGCGCGCGCCCCAGCAATCTGGTTTATATCCCGCGCGACAATACCAGCTCCATTCGGGTCGAGCTTCGTCCCGACATGCCGGCAGGCAAGTGCCTTGTCTTCAATGACGCCGCCACCTATGCCAATCGCTGGGAGCCGTTTGCATACGCCCAGCTTTCCCATCTTGCGGGCTCGGACGTGATCGAGTTCGATTTGAAGATCGACTCGACAACCAATTTACGCAATGAATGGCGCGACAGCGCAGCCGCCTATCTCACTGGCCCGACGATGCAAATCACCCCGTCCGGGGTGGACGTCGGAGGAACGACCGTTGCGCCCATGACCGTCGGAACATTGACCAAGTTCCGGATTACGACTGCGCTCGGGGCCAACAGCACCGGCAAATGGAAGCTCGAAGTGACACCCAGCGGCGGGGCGACGGTGGTTGTGGACAATCTGGCATTTAAGGATGCAGGCTGGCGCAAATTGAACTGGCTTGGCTTCATATCGGACGCAGCCACGACATCCAAGCCCTGCCTGGCAACGCTGAAAGCGACCAATACGCCGCCCTGATCTACGGCGGCGCCCTAAGGATCAAGGCCGACGGGGCGCCGGTTGCCTGAACGAGACGGTCGTCTCCATCTGTATTTGCCCCGAACACCCCGGTGACTTACGTTGCCGGGGTGTTCTTCTGTCAGCTACGACGACCCTCGATTCCGGCTCACCGTGACAGCCTACTAGCAGCGTCCGTGAAAGGCCGGCTAAACGGTCGGTCTCGTTCTCCGAACTACGCTTACTCCCCCAACCGAATCTCGGGCACACCCCGTCATCGGGGCCGCCTTCACCGATCGATATCGGCCACCTCGCCGCCGAGTGAACCAGGCAACGATGCCAAGCCCGGCCGCGAACAAAGACCAGCTCTCCGGCTCCGGTACGGCGAGCGCAGGATCAAAATCAAAGCCGAAGCGATATCGCAAGTTCGCGTCTTTCTCCATGGCCACACCCGACGTTGTCATGGTGATGGAAATCGCGCCCGTGCTGTATAACGCCATCGGAAAATCAAACGTAATCCCTCGCGTTCCATTGAAATCGGTGCGAAACAGAAGTTTGGTGGACGGGGAGCCGGCGAAGCCCAGCACGATGTTGAAGGCCCCGGCGGCGGACACTGGCGAACCGTCTTCGGTAAATACTTCTCCATGAATGGCGCTGATCTGGTAATCAAGCCCATCGTATCCTTTACTGACGATGGCACGGAAGGTATCGCTGATGTCATTCTTGCCCAAATGACCTTCGACGAAGTCAGAGCCTTCGGGAATACCTACGGGCGGCAAATCGA
>JAEKLF010000011.1 GCA_019509985.1 Burkholderiales bacterium | reverse complement strand
CCAGCAGGGCGCGAATCTGATCGACGTCCTTGCCCAGCTCGGCCAGGTAGCGGTCTCGCTCCTCGCTCGTCCATTCGGCGTCCGAGAAGCTCTTGGGCGAATAGCTGCCGCTCACGTGGACCACGCCGTC
Organism: Burkholderiales bacterium; assembly: GCA_019509985.1. Lineage (GTDB taxonomy): Bacteria > Pseudomonadota > Gammaproteobacteria > Burkholderiales > Burkholderiaceae_C > Pelomonas. The sequence goes on along the minus strand of JAEKLF010000011.1, from coordinate 1,721 downwards.
GCGGCGCGCGAGCATCGCGCGGTCGGGGAAGCGGTCCTGCATCAACAAGAAGCCCTGCAAGTCGCGCAGCTTCAGCGGCATGGCCGGTGCCGCGTCGCGCAGCAGCTTGCCGAAGACGCGCAACCGCGCTACCTGCACGCCGCTGCCCAACTCGTCGTTGAAGCTGACCAGCGCGAAGGGCTGGCCCTTGGCATCGTCGACGCGCGCATTGACGACGTAGCGGCCGGCCTGCTTCACGTTCAGGCCGACGACAAAGTCCAACGAACCGTCGGCGACGCGGTCGCTGATGGCGCCCCACTCCGCGGGCACCAGCGGCTCGTAAACGACGTCGAAGTTGACGACGCCTTGCCGGCCGTCCTGGCTCAGCGTGAGCTGCAACCTCAATGTGCCGGCGAAGTCGGCGAAGGCCGTGTGCGAGGGCTGGAACTGCGCGCTGTAGATGCCGTCACCGTTGGCCATGTCGAGGGCCAGCTGCGGCCGGCCGGCGGCCTGGCGTGGGTCGGGCAGGTCGAAGGCCACCGCGCGCGTGACGAGCAGCGGCAATGTCCTGCCGGCCTCGTCCTGGGCCGTCACGCCGATCTTGACGGCCTCGTCGCCGCTCATGAAGACGCGGTCCTGCGTCGTAAGGATCCGCACGCCCGGCACGGCCGCTTTCGTGCCCGGAAAGCGCAGCGGCAGGCTCTCGCGGATGGGTGCGAAGGGCTGGACCTGGTCCGGGTGATCGGCGATGGGCCGCGACTCGGGCGGATAGCGGGTGGACTCGCGGTAGTGGGCCAGCGTCAGCTGGGCGCGCTCCAGGCGCTTGAGCAGCTCATCACGCTGCGCCAGGCGTGCCCGCGCGGCAGCATCTGTGAAAGGGGCCATGGCGAGCGGCGCCGAGGCGGCCGAAGCCGCAGCCGGCAGGGCCAGGTGCGATGTGGCGGCCATGGCTTGCGCCGGTGCCTGGCCTGCCTCGCGCGGCCAGGCCCACCAGGCGATCAGGCCGGCCAGCGCCGCGCCGGCCAGCCAGTAGCCCCGTTTCACTTGGCGTAATTGACCATGTCGGTCCGCACCAAGCCCACGGTGCCCTGCCAGTTGCCGTTGGTGTAGTGGTTGTAGGCCTCGGCGTCGTCACGGAAGACAACCGTGTGGTTGGCCCACTTGGCCGCGCCGCCTTCGGCATTGGCGGTGCCCAGCGTCAGGTCATTGCAGAACCAGTCGCTCGGGTTGCAGTAGCTGCCACCGCCGCTGCCCGAGATGGCGCCGCTGGAGTGGTAGGCGACCGCCTCGTCGTCCTGGCCCGGCAGCACGAAGGAGTACAGCGTGCCCTTGGCGCCGGCCCACATGTAGAACATCTTGGCGCGGGTGTTGTTGTGGTCGTACAAGGCGCGCGCCGTGCCGGTCTTGAGGTCGCTGACCAGCGGCTCGCTCAGCGCCCAGTCGCCCGCGTTGGCCAGTTCGCTGCCGCCACCGGCGCCGGCGGCCACGTCCACCCATTTGATGTTCCAGCCGGTCTGCGTGGAGCCATCGGTATTGCCGCAGGCGCCATCGGGCCCGGGCGAAGCGTTCTTCTTGTAGCGCGTGCTGCCGCCGTACATGGCCAGTGAGTAGCCGATCATCAGGTCGCCCGCGCTGTGGGCGGCCACGTAGCACCAGTTGGTGCCGGTGCAATAGCAGTCCAGCGCGTTGCGCACCAGATAGTTCTGGTCCGAGATGTGGTTGTAGCCGTCCCAGTTGACGGC
>JAEKLF010000119.1 GCA_019509985.1 Burkholderiales bacterium | reverse complement strand
GCGGCCTGGCGGTGGGCGCCCGTGGCGGCTGCCAGCTCGGCGGCCCGCGGCGCCAGCCGGGCCACGGCATGGTCCAGCCCGGCGTGCTCGGCATGGTGCACCAGTCGCGCCGGTGCGGCGCCGCGCTCGCTCAATGCGTCGAACACGGCGGCATGCAAGGCCGCGGCGCGAGGCCCCAGGGCTTCCAGCACGGTCAGCCGGGTCAGCTCGTGCGCAAAGCGCAGGCAGTCGCCGTCGGCCTGCAGCAGATCGCTGGTCACGACCTCGGCCAGGGCCTCCGGCTCCGGACCACAGGCGTGGGCCAGCACGGCGACTTCCATCGGCACTGGCGACACGCTGGCGACGTTGAGCAGCTCGCGCGCCGGCGGCGACAGCCTGGCCACGCGGGCCAGCAAGGCGTCGCGCACCGAGCCGGGCAGGCCCTCGGCCAGCGGCGCGGCCAGCAGCTCGGTCACGAAGAAGGGGTTGCCGCCACTGGCTTCGAACAGGTCCGCCGCGGGGCGGCCGGCGCGGGCTGCGAGCGTGGCCACGGCGGTGCGGCTCAGCGGCGCCAGGCTGAGGCTGCGCGCGCCTTGGCCGGCCAGGCCCGCGAGTGCGGCGCGCAGCGGATGGGTCGCGCCAAGTTCGCCACCCCGCCAGCTCAGGCACAGCAGCACCCGCGTGCCGGCGATGCGTCGGGCCAGGAAACGCAACAGGTCCAGCGTGGCGCCGTCGGCCCAGTGCAGGTCCTCGAACACCCAGGCCTGCGGCCGGCGCGTGCGGCGTGCCACGTCCAGCAAGGCCGCAAACAGCGCGGCAGCGGGTGCGCCGCGTCGTGCCAGCGCCGAGATCTCGGCCGGCAGGCGCGGCAGCATGTCCAGCAGCGGCCCCAGCGGTAGCGGTGTGATCAACGGCTCGCAGGCACCCCAGGCCCAGTCGATGGCGTTGCCGCCGGCTCTTTCCGCCGCCCTCAGCAGCCGGGTCTTGCCCATGCCGGCGTCGCCTTCCAGCAGCACGCAGCGGCCCTGGCCCTGCGTCGGGTCGGTGAGGGCAGCCAGGTCGGCGCGCAGCGCGGCCAGTGCGGCCTCGCGTTCCAGCAGCGGCGGTTCGGGCGGTGGCATGGCGGTATGCCGGGGTTTGTTCCGGCCTGCGCCGATTCTGGGAGAGCCAGCCTTGATAATCCCTCCCCATGAATTTGCGCTTCACCAAGATGCATGGCGCGGGCAACGACTTCGTCGTCATCGACGCGACTCGCGAGCCCTTCGCGCTGACGCCCGCACAGATGCGCCTGCTGGGCGACCGCCGCTTCGGCGTCGGCTGCGACCAGATCCTGGTGATCGAGCCCAGCAGCGACGCCGGCGCGGACTTCCGCTACCGCATCTTCAACAACACCGGCGACGAGGTCGAGCATTGCGGCAACGGTTCGCGCTGCTTCGTGCGCTACGTCGTCGATGCCGGCCTGACGGACAAGCGCGACATCCAGGTCGACACGATGAACCGGCGCCTGCGGCTGACGCTGCAGGACGATGGCCGCGTGACGGTGGACATGGGTGCACCGGTGTTCGATCACGCGGCGCTGCCCTTCGATGCCAGCGGGCTCAAGCCGCGGCTGGAGAACGGCTTCGAGCTGTGGCCGGTCGAAGGCGTCGAGCTGGCCGTGCTGTCCATGGGCAATCCGCACGCGGTGCAGCGGGTCGATGATGTCGAGACGGCACCGGTGTTGACCCAAGGCCCGCGCATCGAGCGCCACGCGCGCTTCCCGCGTGGCGTCAACGCCGGCTTCATGCAGGTCCTGGGCCGCGACCGCATCGCGCTGCGCGTCTTCGAGCGCGATGCCGGCGAGACGCTGGCCTGCGGCACGGGCGCCTGCGCGGCCGTCGTCGCCGGCATCCGCGCCGGCTGGCTGGACGCCGTCGTCGAGGTGCAGACGCGCGGCGGCCTGCTGAAGATCGAATGGGCCGGTGGCCAGAGCCCGGTCATGATGACCGGCCCCGCTGTGAAAGTTTTTGACGGAGAGATCACGCTGTGAGTTCCAACCCGGCCGCTGACGCGGTGCAAGGCATCACCGAAACCGACATCGCCAACTACCTGGCGGCGACCCCCGGTTTCTTCGAGCGCCACGCGGCGCTGCTCGCCAGCGTGCAGCTGCAGCACCCGCATGGCGCGCGCGCCGTGTCGCTGCAGGAGCGTCAGGCCGAGATGCTGCGCGACAAGATCAAGGGCCTGGAGCTGCGCCTGATCGAGATGATCCGCAACGGCCAGGACAATGTGGCAATAGCCGACCGCCTGCACCGCTGGACGCTGGCCGTCATGCGCGCGGCCGGCATGCCTGAGGCCCTGCCCGAGGTGCTGCTGGCCGAGCTGCGCCACCAGTTCATGATCCCGCAGGCCAGCCTGCGCCTGTGGGGCGTGGCGGCCGAGCACGAGGCGGCCGAGTACGCCGCCTCCGTCAGCCCCGACGTGAAGAGCTTCGCCTCCAGCCTGAGCCAGCCCTATTGCGGCGTGAACTCGGGCTTCGAGGCGGCGCGCTGGCTGGGCCTCTCCGAGAGCGGCGGCACGGCGACGTCGCTGGCGCTGATCCCGCTGCTGCAGCCGAGCGTCAACGAAGGCAAGCCCTTCGGCCTGCTGGTGCTGGGCTCGCCCGACCCGACGCGCTACACGGCCGAGATGGGCACGGACTTCCTGACCCGCGTCGGCGAGATCGCCAGCGCCGGGCTGGCGGGGCTGCTGGCTGCATGACGGAGCTGAGCGCGGATTTCAGCGAGTATTTGCAGCATGCCCGCGTGCAGCAACGCCTGAGTCCGCGCACGCTGCGCATCTACACGGATGGCCTGGAGCGGCTGCAGGCCATGCTGGCCGAAGCGACCATCGATGCACGGGCCTTGAGTATTGCCCAGGCGCGACGCCTCGCGGCACTGCTGCATCGCGAAGGCCTGGGCCCGAAATCCATCGCGCTGCTGCTGTCCGTCTGGCGCAGCGCCTATCGCTGGCTGGGCCTGCAGGGCCGCGTCGCGCTGAATCCCTTCGACGGCCTGCGCGCACCGAAGGCACCCAAGCCGCTGCCCAAGGCCCTGGGCGTGGACGACGCCGTGCAGTTGGCCACCTACGCGCCCGAGGTTGCGGCCGACCCGGTGCTGGAAGCACGCGACCGCGCGATGGTGGAGCTGCTGTACGGCGCCGGCCTGCGTGCGGCCGAGCTGATCGGGCTGGATGCGCAGGCCAGCGGCCGGGCGGCCGGCTGGGTGGACCTGCAGTCCGGCGAAGTGCATGTGCTGGGCAAGGGCGGCAAGCGCCGCAGCACGCCGCTGGGCAAGGCCGCGGCCGAGGCGCTGCAAGCCTGGCTGGCCGTGCGCCCGCAAGTGCTGGCGGCCGGCGAGACGGCGCTGTTCGTCGGCGCACGCGGCCATCGCGTGGCCGGTTCAACGCTGCGCGCGATGCTGTCGGCCCGCGCTGTCGCTGCCGGCTCGCCCGCCCATGTCCACCCGCACATGCTGCGCCACAGCTTCGCGTCGCACCTGCTGCAGTCCAGCGGCGACCTGCGCGCGGTGCAGGAGCTGCTCGGCCACGCCCACATCACGACGACCCAGGTCTACACGCAACTGGATCACCAACACCTCGCGCGCATCTACGACGCGGCCCATCCGCGAGCCAAGAAATGACGACCCGCCCATGACCCGCCGAATCGCCGCGCTGATGGCGCTGCTGCCCGCCTGTGCGCTGGCCACACCCGATGACGTTCCCTTCGCCCGCGTGCAGACCGTGCGGCCGGCCGCGGTCGAGGGCAACTGGACCTCGATGAAGCTGCCCGACGGCGGCCGCACGGCCTTCGCGTCGCTGAGCTACCTGATGGCCTTCGACGAGGACTGGGGCTTCGGCCCGGGTTTCTACGGCGCGGCCAAGGGCAACTACGGCGGCATCTTCACGGTCGGCTTCACCGGCCAGCGGCGTTGGCGACTGAGCAGCAACACGCACCTGGCGGCGAGCCTGTACGTGGGCGCGGGCGGCGGCGTGTCGAGCGCGCAGCTGCGCTTTGGCGGCGGCCTGATGCTGCGGCCGGAGCTGTCGCTGCGCACCGAGAACGGCGCCTGGTACACGGGCGTGGGCATCTCGCAGATCCGCTTCCCGAGCGGCAATGTGAAGAGCGGCGTGGGGCTGAGCTTCACGGTCGGCCGCGCGATGGACTTCGCGAGCTTCTCGCCCGACGACGCCGGCAAGCCGGGCCGCGCGGGCCGGCGCACGGGCCTGGGCTTTGACGAGATCGCGCTGACCGGCGGCTTCGAGTCGCCGCGTGCGAGCAGCAAGGACCGGGGCGGCAACCCGCGCACCACCAAGGTCGGCAAGGCCGGTGCCGAGCTGCGCCAGTACATTGCCGACGGCAGCTGGTGGGGTGTCGAGGCTGCGGGCGCGGCCAAGGGTGGCGCCGATGGCTACATGGAAGTGCTGGGCCAGATCGGCCAGGATTGGGCACTGTTCGGTTCGCCGCGGTTGCGTGTCGGCGGCCAGCTCGGCGCGGGCCTGGGCGGCGGCGGCAACCTGGACACGGGCAATGGCTGGCTGCTGCGCGCCGGGCCGACGCTGCGCTGGATCACGCCCTGGGGCCCCAGCCTGCGCATCGACGCCGGCCTGACCCACGCGCCCAGCGGCGCCTACAGCGCGACCTTTGTGCGCGCCGCGCTGAGCATGCCGCTGGACCGCACGCCGGTGCTGATCGGCGACGACGGCGGCGGCACGGTGCGCGTGCAGCAGCTCGGCGCCAGCGTCATGCACTTGCCGCGCATGCGCTTCAAGGACGGGCGCCAGGAGGCAGTCAGCGAGCTGGCCGTCAGCATGTCGCGCGAGTTCTCGCCGCGCCTCTACGGCGCGGCCATGGCCGGCAGCGCGGCGGCCGGCAGCGCGGGCGCCTATTCCTTCGGCCTGTTCGGCCTGGGCGTGCAGAGCGACCCGCTGTGGGGCCAGTTGCGCGTGGGCGCCGAATGGCTGGTGGGCGCGGCCGGCGGCGGCGGCGTGAAGGTCGGCGGCGGTGCGGTGACGCAGGCCGAGCTGTGGGCGCAGTGGGCCGTCAGCGAGCGCCTGCGCCTGCGCGCCGGCGTCGGCCAGTTCCGCACGATCCGTGGCCACGACCAGTCCACGCCGCTGAGCCACATCGGCCTCAGCTACGCCTTCGGGACCGTGCAGCGATGAAAAAAGATTCCCGCGCGTCCACACGTCGTGCGGCCACTGCGCCCCGAGGGCGCGCTTTTCATCTTGGGACCACCCGGCGATGAAAAAGATCGCGTTGCGTGCCGGCAAGGAGCGTTCGCTCGTCAAGCGCCACCCTTGGGTGTTCGAAAGCTCCGTCGCGCGCGGCGGGGCCGACTCGGGTGAGACGGTGCGGGTCGAGTCGGCCGACGGCGCCTTCCTGTGCTGGGCCGCGTTCAGCCCGCAGTCGCAGATCCGGCTGCGTGCCTGGAGCTTCGACGAGGCCGAGCGCATCGACGCGGCCTTCTTCAAGCGCCGCATCGAGAAGGCCATCGCGATGCGTGCGCGGCTCGCGATTGCGTCGGACGCCTGGCGTTTGATCCACGGCGAGGCCGACGGCCTGCCGGGTCTGGTGGTGGACCGCTACGGCGACACGCTGGTGGCCCAGTTCGGCAGCGCCGGCGCCGAGCGCTGGAAAGCAGCCATCGCCGACGCGCTGCTGGTTGCGACCGGCCTCACGCGCATGTACGAACGCTCCGACGCGCAGGCGCGCGAGTGGGAAGGCCTGCCGGTGCAGACGGGCTGGTTGAGAGGCGACGGCGAGACCGCGCTGATCATTCGCGAGCATGACTGGAAGCTCACGCTGGACGTGGCCGAGGGCCACAAGACCGGCTACTACCTCGACCAGCGCGACAGCCGCCGCCGCTTTGCCGATGCCGTGAAGCAGTACGGATGCAGGAGTGTGCTGAACTGCTTCAGCTACACGGGCGGCTTCTCGGTCGCCGCGCTGGCGGGCGGTGCGAGCGAAGTCGTCAGCGTGGACTCATCGGGCCCGGCGCTGGAGCGCGCCAAGGCGCATGTCGCGCTGAACGGCTTCGACGCGAGCCGCCACCAGGCCTGGGACGCCGACGTGAATGCGACCTTGCGACGCTGCTTGCAGGAGGGCCGGCGCTTCGACGCCATCGTGCTCGACCCGCCGAAGTTCGCGCCGACGGTGGCTCATGCCGAGCGTGCTGCGCGCGCCTACAAGGACATCAACCGCCTGGCCTTCATGCTGCTGAACGACGGCGGCCTGCTCTACACCTTCTCCTGCTCCGGCGGCATCTCGCCCGACCTCTTCCACAAGATCGTCGCCGGCGCGGGCCTGGACGCGGGCGTGGACGGCTACATCGTCGAGCGCCTGTCGGCCGCGGCCGACCATCCGCAGACGGTGTGCTTCCCGGAAGGGGACTATCTGAAGGGCCTGGGCATCCTGAAGCGCTAGCTTCAGCGGCGACGCCGGCGCGCCCAGCCGATGGCGGCGAGGCCGCCCAGCAGCAGCGCATAGCTCTGCGGCTCGGGCACGGCGGCGGTGAGGTTCCAGCCGATGGCGTCCAGGGCCATCAAATCTGCGGTGCTGGCGTCGTAGGACTGGCCCTTGTGCACGAACGGAGCCATCAGGATGTTGGCGTTGGTGCTGAAGTGGTCGGCCTGGTTGCCGTCACCGTGGTATTGCCCGGTCGAGAAGCTCAGGACGGAGGTTGCGCCTCCATCCACCGAGAAATAGGGCTTGGGATTGCCGCCCACGGCCAGGTTCAGGGTGTTGGGCGCCGAGTAGCGGAACAGGTCCAGCGCGGAGTACGAGACCTCGTTCTCGAAGCCATTGGTGGTGCCGCACTGCGCTGCGTGGTCCAGGCAAAAGTCGATGCTGTCCACGCCCGAGACGAAGCCCAGCGCGTGGCCGATCTCGTGCTCGGCCACGGTGATGAAGTCGATTTTGTCGGCCGGCACCTGGCCGTTGGTGCGGGCATAGGCAAAGCTGCTGGCAAAGTTGCTGGCGAACCTGATGACCGCGTCCGGGCTGCTGGCGTCGGTCGGCGTGGCCAGGCCCAGCGCCTTGGCATTGGCGGATGTCAGCTTCAACTCGGTGTTGTTCAGTGACCCGTCGTTGTCCAGTCGCGTCGTCAGGTTGGGCTGTGTCGCGATGAAGCTCAGCGCCGGACCGGTTTGCAGATGGCCGATGGCGGTGGCGTCGGTGGCCGATTTGGCATCCGCCGCCAGCCGGCTGCGCAGATCGCCATACGCCAGCGAGTAGGGCGCCCAGGTTGTCGAGCCCAGCGTGCTGCTGCCGAGATCGGCGAAGGAGACGTTGACGTAGACCGTGACGTTGTCGGTCAGCTTGCTCTGCCAGTAGGAGGCGGCGCTTTGAAAGGCGGAGAGCTGCTGGCCGCTCATGGGCGTGGCGCCGATGTCCTTGAACAGGATATTGAGCGCTTGTGCAGAGGGTGCGAGGCCGACGAGGCCGAAGGCCAGGGCAAGCGCAGTGCTACGGCGGTAAAGAGGAGCGGACATTGCAGACTCCGGATGGGGGACGGCCCGGATTCTGGGCGTCTTCCACGACGGCTAAGGCACGGGCAATGCGGCGCCGGGTCGACAAACTAGGGGGCGGGCAGGCCGATGCGGGTATCGAACTTGGCCCGCTTCACGCTGAAGAAGGCCTTGATGTTGCGCACGTTGGCGTCCTGGGTCAGCAGGCGCTGCGTGAGGGCGTGGTAGGCCGGCATGTCGGCCACCTGCACCACCAGCACGAAGTCCGGCCCCGGCGACACGCGCCAGCACTGCTGCACGGCGGCCTCCTGCACGGCGCGGGCTTCGAAGGCGTCCAGGTGCTCGGCGCCCTGGCGGTCCAGCGTGATCTCCAGCAAGGCTGACAGGCCGGCGCCGAGCTTGTCCGGCGACAGCAGGGCGACACGGCGCTCGATGATGCCGGCGTCGAGCAAGCGCTTGACGCGGCGCAGGCAGGTGGCTGGCGACACGGCGACCTTGGCAGCCAGATCCTGGTTGCTCAGCGAGGCGTCCGTCTGCAGGGCGTCCAGCAAGCGCAGGTCGATGATGTCGAATTCATTCATTTGATGCAAATTTTAGGAAGGAAATTTCTCGGCGAATGATTTCAGAAATTGTCATCCACTAATGATGGAATTTTGCACGCATATGCCACGCCGGCTTCCCTAGGATGCGGGCCATTCCTCGAAACGGAGAGCATCCATGTGCGGCATCGTCGGCGCGGTCAGTCAGCGCAACATCGTTCCCATCCTCGTTGAAGGCCTGAAGCGCCTCGAATACCGCGGCTACGACTCCTGCGGCGTGGCGGTGCACCAGGACGGCGGCCTGCGCCGCGCGCGCAGCACCTCGCGCGTGGCCGAGCTGCAGCACCAGGCCGACCAAGACGACATCAGCGCCGGCACCGGCATCGCCCACACCCGCTGGGCCACCCACGGCGCACCGGCCGTGCACAACGCCCACCCGCATTTCTCGACCGGCCCGGGCGCCAGCAGCGACAGCGTCGGCCAGTCCGTTGGCAGGGTGGCCTTGGTCCACAACGGCATCATCGAGAACCACGACGAACTGCGCGCCGAGCTGAAGGCGCGCGGCTACGTCTTCTCGAGCCAGACCGACACCGAGGTCATCGCCCACCTGATCGACCACCACTACAGCGGCGACCTGCTCGACGCCGTGCAGCAGGCGCTGCCGCGCCTGAAGGGTGCCTACGCCGTGGCCGTGTTCTGCCGCGACGAGCCCCACCGTGTCGTCGCCGCGCGCGAGGGCTCCCCGCTGGTGCTGGGGGTGGGCGAAAACGAGAACTTCGTCGCCTCCGACGCGATGGCCCTGGCCGGCGTGACCGACCAACTCGTCTACCTGGAAGAAGGCGACGTCGTCGACCTGCAGCTGGGCCGCTACTGGATCAGCCGACTGGACACGACGACGGGCCGCTATCAGGCCGTGCAGCGCGAGGTCAAGACCGTGCATGTGCACAGCGGCGCGGCCGAACTCGGTCCCTATCGCCACTACATGCAGAAGGAAATCTTCGAGCAGCCGGTGGCGATTGCGAACACGCTGGATGCAGTGACCGGCATCAGCCCGGAGCTCTTCGGCGACGGCGCCTACCGCATCTTCAAGGACATCGACAACGTCCTCATCCTGGCCTGCGGCACCAGCTACTACTCTGGCTCCACGGCCAAGTACTGGCTGGAGAGCATTGCCAAGATCCCGACCAGCGTCGAGATCGCCAGCGAATACCGCTACCGCGACAGCGTGCCCAACCCGCGCACGCTGGTCGTCACCATCAGCCAGAGCGGCGAGACGGCCGACACCATCGCCGCGCTCAAGCACGCCCGCGCCCAGGGCATGCCGCACACGCTGACCATCTGCAACGTGTCCACGAGCGCCATGGTGCGCGAGTGCGAGCTGGCCTACATCACGCGTGCGGGTGCCGAGATCGGCGTCGCCTCCACCAAGGCCTTCACGACCCAGCTCGTCGGCCTCTTCCTGCTGACGCTGGCGCTGGCGCAGACGCGCGGCCACCTCAGCGAGGCCGACGAAGCCGAGCACCTGAAGGCCCTGCGCCACCTGCCCGTTGCCGTGCAGGCCGTGCTCGCGCTGGAGCCCCAGGTCATCGCCTGGAGCGAGGAATTTGCGCGCAAGGAAAACGCCCTCTTCCTCGGCCGCGGCCTGCACTACCCGATCGCGCTGGAGGGCGCGCTCAAGCTGAAGGAAATCAGCTACATCCACGCCGAGGCCTATCCGGCCGGCGAACTCAAGCACGGCCCGCTCGCACTCGTCACCGCCGAGATGCCCGTCGTCACCGTCGCGCCCAACGATGCGCTGCTGGAAAAGCTGAAGAGCAACATGCAAGAAGTCCGCGCCCGCGGCGGCCAGCTCTACGTCTTCGCCGACGGCGACACGGCGATCGAAAGCGAAGCCGGCCTGCACGTCATTCGCATGCCCGAGCATTACGGCGCGCTGTCACCCATCCTGCATGTGGTGCCGCTGCAGCTGCTGGCGTATCACACGGCTTGTGCGCGAGGAACGGACGTCGACAAGCCACGCAATTTGGCAAAAAGTGTGACCGTGGAGTGAGGCGTCCGGCTAAATCGGATCTGTGTTCCGTGCCATTAAAGTCCGAGACACAGTAGACGGTCTCGGAACTCTCGGCATAGCCCGGTAGTTACCTCTGGCGTCTTAGGCCGCCCTGGATTCGATGGCTGCAAGCGCCTTGCGGGCACCCCCGGCAAGGTCAACGTGATCGACGAAAGTACGAAGCAGAGGCAGGTCATCGGAGTTCCCATGGGATCCGATTGCTGAAATCGCAAACCGCTCGGCGTCACCCTCCCCGAATAGGGGCCGGGGAAATATCCTTTCATCGGGCCTCCGCTCTGGAGTGCCGCGCGGGCGAGGCTAACCGCCCGCTCAGGAAAGGTTTTCACGATCAGTACGCCGCGGCCACCAGGCCCCATCAAGGAACGTGAGATGTCGGACAACGTGCCGACTGCTATAGATGGATCGGCAAAAAGGGTCTCGAACGCAGTCGTCACGTTTGGCTCAGCAAGCGCTGCGTCCTCGGCCCGTCGCTCCATCCAGTAGTAGAGAAGACCGCAAGCAGACATGGCGTCCTCTTGGGGGCCGATACCCATCGGGCAAATGTCAGGGGACAGATCAGCTCGAAGGCTTCCCAGTGCGGTCAACGCGGTGAGGAAGGTCTCGATAACGTTCTGCCGCATGCCTGAATTTGACTCCGGGAGGCGCGCCCAGCACGCGATTGCCGGTACGGCAAGAAGGTCCGCTTCAGCAGCAAGCCTGGCGATCAGCGACCCGACAAAGAAACTGTGATCGGAAGCGCCCTCACAGGCCAGCCTCATTAGCGTGTGACGCTGCGAATCCGATAGATCTTCGATGGCGTTGACGTACGCCACGTCATAGGGATGATCGAACTGGGCGTTATAGATGCCCCAGGCCACCTCTGCCGCGTTCTCAACGGGAGGGCCATCAAGCAATTGCACGATCTCTTGCCGGACCTGTGTCTCATGGTCTTGCAACTCGCTTTCCATTGCGCCCAGGCCGCTCAAAGCTTCGAGGGCGATGCCTTGCAATAGGGGATGCAGTTCAGGCAGGAGCCCTTCAAGAGCTTGCGCTACCTTCTCAGGCGAGGGCGTGTCTTCTCGTGGCAGGAAGTGCACGAAGTTCATCAGGTCCAGCTGAAGATGGTAGGGGAGCGCCTTCCAGCTTTCGATCTCCAGCATTGGTAGCGTGCGCTCGATTGCCAGCTCCAAGACGTCTCGCTGCAGCCTGAGGGCTGAATGCGACAGAGCCAGCGCGAGATGGAACTGGCCTGGTGTGGCTGCATTGCGCCAAGCCTGCTTCAGGGTCTCTCGCCGCTCGGTGCTTTCCGAGAAGCTGGCCAGGCTGCCGCCATGAAGAGCCGACATGACGATCGAGATTCCCAGCTCGCGCTTGCCGAACACGTACGCAGTTGCAAACAGGCTGCTTCGCAGCATCTTGATGCCCTTCTGACCCGCTTCATCTCGAAGGCGGGCGAACTCCTCGCGTAGCCGTCGATCGAATCGACCGACCAACTCAAGAAGCTCCCCGCAGCACTGGCCTTTCATCACTGCGGTTGGCATCACTGATAGCAAGGCCCGCTCGTGTTCCGTCCATGCAACTTGACTGCTTGGCTCGACGCCGATCTCCCACATATGGTCGGAGGAGATGAAAAAGCGGGCGCCTTCCATCTCATTTTCCAGTCGGCCCATGACGGCATCCAAGGCAACCTTCACAACCTGACCAGCGTTGACGCCGCACTCCCCCAGAACGCAGGCGCGCAGCAAAGGCACGTCCGTTGTTGCGCCGAGCAGAGGAGCGAGGAGGTTCCCGTCTTCAATTGCGCCGACCACAAATGAACGGAGTTCGTCGAACCGTGGCATAGCGAGCACATGGGTCATGGCTACTGCGTCCGAGCCGACGCGGCGCACGATGGCTTCGGCCGCAAATGCGTTCAAGTACATCTCATGAACAAAACAGAGACGATCTCCACGCGGGACCAACAAGCCGGCACGGCGGATCTCTTGGAGAACCTCAGCTCCGAGTTTTTCTCTGACCAGTATGCGGTCTACCTCACGCACGGAAAGGCTGAACGTCATTCGCTCGAACAGCAACTCGGCCACGCAGCAGAGCAGCGTGACACCTTGGCTAGCAACCGCACCGAGCCGACGGCGCACGAACATGTCGAACAACGCGGATCTGCTCGATACGCGCGTCACTTCCTTGCCCATTTGGCCGATCAGGCTAGCCTCGATGCCCGTGGCGATAGTCTGCAGCAGAGGAGTAAGGAGTTCTGCTGCAGCCTCATCGAGAGACGCGATGTCGACTTTGAGTTGCTGACTTGGTGCAGAAACGGCGGCCTTCCGCAGTGGAAGCAGGTCTGCGCGGTCAATGGCGATTTGCGAGCTGACGATGACAGTCGCATCAAATTTCATCGACGCTGCGCGAAGCGTCCGGGTCAGTCGTAGTTTCAGCTCGGCCGGGCATTCGTTGTAGCCATCCACGATGACGGCAATCGGTCGAGCCAGCGTTCGAGCTGCCGTGAGCAGCTTCCGGGCGGACGGCACGTCGAGCAAGGTGGCTTCCCGCTCAAGCGCCGAGCCTAGTTGCCCTTCAAATGACTTGCATTCCACGACTACCGGGACCACTCCTTCGGTACACAACCGGTTGGCCAGTACCAGTGAAAGCAGCGACTTTCCACACCCAGAAGGGCCTTGAAGCAAAAGGTCTTCGCGAGTCTCGAGCAGCAAGCGCTTGAGCTCCGGGGCGTGCAAGGAGTCGCCGTCTACATCGTAGGTATCGGGCTTGTACTGGGCTGCCATCGGTGCATACGTCGCCGTGAATGCGGTGACGTATTTCTCCAGCGTGCGCTGCGCGTCGAGAAGGCGTGGGTCCGACGCGCTGGCAAGATCGAAGACTCTTTCAAGGCCTTGTCGCTCAGCAAACACGCGCCATTGCTCTGGAGTGCAACAGAGTCCCGAATGCCGAGCAAGCTGGTCGGACAGTCCCTCAAGTCCTCCGAAGCTGACCTTGTGGTCGGCCGGCGGTATGTCGGAACCTGCGACCAAACCGGGAACGAACACCACGTAGGCGTCCGGGTATCCGGTCACCTCCCCTTGATGCTCGCGAAGCGCATCGCGAAGCGCGTTTTTCTCGTCGAGCGCCTGCACGTAGATGTTGCGCGTGGCCTTCCAACGCCCCGATCTGGTGAGTGCGGCCCAAGGGCCATTCATCGAACCGCGGAGGGGGGTTGTGCTGGCCTTTGCTTCGAGCACCAGCGTCAGCCTGTCGGTGCCGACCACCAAATCCAGTTGCCGGCCTTTCACATTGATGTTGGCCAGGACGGTCGCGGACTCCCCGGACGTGGTGAGCAATCGCACTAGCTCGATGAGTACAGCCCGTTCCGACTCATGCTCGATCGGAGTCCCGATGTATAGAGCGATGTGTGTTGCAAGCATGAACGTGAGGTACCTGTAGACCTACCTGAAGTCGCACCGCAGAAGGATACCGGCGACGCCAGGGACATTACCCGCCTAGGTACGGCCCTTGACGAATCTACGAGTCGCGTCTGTCTTGTTCACGATGATGGCGATGAAGCCGTCGTTGGTGAACGCACCTCGGATGTCTTTCACAAGATCACGCGCAACCAAGTAGGCGAGTGCAGGGTTGAACTGGCGGGCGGACCACCCCAGCCTCTCGGCCATCTGAGGGGGCTCATTGGGAAAGCCATCGTCATTGACCATGCTTGCAGCGAGTCGAAGCGCGTCCTGCGCTGGATCCCATGGCATCCAGTGTTTGTCGAAGTTCGCGAAGAGGGTCTCATGGGGATGCACCAAGTAGCCTCCGTGGTTGACAACCATACCCTTGAGCTCGTAGATCGCATCACTGAGGTCGTCGCTGGAGAGGCCCAACTCGCGAGCCAGCTCGTCGGGTTCGCGTTGCACGTCGAATGTGCATCCTCTTTCCGCTGCCTCTACGAAGTACTTCGCCACAGTCATTGCCGCTGGAGAGTGCGCTGAGTCGATCGCATTCGCCTTGACGATGGCTGCCGGCGCCTCACCGATGATCGGCTTTCGGGTCATTCCATGGATGTCACGGATGAGCTGGGCGACGTCGACCGTCTCCGCGTCGACCTCTGGCGAGTGCATCGTCTGGAGCAGAGGGGTCAGTCCGCCGACGTCCAGCCCGCAGCGCAGCGGTATGAACCGGGTGCTGCCGCCGAGCTTGCGCACGAGGCCGGCGTCGATCTCGATGTTGACCCATGGCTTGCTTGCCGATCGAGGCGTGAGCAGAACGATGAAATGAGTGCAGTCGCCAATGCCCTCGTCAATCCGCTGCCGGATGCTGTCGCCTGAGGCGATGCTCCAGGCATCCCACCAGGTATCGACGCCGCCTTGCATCAACGCCTCAGCAATCTTGCGTGCCAGCTGCGCATCTTCTGACGCGTAGCTGAGGAACGCCTTGGGCGCTACGGCTTGGTCTAACGGCTGTCCAGATGATTCGTCGGCCTCGCCACCATCCTTGCCTAGCGCTGCGTTGACCAAGGCGAGCAGTTCTGGCGACCCTTCGATGTGGAAGGTCAAGTTTGAGAGGTCTCCCATAGCGGCGACAGTGGGGAACTCTCCCGTCACCGGATGGCGGATTGATCCGATCTGCTCGCGCATGTGCGCGGTAACCAGCTCGAGGAGCGCGCCCTCCATGGAGTTCTCGTCGATGGGCTTGCCATTCAAGGTCAACCGAAACACGTCGTGCTCCTCAGGATGTGAAGGTGTCAGCTGCGTGATTTCACAAATCGCCTGGTGGCGTCGTTGTCATGCATGGCCGCCAGCAGCCAGATGCCTGTCGAGTGGCTCTTGAGCGCTTTGATGTGGCCGTGGTTTGCCAGGTAGGCGGTCGCGGGGTTCAAGCGGCGCGCAGTCCATCCAAAAGCCTTTGCTAGCGCCTCTGGTTCCCTTGGAAGTTCACGGTCGTTGACCAGTGCCGTTGCAAGGTGCAAGGCGTCCGCCTCGGGATCCCATGGCATCCAGTGCCTGTCGAAGGTGACGAACAGGTCGTCGTTTGCCAGCACCAGGTCGCCACCCGGGGAGACCTTGACGAGGCTCCCGAGCTCGTGGAGGGCGTCTCGGACATCGTCCATAGATAAGTCAAATGCGGCCGCGATATCGCCGACTGAACTGTGTGGCCCCATCCGGGTTGCATGCTCGGAGCGCTCGACCAGGGTGCGAGCAACAGCAAGAGCAGCCGTTGAAAAGCCCGTTGAAGCAGTCGATGCGGCGGCGCGAGCGCCGGCGGGTGCCAGGCCGAGCGGAGGCTTCTTGGTGACGCCGTGAATGCCGTTTATGAGCTGCTGGAGATCGAGCGCAGCAGGATCGATCTCCGGGGACAGCTGACCCTGCAGCAGTGGCGGAAGCTCGTTCGGCCTGAGGCCAGCGCGAAGCGCAATGAACTTGATGCCCTTTCCCAGCTTGGCCATGAAGCCCGCGTCGATCTCGGCCTTGACCCACGGCTTGGGCAGAGACGCTGGCGTGAGCAGGACGACGAAGTGCGTGCAGCTTCCCAGTCCCTCGTCGATCTTCTGCCGGATGCTGTCGCCCGCCTCTATGCACCACTCAGCCCACCACGTGTCAATGCCGTTCGCCTGAAGCGCCTTGGCGATGCGGCCGGCCAACGCCCAGTCATCGAAAGTGAAGCTGAGGAAGACTTTTGGAGTGAGGCTGTTCATGCTGATAACGGCGTAGTGCGTGCGAGACAGTGAAACTAAGTCTAGGTCTACGGAGGCTCACGCGGTGAGCCTCCCGGTCATGGTCTGCCGAAGCACCCACCGGCTACGTGTTCGTGCCTAGGGTCTTGTGCCAATCTCGTCTGAGGGATTTCCGCAGCGGCGGCTGTCATATCGCACGTACGCGTCAGCGGCGCAACGACTCTCAACTCATGGGCCCGTCGCTGTTCGCCCGCCCGCTCGCACAAGTCGCGTCAACGTCCAGCGACGGGCAACGTTGCAGTGGTAGCGCGTCGCGCCATAGCTCGCGCCGGCCTAACCTCAATAGGCGTCGCGCGGGCCGGGGCAGTAGTTCGCCTCGCCTTTATGTCGAGGAAAGCCTGGGGCCCGTGCGTCGCTGATGCAGGTGAAGCGTTGTAGAACTCCAGGGACTGCTCCCCTCTTGTCTCGTTCTTCAGCGAGGTTTGAAGAACAGCTTGTCGGGAATCGCCTGAAACGGCGCGGTCCAGAGACGATTGTCGAGTTCGAAGATCTTCGGAGGCAGCCGTCGTTGTCCATCGATCAATGGGCCGATGTGAGCATCCCGTGAAAGGATCGATCTCGCACTTCCATCAGAGAAGATCGCAGACAGCCCCGTAGTCAATGCCTCGGCCAGGACAGGCTGGTGCAACTGAACCGCGAAGACCCGCGCGAACCGGTAGTGGATGCACCAGTCCTCAAGCAGCACGGTCGACGGCGCCAGATGTCCAAAGAGTCTCAGCAAATTGCTGGCCTCATCGACTCCCAATGGAAAAGCGTCGAATCGCCCTGCTTCCAGCATCCGGAACAGCGACAGAAACTCTGCCTCCTGTACCTTGAGTCCCCCAGCGCGAAGGATGTTGGTATCCACCCAATCGGGGCCTTGGCCGAAGCTCAACTCGCGCAGGTCTTCATAACTGCGTACGCCTCGCAGGCGATCGAGCCGGTCGCGGTGCACCAGCATCACACGGTAGCCACTGAGACCGAGATCCAGCGGAAAGGACAGGATCAATCCGCCTTCGGCCACCTTGGGCGAGGCTCCCGTGTCCATGACATTAACGCCGCCGGTGTTGAGCGCCAAGAGAGCACGCATCGATGACAGCTGCACTGCGCTCAACCGCAGCGTGTACCGCCGCCCCGACGCCGCCAACGCAGCGTTCAGCATCTTGAACGAATAGCTGTCCGTGGGTCTTTCGTGCGTACGCGGGTACACAAACTCAAGCACTTGCTCGGCCGCCGAGATGCCGGTCAAGGTAGCAGCGGCCCCGAACACCAGACCCCGACGGAGGGGCAGATGGTCAGAAGTACTTTGATGTTTCGGACCCATGGAGACGATTTTGCTCGCAAGCCCGTAACGAATCGGGGGGTGATGCGCCGAGTCGGATCGAAGTGCTTCCACTTCACCGGTTTGGGCTTCTCGTTCTACTTGCGGATGTAGCGCATGAGCTTGCGCTTGCGGACCGCGAGATGGCGCCTCAAACGAACTTCCAGTTTGGCCGGCGCGTCAATGTCGCGTGGCCCGCACGCTCTGATGCAGGGCGCCGCCGCGGGCGGGAACGATGTCAGGCGCCCTTTGTGGTCAATTTCGTGCCCATCGAATCACGCAGTTGGCCCACGAGGGCGATGGCGGAGAGGGCCAGGGTCACGATCAGCAGTTCCATTTGTTTCTCTTTCGTTCAGGGATGAGACAACCCGAATGTAAGGGTTATCACTCGGTATTAAAGGGTTAACCCTATGCGCTGCTGGCATGACACGATGCCGTCACGATCCATTCGACCGGCGGCGATGGCCGACCCCGGCGCGGTCGATGAGGGGGCGGATCCATACGAATTCCACATACCAATCCCGCAAGAAACAATATTTCAGAACTAGCAGCCGCTCTAAGCTTCAAACCGTTCCCTGTACAGCCATGAGCCCATGCGAATCACGAAGCTGACGACCTACCGAGTCCCTCCGCGGTGGATGTTTCTGAAGATTGAGACCGACGAAGGTGTCGTGGGCTGGGGAGAGCCGGTCATCGAGGGCAAGGCGCGCACCGTCGAGACCGCCGTGCACGAGCTGTCGGCCTACCTCGTCGGTCAGGATCCGGCTCGAATCAACGACCTCTGGCAGGTCATGTACCGTGCCGGCTTCTACCGCGGCGGCCCCATCCTGATGAGCGCCATCGCCGGTATCGACCAGGCGCTTTGGGATATCAAGGGCAAAGTGCTGGGTGTGCCCGTGCACGAACTGCTGGGCGGCCTGGTGCGCGACAAGATGAAGGTCTATTCCTGGGTCGGCGGCGACCGCCCGGCCGACGTCATCCGCGACATCAAGCGGCTGCGCGAGGGCGGCTTCGACACCTTCAAGATGAATGGCACCGAGGAGCTTGGCATCGTCGACACCGCACGCAAGGTGGACGAAGCCGTGGCCCGCATCGCCGAGATCCGCGAGGCCTTCGGCCACGACATCGAGTTCGGCATCGATTTCCACGGCCGCGTGGCTGCGCCCATGGCCAAGTCGCTGCTGCGTGCGCTGGAGCCCTACCGGCCGCTGTTCGTCGAGGAGCCCGTGCTGGCCGAGCAGGCCGAGTACTACCCGCGCCTGGCCGAGCACACCAGCATCCCGCTGGCGGCCGGCGAGCGCATGTACTCGCGCTTCGAGTTCAAGCGCGTGTTCGCGGCCGGCGGCATCGCCATCGTGCAGCCCGACCTGTCACACGCCGGTGGCATCACCGAGTGCTTCAAGATCGCCGCGATGGCCGAGGCCCACGACGTCGCCTTCGCGCCGCACTGCCCGCTGGGCCCGTTGGCTCTGGCGGCCTGCCTGGCGGTGGACTTCGTGTCGCACAACGCCGTGCTGCAGGAGCAGAGCATGGGCATCCACTACAACCAGGGCGCCGAGCTGCTGGACTTCGTCAGGAACGCCGACGACTTTCACATCGAGAACGGCTTCATCGCGCCGCTGCTCAAGCCGGGGCTGGGCGTGCAGATCGACGAGGAGCGCGTCATCGAAGCCAGCAAGACCGCGCCCGATTGGCGTAACCCCGTCTGGCGCCACGCCGACGGCAGCGTCGCGGAGTGGTGATGTCGGCCCCTCGAC
The DNA here is from genome assembly GCA_019509985.1 of Burkholderiales bacterium. Taxonomy (GTDB): domain Bacteria; phylum Pseudomonadota; class Gammaproteobacteria; order Burkholderiales; family Burkholderiaceae_C; genus Pelomonas. Next base: position 19,731 of record JAEKLF010000119.1, on the reverse strand, counting down.
CGGTCTCGCGCCGGCTGAACGCCGGCAAGCCCAGTCGGTCTTGCAGACCGCGCAGCCGGCAGAGCCGCTGCTCTTCGGCAGGCACGGCAAGTCCACAGGACTTACCGTGTCCGGCCTCAGCCCTCGCGGGAACGGCGATGCTCACGGCGTCGAGCCGCGAGCACGTCGCCCGCGGGCCGGCTTGGGGCGGCCCGGCGCTCAGCCCGCGATTTCATTCCATGGACAACTGATATGGCTGATCCACGACTCATTGCGCTGGACTGGGGCAGCACCCGGCTGCGCGCCTTCCTGCTGGGCGACGGCGGCGAGGTGCTGCTGACGCGCCAGTCCGATGCTGGCGCCTCGACGCTGTCGGGCACAGCCGCCTTCGAGCAGGCGCTGGCCGTGCTGGTGGGCGACTGGCGCACCGAACAGCCCGCGTTGCCGCTGCTCGCCTGCGGCATGGTCGGCAGCCAGCACGGCTGGCGGGAGGCGCCCTACGTCGCCTGCCCGGCCGATGCCGCGGCGCTCGCTGCCCGGTCGCTGCAGATGCACGAGCTGCTGCATTTCGTACCCGGCCTCGTCGACAACGCGGCCCGGCCCGACGTCATGCGCGGCGAGGAGACCCAGATCGTCGGCGCCCTGGCGCGGCATCCCGAGCTGACGGCCGACGCCTGCCTCGTGCTGCCCGGCACGCATTCCAAATGGGCACGCGTGCGCGACGGCCGCGTGACGGGCTTTGCCACCCACATGACCGGCGAGCTGTTCGCGCTGCTGCGCCAGCATTCGGTGCTGGCCCGGCTGATGCCTGCGGACGGCAGCTCGCCGGCTTCGCCCGAGGCCTTCCTGAAGGGCGTGGATGCGGCGCGGGAGGAGGGCGGGCTGGCCCACCAGCTCTTCGCCGTGCGCACGCTGGGCCTCTTCAAGCAACTGGCGTCCGAGCAATTGCCCGACTACCTGTCCGGCCTGCTGATCGGCCACGAGATTGCCAGCGAGCTGAAGGGTGCCACGCAGCAGCTCGCGCTGATCGGCGACCCGGCGCTGTGCGCACGCTACGCGCAGGCATTGGCCCGCTTCGGCCAGCCCGAGCCGCTGCTGCTGGACAACACCGCACCGGCCGGCCTGTGGCGGCTGGCGCAAACGATGAAACTGCTCTGATGAAACAACTGCCCCCACCTTCGCTTCGCTCGCTGCCCCTGGAGGGCGCGCGTCAGTGGTTTCGGACGGCCGGGCACCACTGACATGCTCGACGCCGCCCTGAACCAGCTCCCCCTCGTCGCCATCCTGCGCGGCGTCAAGCCCGACGAGGTCGAGGCCATCGCTGACGCGCTTTACGCCGAAGGCTTTCGCGTCATTGAGGTACCGCTGAACTCGCCGGACGCGCTCGACTCCATCGCCCGCCTCGCGCGCCGCATGCCGGCCGACGCGGTCATCGGTGCCGGCACCGTGCTGAGCGCGCAAGCCGTGGCCGACGTCGAGGCCTCCGGTGGGCGCGTCATCGTCATGCCGCACGCCGATGTCGCCATCATCCGCGCCGCCAAGGCGCGTGGGCTGTTCTGCGTGCCGGGCGCGGCGACGCCGACGGAGGCCTTCGCAGCCGTCAACGCTGGTGCCGACGCGGTCAAGCTGTTTCCCGCCGAGCTGGTCACGCCCGTCGTCGTGAAGGCCATGCGCGCGGTGCTGCCGCGCGAGCTGCGCCTGCTGCCGGTCGGCGGCATCACGCCCGACACGATGGCGCCCTACGTCAAGGCGGGAGCGGCCGGCTTCGGCCTCGGCTCGGCGCTGTACAGCCCGGGCCTCTCCGCGGCCGAGGTCGGGCAACGTGCGCGCGACTTCGCGCAAGCCTGGCGCCGCCTCTGATCCGCCCCACAAGAACCACAACGACGTCGGACACCACGATGACCCGCATGCTCACGCTGTGCGCGGCGCTGCTGCTGGCCACGGCCGGCACGGCCGGTGCCGACACGCTGCTCAGGCTCGACGCCCGCGCCGACCCCGCGGCGCCGCAGGCCGGCCACCTGAAGCTGGGCACGGCGCGTTCGCCGCAAGGCCACACGCTGGCCGCCAACAACCAGTACCTGCTGCGCGACGGCCAGCCCTGGCTGCCGGTCATGGGCGAGTACCACTTCAGCCGCGCGCCGGCCTCGCAGTGGGACGCGGAGCTGCGGCTGATGAAGGCCAGCGGCGTCGACATCGTTGCGAGCTACGTGTTCTGGAACCACCACGAGGAAAGCCCGGGCCACATCGACTGGAAGGGCAACCGTGACCTGCGCCGCTTCGTGCAACTGGCCCAGGCCGCCGGCCTGCAGGTCATCGTGCGCCTGGGGCCCTGGGCGCATGGCGAGTCGCGCTACGGCGGCATCCCCGACTGGATCGTCGACGCCATGCCCACGCGCGGCAACGACGCCGAGTACATGGGCCAGGTCGGGCGCCTGTACGCCGAGATCGGCGCCCAGCTCAAGGGCCTGCTGTGGAAGGACGGCGGCCCGGTCGTCGGGGTGCAACTGGAGAACGAATACAACCTGCGTGGCCCCGGCCGCGGCGAGGCGCACATCAGTGCCTTGAAGGCGCTGGCGCTGAAGGCCGGCCTGGACGTGCCCCTGTACACCGTCACCGGCTGGGACGGCACGGTCTACCCCTCGGGCGAGGTCACGCCGGTGTTCGGCGGCTACCCCGACGAGCCCTGGGCCACCAGCACCACCGAGCTGGCGCCCAAGGAGACCTACGCCTTCCGCTTCGACACCCGCGTCAGCGGCGACCTCGGCGCGCAGACCCGGGCCCGCGAACCCGGCACGGCCGAGACCGACAAGGACAAGGTGCCCTTCCTCGGCGCGGAATACGGCGCCGGCCTGCCGGCCATGTACCGCCGCCGCACGCTGGTCTCGCCCGACGACATCGCCGCCATGCTGCCCGTGCAGCTGGGCTCGGGCGTGAACCTGCTGGGCTACTACATGTTCCACGGCGGCCGCAACCCGGTCAGCGCCGCCGGCACGGGCCTGGAGGAGAGCACGCTCAGCGGCGGCTACAACGACACGCCGCGCATCAGCTACGACTTCCAGGCGCCGCTCGGGCCGGATGGCCAGCCGCGCCCAGTGCTGGGCAAGCTGCGGCCCTTCCACTATTTCCTGCGCGACTACGGCGCCCGGCTCGCGACCATGACCGTGCGCCAGCCCGAGCAGGTGCCCGCCACGCCGGCCGACCTGCAGACGCCGCGCTGGAGCGTGCGCGCGGCAGGCGACAGCGCCTTCCTGTTCTTCAACAACCACGTGCGCCAGTACGCGATGCCGGCGCAGGCCGGCGTGCGCTTCGAGGTCCAGTTGCCCGGCGGCGCGGTGACGCTGCCGAGCCAGCCGGTCGACATCCCCAACGGCGCCTACTTCATCTGGCCGATCAACCTTGACCTCGACGGCGTGAAGCTGCGCTACGCCACGGCCCAGCCCGTCGCGCGGCTGGACGCGGGGGCGCTCGGCATCCTCCACGTCTTCGCGCCGACGCCGGGCGTGCCGGCCGAGTTCGCGCTGGCGGACGGCGTGAAGACGCTGTCGTCCGAGGGCGGGCAGATGCTGCCCGTCGGCAAGGCCAACGGCCGTGCGATCAACGTGCTGCTGCTGTCGCCCGAGGAGGCGTCGCAACTGCAGATCCTCGACCTCGGCGGCCAGCGCCACCTCGTCTTCAGCGAGCAGCAGGCCTGGGTGGCCGACGGCAAGCTGCAGCTGCGCGGCCCCGCCACGCGGCCGCTGCATGCCGCCGTCTTCCCGGCCCTCGCCAAGCCGCACGCGGCCGGCCTGCTGGTGCGCCAGGACGGCCCACTGCAGCACCTCGACTTCAAGCCCGATGCCGCCGAGCCGGCACTGGCGGTCCACGCCACCCGCCCGGCCCGCAACGCGCCGCGCATCCTGAAAGGCGGCCTTGCCGGCGCCGCGCAGCAGCCCATCCCCGAGGCGTTCGCGACGGCCGCGACCTGGTCGCTGAAGCTGCCCGCCAAGCTCGCACCGCAGGCCGAGGACGTGCTGCTCGAACTGGACTTCGTCGGCGACATCGGCCGCGTCTTTGCCGGCCCGCGACTGCTCGACGACTGGTACTACAACGGCCAGCGCTGGCAGATCGGCCTGAAGCAGTTCGGCCTCAAGCCCGGCCAGGTGCTGAGCCTGAGCGTGCTGCCGCTGCGCGCCGACGCGCCCATCTACATCGACCGCGCCCACCGGCCCGAGTTCGCGGACGGCCAGGCCCAGATCGCGGAGCTGCGCAGCGCCCGGCTGCTGCCCGTGCGCCACGTCGCCGTCACGCCATGAGCACCGCGATGACCGAGACGGCACTCGACCTCGCGCTGGCGCAGAACGCCACCCTCGGCGAAGGCCTGCAGTGGCAGGGCGGCCGCTGGTGGTGGACGGACATCGAGGCCGCCACGCTCTATGCCTGGCGGCCGGGCAGCGAAGGGCCGCAGTTCTGCCGGCTGCCGGACCGGCTGGGCAGCTTCGCCCATTGCCGCTCCGGCCGCGTGCTGCTCGGCCTGGCCAAGCGCCTGGCGGTCGCGACGCTGGGCGAGGACCTGGCGCTGAGCCAGCTGCAGACGCTTGCGCCCGTGGACGCCGCCGAGCCGCGCACGCGCATCAACGACGGCCGCACCGACCGCAGCGGCAACTTCGTCTTCGGCACGCTGAACGAGGCCAAGGAGCGCCGCGCCATCGCCAGCTTCTACCAATACTCGATGCAGCACGGCCTGCGCCGCCTGGCGCTGCCCGCGGTGGCGATTGCCAACAGCATCTGCTTCAGCCTGGACGGCCGCACGATGTACTTCTGCGACACGCTCTCCCAGCGCATCCAGCAATGCGACTACGACGCCGACACGGCCCAGGTCGACAGGCTGCGCCTGTTCACGCAGATGGACCGCGACGACGCCTGGCCCGACGGCTCGGTCATCGACGCCGAGGGCTGCCTGTGGAATGCGCAATGGGGCGCCGGCCGCGTGGTGCGCTACGACCCCGCGGGCCGGCCGATGGGCGTGTTCACCGCGGCGGCCGCGCACACCACCTGCCCCGCTATCGGTGGCGCGGGCGGAGACGAACTGATGCTGACCACCGCCCGCTCGGAGCTGAGCCGCGAGGCGCTGGCCGCGCAGCCGCTGTCCGGCAGCCTGTTCGGCCTGCGCCTGCCCAAGGCCCTCGGCGTGGCCGATACCCTGTTTGAAGACTGAGACAAGACAAGGAGACCCCATGAAGATGCAACGACGCGCCGCGCTCGCCCTGGCCCTGCTGGCCACCCCTCTGGCCACGCTGGCGGCCGAGCCGGTCAAGATCGGCTTTCTCGTCAAGCAGGCCGAGGAGCCCTGGTTCCAGGACGAATGGAAGTTCGCTGAAGCGGCCGCCAAGGACAAGGGCTTCACGCTCGTCAAGATCGGCATTCCCAACGGCGAGAAGATGATGGCCGCCATCGACAACCTGGCCGCGCAGAAAGCCGTCGGCTTCGTCATCTGCGCACCCGACGTGAAGCTGGGCGTGGCGGTGAACCGCGCCGCCAAGCGCCACAACCTCAAGGTCATGTCGGTGGACGACCAACTCGTCGACGGCGCCGGCAAGCCCATCGCCGACATCCCGCACATGGGCATCTCGGGCTACGAGATCGGCAAGCAGGTCGGCCAGGGGCTGCTGACCGAGATGAAGGCGCGGGGCTGGAAGCTGGACGAGGTCGGCGTGTTGCGCGTGGCCTTCGACCAGCTGCCCACCGCCCGCGACCGCACGATGGGCGCCGTCGATGCGCTCAAGGCCGCCGGCGTGCCCGCGGCCAACATCGTCGACGCGCCGCAGGCCAAGACCGATACCGAAAGCGCCTTCAACGCCGCCAACATCGCCTTCACGAAGAACGCCAAGTTCAAGCACTGGGTGGCCTTCGGCCTGAACGACGAGGCGGCGCTGGGTGCCGTGCGCGCGGCGGAAGGCCGCGGCATCAAGCACGACGCGATGCTGGCCATCGGCATCGGCGGCAGCCAGACGGCGATGAACGAGTTCACCAAGCCGCTGCCCACGGCCTTCTTCGGCACCGTGCTGATCAGCCCCAAGCGCCATGGCTACGAGACGGCAGCGATGGTCTACGACTGGGCGACGACCGGCAAGGCGCCGCCGCAGCTCACGCTGACCAGCGGCACGCTGATGACGCGCCAGAACCAGGTCGAGCTGCGCCGCCAGATGGGGCTGTGATGGCGTCGCTGCAGTTCGACAACATCACCAAGACCTTCCCCGGCGTCAAGGCGCTGAACGGCGTCAGCTTCGAGGCGCGGCCGGGTCAGGTGATGGGCTTGCTCGGCGAGAACGGCGCGGGCAAGAGTACGCTGCTGAAGATCCTGGGCGGACAGTACAAACCCGACGGCGGGCGGCTGCTGCTCGATGGCCAGGAGCGCCACTTCTCGTCGGCCGGTGACGCCATCGCCGCCGGCGTGGCCATCATTCACCAGGAGCTGCAGTACGTGGCCGAGCTGACCGTGGCCGAGAACGTGCTGCTGGGCCGGTTGCCGACACGCCTGGGCTTCGTCGACCACAAGGCCGCGCGCCGGCTGGTGGCCGCGCAGCTGGCGGCCATCGGCGTCGACCTTGACCCGGCCGCGCGCCTGTCCGAGCTGTCCATCGCGCAGCGCCAGATGGTCGAAATCTGCAAGGCCGTCATGCAGGACGCCCGGGTCATCGCCTTCGACGAGCCCACCAGCAGCCTGTCGCACCGCGAGACGGAAATCCTGTTCCGCCTGGTGAGGCGACTGCGCGCGGAAGGCCGCACGCTGATCTACATCTCGCACCGGCTCGAAGAGCTGTACGAGCTCTGCGATGCCTGCACCATCTTCCGAGACGGGCGCAAGATCGTCACGCACGAGGCCATGGCCGCCGTGCCGCGCGAGCGGCTCATTGCCGACATGGTCGGGCGTGAGCTGCAGGACATCTACGACTACCGCGCACGCCGGCAAGGCCCCTTGCGGCTTGAAGCGCGCGGCCTGCACAGCGCGCGCCTGCCGGAGCCGCTGAGCTTCGCGGTGCGGGCCGGCGAGGTGCTGGGGTTCTTCGGCCTCGTCGGCGCCGGCCGCAGCGAGCTGATGCGGCTGCTCTACGGCGCCGACCCGCGACGCGGCGGCGAGGTGCTGCTGGATGGCCAGCCGGTGCCGTCGTCGGGCCCGCCCGCCGCCATCGCCGCCGGCATCGTGCTGTGCCCGGAGGACCGCAAGGAGCAGGGCATCCTGGCCCACTCGTCGGTGGCCGAGAACATCAACATCAGCTGCCGTCGCCACGGCCTGGCGGGCGGCATCTTCCTACGCCACCGCCAGGAGGCCCGGCGCGCCGACGACTTCATCGAGAAGCTGCGCATCAAGACGCCAAGCCGGGAGCAAGAGATCCGCCTGCTGTCCGGCGGCAACCAGCAGAAGGTCATCCTCGCGCGCTGGCTGGCCGAGCCGGGCCTGAAGGTGCTGATCCTCGACGAGCCCACGCGTGGCATCGACGTGGGCGCCAAGAACGAGATCTACAAGATCATCCACGACGTGGCGGCTGCGGGCTGCTGCGTCATCGTCATCTCCAGCGAGCTGCCCGAGGTGCTGGGCATCGCCGACCGCCTCATCGTCATGCGCGACGGCCGCATCAGCGGCGAACTGGACCGCGCCAACGCCAGCGAAACCGCCGCGCTCGCGCTGGCCTTACCGGACGGGGCGCCTGCCGCCCCCCTTCACTAAGAGACGCCGTGAACACGACCACCCTGACCCCACCCGATCAGCGCCCCGCCATGACCTCGCCCGCCCGCGCCCTGCTCAAGGAACACAGCATGACGCTGGGCTATGGCCTGCTGTTCGTCGTGCTGGCCTTCACCGTCGAGAACTTCTTCTCCTCGGCCAACGTCATCGGCCTGCTGCTGTCGGTCGCGCAGATCGGCATGGTGGCCTGCACCATGATGCTGTGCCTCGCGTCGCGGGACTTCGACCTCAGCGTCGGCTCCACCATCGCCTTCGCCGGCGTGCTGGGTGCCATGGTGCTGGAGCGCACCGGCAGCGTGGGCCTGGCCATCGGCGGCGGGCTGCTGGCCGGCGCGTTGATCGGTGCGTTCAACGGCGTGCTGATCGCCTACCTGCGCGTCAACGCGCTGATCGCCACGCTGGCCACCATGCTGATGGTGCGCGGCCTGGCCTTCATCGTGTCGCACGGCCAGGCCGTGGGCATCGCCGACGAAGGCTTCATCAGCTTCGGCGACACCACCTTGCTGAACCTGCCGCTGCCGATCTGGCTGACGGCGAGCTGCTTCCTCGTCTTCGGCGTGCTGCTCAACCACACGGTGTTCGGCCGCAACACGCTGGCCATCGGCGGCAACCCCGAGGCGGCGCGGCTGGCCGGCGTGAAGGTCGAACGCTTGCGCGTGTGGATCTTCCTGCTGCAGGGCGTCGTCACGGCGCTGGCCGGCCTCGTGCTGGCGTCGCGCATCACCAGCGGCCAGCCCAATGCGGCCACCGGCTTCGAGCTGGACGTGATCTCGGCCTGCGTGCTGGGCGGCGTGTCGCTGCAGGGCGGCAAGGCGCGCATCTTCGGCGTCGTCATCGGCGTGCTCATCATGGGCACGGTCGAGAACGTCATGAACCTGCTCAACGTCGATGCGTTCTACCAGTACCTCGTGCGCGGCCTCATCCTGCTCGCTGCGGTGCTGCTGGACCAGTTGAAGACCCGCGGCGAGCGCCGAGCCTGACGCCATGAGTTCACGTCTGCAGGGCAAGGTCGCGCTGGTGACCGGTTCCACCCAGGGCATCGGCAAGGCCATCGCCCGCCTCTTCGTCACCGAGGGTGCCAAGGTCATCCTCAACGGGCTGAACGCCGATGTGCACGGGGACGCCCTCGTCGCCGAGCTTGGCGAGGCCAACGCGCTGTTCGTCGCTGCCGACATCGCCGACGAAACCGCCGTGCGCGCCATGGCCGCGCGTGGCGCCGAGCGCTTCGGGCCGATCGATGTGCTCATCAACAACGCCGGCATGGACGTGTTCGCCGAACCGCTGGCGATGACGACGGCGCAGTGGCAGCGCTGCTTCGCGGTGGACCTGGACGGCGCCATGCACTGCAGCCGCGCCGTGCTGCCCGGCATGCTGGAAAGGGGCGGCGGCAGCATCGTCAACGTCGCGTCGGTGCACGGCCACCGCATCATCCCCAACGCCTTTCCCTACCCCGTCGCCAAGCACGCGCTGATCGGCATGACCAAGGCCCTGGGCATCCAGTACGCCGCGCGCGGCGTGCGCGTCAATTCGATCTCGCCGGGCCTGATCCTGTCCGAGCGCGTCGTCGAATGGCTGGCCAGCGCGCCGCCCGAGGAGGCGCAGCGGCAGATTGACCTGCTACCCTGCAAACGGATCGGCACGCCGGAGGAAGTGGCCTACACGGCGCTCTTCCTGGCCAGCGACGAGGCCCGTTTCATCAATGCCACCGACATCCTCATCGACGGTGGCCGTTCGCAGCTTTACCACGAGTAGTTCGACACCCTGCATGTCTGACCCGCGCTCGGATCGATTCGTCCGCTCCCACCTCAAGACCCGTCAGCTCGTGCTGCTGGTGGAGCTGGGCCGGCACGGATCCATCCTGCACGCCGCGCAGGCCGCCAACCTGACGCAGCCGGCCGCGTCCAAGCTGTTGGCCGACCTGGAGCACGCCCTCGGCGTGAAGCTCTTCGAGCGCCTGCCGCGCGGCGTGGCGCCAACCTGGTACGGCGAGGTCATGATCCGCCGCGCCGGTGCGGCGCTGGCCGAGCTGGACGCCGGCCACCAGGAGGTCATGGAGCTGCTGTCGGGCCTGTCGGGCCGCGTGGCCGTGGGTTCGGTGCTGACGCCTTCCACGACGCTGCTGCCGGCGGCCGTCGTCGCCCTCAAGGCGCGCCAGCCGCGCGTGCACGTCGCCATCAAGGTGGACACCAGCAAGCTGATGACCCTGCAGCTGCAGAGCGGCGAGCTGGACCTCGTCATCGGCCGCGTGCTGGACAGCGAGTCCGCCGCCCAGCTCAGCTTCGAGCCGCTGACCGATGAGCCACACAGCCTCATCGTGCGCGCCGGCCACCCGCTCGCCGGCCGCGGCGACCTGAGCCTGCAAGAGCTGGCCCGCCAGAGCTGGATCCTGCCGCCCGGCGGCAGCATCCTGCGCGACCGCCTGACGGCGCTGTTCCTGACCGCCGGTCTGGACCAGCCCCAGCAGGCCGTCGAGACGCTGTCCCTGCCCGTCGTGACCAGCCTGCTCGTGCAGTCCGACATGGTCGTGGCCCTGCCCGAGGAGCTGGTGCAGCCTTACCTCGACGCGGGTCTGCTGACGGTGCTGGACTTCGACCTCGGTCTGCGCATGGACGCCTACGGCATCGTGACGCGCCGTGGCCACCAGCTGTCGCCCGGCGCCGAGCTGATGCTGAACTGCCTGCGCGACGAGGCCGCCCGCAGAGCTGGTTGACCCCTCGTCCAAGGAGTACCTCGGCCGGCCCCCGCGGGGACGGTGATGCTTGCCGGATTGGCCGGCAGGCACACGCCCAAGGCCGGCCGGCTTGGGAGCGGCCGGCGCCCGGCCCGCAAGCCACGGCTCAGAGGCGGTCCCGCGCGACCTTCAGCGCGCTGTCCAGCGCCTCCATCAACTGGGCGACGTCCAGCGGTTTGGTCAGGTAGCGGAAGAAGCCCGCGGCCAGCCCCGCGGCGGCGGCATCGGGCATCGCATTGGCCGTCAGCGCGATGATGGGAATGTGGGCCGTGCGCGGGTCCAGCTTTAGCAGGGCCTGGGCCTCGCGGCCGCTCATCCTTGGCATGTTGTTGTCCATCAGGATGACGTCGGGCCGCTCGGCGCGCGCCATTTCCACGCCGGCGTGGCCGTCCGTCGCGAACAGCAGCCGCAGGCCGCCGTGGCCCTTCAGCAGTTCTTCGACGAGCTTGAGGCTTGCCGGGTTGTCCTCGACGTAGAGCACCGTCGCCGGCGCCTCGCCGTCGCGCGGCATGGCGAGGTCGGAGAGATCGCTCCAGTCGGTTTCGGCACGCGTGAGGGCGGGGATGTCGCTGGCGCGCAGGTCGACCCAGAACACGCTGCCCAGGCCGGGGCTGCTCTGCACGCCGATCTGGCCGCCCATCAGCTCGACGAGGCGCTGCGTGACGACCAGGCCGATGCCGGTGCCCTGTTCAGGCCCGGCCTCCTGGCCGAGGCGGTTGAAGGGCTGGAAGAGCGCCTCCAGCTGCTCGGGCTGCAGGCCCTGGCCGGTGTCCTGCACGGACAGCCGCACCAGCTGCGGGCCGAGTGGGTCGCAGCTCACGCGCACCGAGCCGTTCGGGCGGTTGTACTTGATCGCATTGCTGACCAGGTTGAGCAGCACCTGCTTGAGACGCATGCGGTCCGCCAGCGCGACGAGGTTGCCGCCCGACGCGAACTGCGTCGCGATGCCGCGCTGGCTGGCCATGGGCTCGATCATCTGGCGGCATTCGGCCAGCACCTCGTCCAGCAGCACCGGCTCCAGCGACAGCTCGACGTGGCCGCTCTCGATGCGTGCGAGGTTGAGGATCTCGTTGATCAGCGTCAGCAGGTGCTTGCCGGCGCCCACGATGTGCTCGGCGAACTCCTGCCGCCGCTCGGGCCTGGCGTTGCCGATGTCGCTGCCCAACAGCTGGCCGAAGCCGATGATGGCGTTCAGCGGCGTGCGCAGCTCGTGGCTCATGCTGGACAGGAACTCCGACTTCGCGCGGTTGGCCTTCTCGGCCGCGGCGGTGGCCAGCCGCAGCTCCTCGTTGCTCGACTCCAGCTGGGCCGTGCGCTCCTTCACGCGCGCCTCCAGCTCCTCGTTCAGGCGCAGCACTTCGTGCGAGCGGCGTTCGATCTCGCCCAGCATGCCGTTGAAGGAGTCGGCCAGCACGCCGACCTCGTCGTGCGTCGCCTTGAGCGCGCGGCGGGAGTAGTCCTGGCGCTGCATGACGTCCTGGGCCACGTCGCTGATCGCGAGGATGGGTTGCACGACGGCGCGCTGCAGCCGCATCGACAGCAGCAGCGCGACGCCCAGTGCCGCCAGCGTCACGAGGACGGCGATGCCCAGATAGTTCAGCACGCGGTCGTAGAGAGCGTACTCGGCGCGAAGATAGATGCGGCCGATCTCGTGGCCGTTCTGCAGGATGGGTTGCACGACGAGCAGGTCGCGGTCGGCGTGGCGCACGCCGGGCTGCTCTGCACGCGCCGGCAGTGCGCCATCGGCGCCGACGGCCGCGTAGGAGGCGAAGACCTCGCCGCCCTGGCCATAGATCGCCGCCGCCTTGATCTTGGGCTGAAGACGCAACAGCGCCAGGTTCTCGCTGGCGACCTTGACATCGTCGAACTCCAGCGCCGGCGCCGTCGAGTGGCCGATCAGCTCGGCCTGCGAGGTCAGGTCGGCGACCCAGCCCTCGTGGTAGGCGCGCAGGTCATAGGCCACCATCGCGCCCAGCGCGACGAGCAGCGCCACCAGGGCCGTCAGCATCGTGACGCCGAGCAGCCTGCGCTGGAGCGAGAGCCTGAACATGCTATGACCTGCCTTCGACCCGGCGTGCCACGCCCAGAAGCCGGACACTGATCTTGAGGCCGCTTTGCGTGGCCGATGGCAACAGGATGTCAAAGCGCACCTTGTCGTCGACCAGCACGAAATTGATCATGCCCGTTGCGCCGCCGGGGTCAAGTTCCGTGACCGTCAGCACCGGCCGGCCGCGCGCCGCGGCGATGATGGCCGCCGCCTGCGCCGCCATCGCTCGCGCAATGAAGACGGCGTGCAGGCCCTCGGGCAGTTCGGCGCGTGCGAGGCGGCGCACCTCCACCGGCCGCCCGCCCACCGAGGCGGCGGCCGCCGTGCGGCGGAACTCCTCCTGCACCAGCTCGCTGCCCAGCACGCCGATGCGAAAGGGCTCGCCCGCCGCGCCCATGGCCTTCGGCGGCCACTCGATGTAGTTGCCGAACTTGCAGACGAAGGCGGCCTTGACCTGGTATTCGACGCTCTCCTCCTCGCCCGCCCGCACCGGGCTCGCTGCGCCCAGCGCCGCGAGCAGCAGCGTTCGGCGGGCAAGCAGGGGGGCGGTCATCAGAGGAAGCGCAGGCGCAGCTGAAGCATGAAGTTGCGGCCGACCTCGGTGCGCGTCGCCACGGCCGCGAACTCGCCGTGGCCGCGGTCGAACAGGTTCTGCGCCGTCAGCCCGACGTCGACGTCCGGGCCGATGCGCGTGCCCAGGTGCAGGTCCACGGCCGTGTAGGCCGGCACGGTGGGCGCGCTCAGGGCGCCGACGTGGCGCAGCATGACGTCGAGCTCGGCCTCCCGCGGCAGGTTCATGGCGGCGCGCAGCTGCCAGCTCTGGCGCGGCATCGCGCCCTCGGCGGCGGCCACCGAGCCGGCGGCGTCGATGCTGCCCGGCTTCAGGTGCAGGTCGGGCCGCAGCAGCGTGACGCCGCCATGCAGGCGCAGCCAGCGCGAGGCCTGAACGCTGCCCCAGGCTTCGACACCCGTCACATGGCCCTGCATGCCGTTACCGAAGAAGACCTGGGTGCGGCTGGGCGCCAGCTCCTGGGTGCGCAGGCGGTCGTAGTCGCCGTGGAAGGCGGTGGCCGACAGCGTCAGCGCCGGCAGTGGCTGGCCGCGGTAGCCCAGTTCCAGCACATTCGCCGTCTCGGCGCGGAAGTCCGGCCCGCCGTTGAGGATGAAGGGCGGCTGCGCGGGGACGTAGATGTCGCGATCCAGCCGCGACGGCGCGCGCACCGTGCGGGCAGCCGAGGCCCACCAGGTCTGCGTGGGCGTGGGCGTCCAGGCCAGGCGCAGGTTGGGCAGGAATTCATTGCCGGTGTAGTCGTTGCGTTCGACGCGAGCACCCAGCGTCAGGCGCAGCCTGTCGCTCAGCGCGATCTCGTCCTGCGCGAACAGGCTGGTCCAGGCCTGGTTCAGGCGCTCGGGCAGCACGGCGAACTGCGGTGCGGAGTGGCCCACGTGGTCCTGCGAGCGGCGATGGTTGGCACCCAGCACGACGGTGTGTGACGGCGTCGGCCGCAGTGTGTACTGCAGCTCCAGGTCGGCGATGTTCAGCGTCTCGTCAAAGATCGGCGGCGTGTCGCGCACCGTACGGTCCAGGTAGCCCTGCACGCTGAGTTCGCCGCCGCCGAGCGGCCTCTCCCAGCGCGCCAGCAGGTTGGCGCCCGACACGCGGATGGTGTCGAGCGCGAACTTGACGCCGGTGATGCTGATGCTGCCGGGCAGGGGCTGGCCGTGGTTGCCGCGGTAGGCATTGCCGAGCAGCGTGAAGCGGTCGCCACTGCGCCCCCAATCGGCCCGAAAGCCGCCGCGCAGCAGGTGGCCGGCGTCGTCCACGGGGGTGCCGGCGGCTGTCTCGGTGGCGCGCTGGTCCGTGCGCTTGACGAAGACGCGCAGGTCGCCGCCGTTGCCCAGGGCGAGGCCGTGGCGCAGCACGCTGGCGTGCTCCTCGTTGCCGGCGGCCACCGACACCAGCGTGCCACGCGTGGCCGCGGCGCTGCGCGTGATGACGTTGATGACGCCGTTGACCGCGTTCACGCCCCACAGCGTGCTGCCCGGGCCGCTGCTGACCTCGATGCGCTCGATGTCTTCCATTGCCACGTCCTGCACGTCCCAGAACACGCCGGCGAACAGCGGCGTGTAGACCGAGCGCCCGTCGATCAGCACCAGCAGCTTGTTGGCCGAACTGGAGTTGAAGCCGCGCGCGCTGATTGCATAGCCGCCCCCGCCGTAGATCTCGGCGACGTGCAGGTTGGGCGCCAGACGCAGTGCTTCGGGCAGGCGGGTGGCGCCGGAGCGGCGGATGTCGTCGGCGGTGATGACGAAGAGCGAGGCCGGTGCATCGGCCAGGCGCTGCTCGCGCTTGGCGGTGGACGTGATGGTGACGTTGCCGAGTTCTTCGAGGCTGAGATCGACCAGGCTGCCCGGCGTCGCGGCGGCCCAGGCAGTCAACGGCGATGACAGCACGGCCGCTGCAACGCAGCAGGTCCGGCGCGGCGACATTCCCATGCACCCTCCCACCGGTGTCCAGGTCGCCGCACGATAACGCAGCGACCGGGGGGCGGCAACGCACCGCCACCTGGCAAAAGCGTTAACGTGTCACGATAGCGAAGCGGCCGGGTGCCTTGTCGATCAGGGACAGGAAGCGCACGAGATCGACCCGGCTGCCGCTGACCTGGAGGTCGTCGGACAGCAGCGTGTCCTTCACGCCGGCGGTGCCGGCCATCATGCGCACGAACAGCGGCCGGGTCAGCGTCAACGTGGCGTTGGCGTCCGGCGCGGGCGCGGCCTGGCGGTGGTGCAGCACGGCGTTCTCGATCCAGAGCTGGAAGCTCTGGTGCGTGTCGCTGAAGACCAGGTTGATCCGGTAGTTCTTGCCGTCGGCGGCGGGGCCGTTCAGGCCGGCGGCCATGGCTTCCAGGAAGCGCTCGACGGGCGTCTGCGCCAGCATGTCCATGAAGGCCGCGCGCTGCACGCCCTGGGCGGGCGGGCCGCCGCGCAGCTCGGCCGCGCCGGTCAGGTAGCTGTTGCGCCAGGTCGAGGCCTCGGCGGCGAAGCCGAGCTGGTCGTAGGTGCGTGCCAGCAGCGCCTTGGCGGCGGCGTTGCCGCTGTCGGCGAAGACGACATGGTTCAGCAGCTCGGCCGCCCAGCGGTAGTCGCCAGCGTCGAAGGCGGCCTGGGCGACCTGCACGGCTTTGTCGGCGCCGCCGGCCAGCTGGACGTAGCGCCTGGCGGATTCCTGCGGCGGCAGCGGGTCGAGGTGGGCCGGGTTGCCGTCATAGGCACCGAGGTAGAACTGGTAGACGGCCTTGGCGTTGTGGCGCAGGTCGCCGTAGTAGCCGCGCGTGCCGAAGTGGGTCTCCAGCGACTTGGGCAGGTGCAGCTGCTCGGCGATCTCGGTCGGCGTCAGACCGGCATTGATCATCCTGACGGTCTGGTCGTGCGTGTACTTGTAGACGTCGCGGTGCTGGGTGATGAAGTCGACGATGCGAGAGTGGCCCCAGACCGGCCAGTTGTGCTGGCCGAAATAGACCTCGGCATCGCCGAGCTGGTCCAGCGCGTCCTGCATGTAGCCGGCCCAGCGCAGCGCGTCGCGCACCTTGGCACCGCGCACGGGCAGCAGGTTGTGCATGGTCTGCGCCAGGTTCTCGGCGCCGCCGTAGGCCTTGTGCTCGGGAATGGAGAAGGTCATCTCGGCCGGCGCTTCGGCGCCCGGCACGTTGTGGAAGACGAAGCGCACGCCGTCGATGACGCGCTCTTCGGTCGCCTGCGTGATCAGGTCATTGGGCTCCAGGATGCCGAAGTTGCCATAGCCCACGCCCTTGCCCAGGCCGGTGTCCACCAGCCCCCGAGCCGAGCGCTCCAGGTTCTTGCCGAACTGGTAGAACGAGCGGCGTCCCATCGCCGGGCCGACCATCAGGTTCTCGCTGGTCGCTTCTTCCATGAAGCCGGCCGACGCGATGACGGGCAGCTTGCGCGCGGCCACGTCCTCGGCCGACACGACGCCCAGGGCGCCGCCGAAGTGGTCGATATGGCTGTGCGTGAAGAGCAGGGCCGTGACCGGCTTGTCGCCGAGATGCTTGCGCGCGAAGGCCAGGGCCGCGCTGGCCGTCTCGCGGCAGGTCAGCGCGTCGATGACGATCCAGCCGGTCTTGCCTTCGACCAGGGTCATGTTGCCCATGTCGAAGCCGCGCAGCTGGTAGATGCCGTCGGTGACCTTGAACAGGCCGGCCTCGGCGTTCAACCGGGCGTGGCGCCACAGGCTGGGATTGACGGTCGGAGGCGCGGCGCCGTTGACGAACTTGAAGGCGTCGAAGTCGACGAGAACCGTGCCGTCGGCGGCCAGGATCCTGCCCTCCGGCCGTGCGACGAGGCCGCGCCTGGCGTCCTCGAAGCCCTGGGGTTCGTCCAGCGGCAGGGCCTGCGCAAAGCGCGCGTTGGCCGCCACGGTCGTGGCCGTCGCATCGCCGGCAGGCGTGGCGGTCTCGGCCTGGCGGCCGCAGCCGCTCAGGGTCGTCAACAGGGCCGCGGTCAGCGCGGCCAGGGTCCAGCGTGTCATCGAGGTCTCCGGGGTGTCAGTGCGCATGGGCGTCGGCGCGGATCATGTCGGCGGCCTTCTCGCCGATCATCAAGGTGGGGGCGTTGGTGTTGCCACCGATCACGTTCGGCATGACGGAGGCATCGACGACGCGCAGCCGCGCGACGCCGTGCACCCGCAGCCGCGCGTCGACGACGGCCAGCGGGTCGGCGCCCATCCTGCAGCTGCCCACCGGGTGGTACTGCGTGTCGGCGCGGGCGCGGATGTCGGCGATCAGGCCGGCCTCGTCGTTGGCGCGCACGGGATAGAGCATGCGGCCGCGCAGACCGTCGAAGGGGCGCGACTCGATGATGCGCTGCTGCAGCTGCGCGCCCTTCACGAGCAGGGCCAGGTCGCGCTCGTCGCTGAGGAAGCGCGGGTCGATGCGCGGCGCCAGCTGTGGGTCGCGGCCGGCCAGCTCCACCGTGCCGCGGCTGTGGGGGCGCAGCACGTCGACATGGCAGGAGATGCCGTGGCCCCAGTGCAGGCGGCGGGCGTGGTCGTCGACGATGCCGAGCACGAAGACGAGTTGCAGGTCGGGCACGGCCACGTCGGGCGCCGAGCGCAGGAAGGCGCCCGACTCGGCGATGCTGCTGGTGATGCGGCCTTCGCGCCGTCGTCGCCAGTCCAGCATCGCCGCGGCCAGCTTCGCACCACCGCGCAGCGACACACCGAAGGTGTCGGTCGCCGCGCTGCAGCGCCAGGTCTGCACATAGTCGATGTGGTCCTGCAGGTTCTGGCCGACGCCGGGCAGGTGGTGCCGCACCGGCACGCCGACGCTTTGCAGATGCGCCGCGGGCCCGATGCCCGACAGCATCAGCAGCTGCGGCGAACCGAAGGCGCCGGCGCTGACGATGACCTCGCGGCGCGCCTGGACCTGGCGCAGCTGGCCATCGACGCGCACCTCGACACCGCTGGCCGCGCCCTCGTTCAGCAGCAGCCGCGTCGCTTGCGCGCCGGTGATGACCTTCAGATTAGGCCGGCCCAGGTGCGGCGTCAGATAAGCCTTGGCCGCGCTGCAGCGCTCGCCGTCGCGCTGCGTGACCTGATAGATGAAGGCGCCGTGCGGCTCGGCGACGTTGTAGTCGTCGATGGTCGGCAGGCCGTTCAGCGCCGCGGCTTCCAGGAAAAGGCGGTTGATGGGGCTGGGGCAGCGCGGCGCGGCCACGTTCAGCGGGCCGCCGCGGCCGTGCAGCGCGGCGTCGTTGAACTGCTCGTTGTGCTCGCTGCGGCGGAAATAAGGCAGCACCTCGTCGTAGGACCAGCCGGCGTTGCCCAGCGCCGCCCACCGGTCGTAGTCGTGGCGGTGCCCGCGCACGTAGAGCATGGCGTTGATGGAGCTGCTGCCGCCGAGCGTGCGGCCGCGCGGCTGGTAGCCGCGGCGCCCGCCCAGGCCCGGCTGGGGCACGGTCTGGTAGGCGTAGTTGTTGATGCGGGTCGGCACCATGGCGACAACGCCGGCCGGCGCATGGATCAGCACGCTGCGGTCCGGTCCGCCGGTCTCCAGCAGGCAGACGGACAGGGTCGGGTCCTCCGACAACCGCGATGCGAGCACGCAGCCCGCCGATCCGGCCCCGACGATGACGTAATCGAACTCCATGCGGCTCCCGCAACCCGCGGTCGGCCCGGCCCGCGCCGGGCGGCGTACCGCTTGGAGGTCGAAGGATGGCGGGGTCGCATCCAGGCGTCCAACGCATAATGAGTCAGCACTCATTGCGCTGAACGCATAGTGAACCTCAGGCAGCTCCAACACCTGCTCGCGCTGGCCGACGAAGGCCGCTTCGTCGCCGCGGCCGAGCGCGTGCACCTCAGCCAGGCCGCGTTCAGCCGTAGCATCCAGGCGCTGGAGACCGACTTCGGGCTGCGCCTGTTCGAGCGCGGGCCGCTGGGCGCCACACCCACGCCGGCTGGCCGCCTGCTGATCGAACGTGCCCGCCGCCTCGTCTTCGACGGCCGCTGCCTGGAGCGCGACGCCGAACTACTCAAGCGCGGCGAGCTCGGCAACCTGGACTTCGGCGCCGGCCCCGTGCCCGCGGCCGTGCTGGTGCCGCCGCTGCTGGCCGAGCTGCGCCGCCAGGCACCGCGCGTCGTCGCCCGCGTGCGCAGCGGCAATGTCGACAGCCTGCTGCGCCTGCTTGACGTCGAGGTCATCGACTTCTTCGTCGCCGACCCGCGCCTGCTGCCGCACACCGACCGGCTGGAGTTGCGCCCGCTGGCCAAGGTCCACGGCGCCCTCTACGTGCGCACCGGCCATCCGCTGCTGCAGGCCGGCGCGGCCACGCCGCAGGACCTGGCGACCCACGGCCTGGGCATGGTGTCGATGACGCCGGTCCTGCACGCGCAGGTCGCCCAGGCGCTGGGCTTCGACCGCGTCGAGGACTTCCCGCTCGCCGTCGAATGCGACGACCTGCACACGCTGGCGCGCCTGGCGCTGGAGGGCGACATGCTGGCCCTGCTGCCGCACGCGCTGGTGGCCGCGTCGGGCCTGGCGCTGCAGGCCTTGCCGGCGCCGCGCCTGAATGCCGAAGGCCTGTTCGCGCACGTGCACGCCGTCTGGCTGCGTGGCCGCACGCTGGCGCCGGCCGCCGAGCTGGCCATGCGCGCGTTTCAGGCGTTAGCCGAACAGCCCACCTAGCCAGCCACGAAGGCTGCGACCGAGGGCCTGTACGCGTCCGGCAATTCGGCGG
>JAEKLF010000010.1 GCA_019509985.1 Burkholderiales bacterium | reverse complement strand
CACGCTGCCGCTGCGTCTGCGCCTGGACTCGCTCGGCGTGCACGCCGCCGTGCGCCACACCCAGCAGCAGCTGGCCCAGTTGCTGCACCACGAGCACGCCACGCTCGCGCTGGCCCAGCGCTGCAGCGGCGTGGCCGCCGCCGCGCCGCTGTTCACCGCGCTGCTGAACTACCGCCACGCCGGCGGCAGCTCCGTGCTCGAACCCAACGCGCAGGCCGCCCAGACCGCCTGGCAGGGCGTGAACACCTTGCATGCCCAGGAGCGCACCAACTATCCCTTCAGCATCTCGGTCAACGACGCGCACGAGGACTTCTCCCTGAGCGTGCAGGTCGATCAGCAGATCGACCCCGAGCGCGTGGGCGCCTTCATGCTGCAGGCGCTGGCGCAATTGGCCCACGCCCTCGCGCACGCGCCGCACATGCCGCTGCGTCAGATGCAGTTGCTGCCCGAGACCGAGCAGGCACAGCTGCTGGCCTTCAATGCCACTGAGGCCACCTTCGACGCCGAGTTGTGCATCCATCAGCTCTTCGAGCAGCAGGCCCGCCTGCGCCCCGAGGCCACCGCGCTGGTCTTCGAGCAGGAGCAGCTGAGCTACGCTGAACTCAACGGGCGTGCCAACCAGCTCGCCCATCACCTGCGCGCCCTGGGCGTGAGGCCCGACATGCGCGTGGCGATCTGCCTGCCGCGCAGCACCGAGATGGTGGTCGCCTTGCTCGCCACGCTCAAGGCCGGCGCCGCCTATGTGCCGCTCGATCCGGCCTACCCGGCCCAACGCCTGGCCTTCATGCTCGAGGACAGCCTCCCCACAGTGCTGCTCTCGCGCTCGGACTGCGCCCAGGACCTGCCCGCGTCCGCCGGCGTGCCGCTGCTGTGGCTCGATGCTCCCCACCCCGCCTGGCTGCTCGCCCCGGAACACGACCCGCTCGTGCCCGGACTCACGCCCGCTCACCTGGCCTACATCATCTACACCTCCGGCTCCACCGGAGCGCCCAAGGGGGTGATGGTCGCGCATGACCAGCTGACACATCTTGTTCACTGGCATTGTTCAACGTTCAACCTTGCCGCCGAACAGCGTTGCACCTCACTGGCGGGTCTGGCATTCGACGCTTCAGCGTGGGAGATCTGGCCTAGCCTGTGCGCCGGGGCGAGCCTGCTCCTCGCGCCGCCGACAGCCAGTACAGACCCGCTGGCCTTGATCGACTGGTGGAGCGCTCAGTCTGCCCACGTCAGCTTCTTGCCAACAGCTCTGGCCGAGCTGGCACTGGCCGACACACCTCTGGCTTCTCCAATACACGCCGAGTCGCCCGAAGAGATCTCGCCCACGGCGGCGCGCGTGCACCACTGTGGAGTTCAAGCCCTCCTGACCGGTGGTGATCGGCTCGGTCCGCTGCGCCGCCTTCCGAACTTCGACATCATCAACAACTACGGCCCCACAGAAACGACGGTCGTGGCCACTTCGGGCCCTGTCACACAGGCCGGTTCGACACCATCGATCGGCCGGCCTATCGCCAACACCCGCGTCCACATCCTCGCCCCATGGGGCCAGCCCTGCCCGATCGGCGTGGCCGGCGAGCTGCACATTGCTGGCGCCGGCCTGGCGCGCGGCTACCTCAACCGCCCCCAGCTCACCGCCGAGCGCTTCGTGCCCGATCCCTTCGGCGCCCCGGGCAGCCGCATGTACCGCAGCGGCGACCTCGCGCGCTGGCGTGCCGACGGCTCGCTGGACTTCCTCGGCCGCAATGACCACCAGGTCAAGATCCGGGGCTTCCGCATCGAGCTCGGTGAGATCGAGGCCGCCCTGCAGGCCTGCCCCGGCGTGCGTGAGGCCGTCGTGCTGGCGCGCCAGGACGGCGAGCACCAGAGTCTGGTG
>JAEKLF010000286.1 GCA_019509985.1 Burkholderiales bacterium | reverse complement strand
GCCATCGACGACATGCTGGTGCCCGCGCAGAAGCACACGCTGATCGAGCGCGCCGAGAAGGAAGTCAAGGAGATCGAGCAGCAGTACGTCTCGGGTCTCGTGACGGCCGGCGAGCGCTACAACAAGGTGGTGGACATCTGGGGCAAGGCCGGTGACGAAATCGGCAAGAAGATGATGGACCATCTGAAGGTCGAGAAGACCGTGGACCGCCATGGCAAGACCGTCGACCAGGAGTCGTTCAACTCGATCTACATGATGGCCGACTCGGGCGCGCGGGGTTCCGCTGCCCAGATCCGCCAGCTGGCCGGCATGCGGGGCCTGATGGCCAAGCCTGACGGCTCCATCATCGAGACGCCCATCACGGCGAACTTCCGTGAAGGCCTGAACGTTCTGCAGTACTTCATCTCCACCCACGGCGCTCGTAAGGGCCTGGCGGACACGGCGCTGAAGACCGCCAACTCCGGCTACCTGACGCGCCGCCTGGTCGACGTGACCCAGGATCTGGTCGTCATCGAGGAAGACTGCGGCACCGACAACGGCATGAACATGCGTGCCCTGGTCGAAGGTGGTGAAGTCATCGAATCGCTGCGTGACCGCGTCCTCGGCCGCGTCGCTGCCATCGACGTCGTGCATCCCGAGACCCAGGTCTCGGTGCTCGCGGCCGGCAGCATGCTGGACGAAGACACGCTGGACATGTTGGAGCAGGCCGGTGTCGACGAGATCAAGGTCCGCACGCCGCTGACCTGCGCCACGCGCTTCGGCCTGTGCGCCAAGTGCTACGGCCGCGACCTCGGCCGTGGCGGCCTGGTCAATACCGGTGAAGCTGTGGGCGTCATCGCCGCGCAGTCCATCGGTGAGCCCGGCACGCAGCTGACGATGCGGACCTTCCACATCGGCGGTGCGGCATCGCGTGCAGCGGTCGCCTCGAGCGTCGAAGCCAAGTCGGACGGCATCATCGGCTTCAACGCCACGATGCGCTACGTCACCAACGGCAAGGGCGAGCTGGTCGTGATTTCCCGCTCCGGCGAGATCATCATTGCCGACCCGCACGGCCGCGAGCGTGAGCGTCACAAGGTGCCTTACGGCGCGATCCTGAACATCAAGGCCAGCCAGGTCATCAAGGCCGGCCTGGTGCTCGCGAACTGGGACCCGCTGACCCGCCCGATCATCACGGAATTCGCCGGCAAGGCGAAGTTCGAGAACGTCGAGGAAGGCGTGACCGTCGCCAAGCAGGTGGACGAGGTGACCGGTCTGTCGACCCTGGTCGTCATCGACCCGAAGCGCCGCGGCGCTGCCAAGGTGATCCGCCCGCAGGTCAAGCTGCTGGACGCCGGCGGCCACGAGGTCAAGATCCCCGGTACCGACCACTCGGTGGCCATCGGCTTCCAGGTCGGCTCGCTGATCCAGATCCGCGACGGCCAGGAGCTGCTGCCCGGTGAAGTGCTCGCCCGTATCCCGGTCGAAGGCCAGAAGACGCGCGACATCACCGGCGGTCTGCCGCGGGTGGCGGAACTCTTCGAAGCCCGCTCGCCCAAGGATGTTGGTGTGCTCGCCGAGCAGACCGGCACGGTGTCGTTCGGCAAGGAGACCAAGGGCAAGATTCGCCTGCAGATCACCGACCCGGACGGCAAGGCCCACGAGGAACTGGTGCCCAAGGAAAAGAACATCCTGGTGCACGAGGGCCAAGTGGTGAACCGCGGCGAGCTGATCGTCGACGGCGCCGCAGACCCGCAGGACATCCTGCGCCTGCTGGGCATCGAGGAACTGGCGCGCTACATCGTCGACGAGGTGCAGGACGTCTACCGGCTCCAGGGCGTGAAGATCAACGACAAGCACATCGAGGTGATCGTTCGCCAGATGCTGCGCCGCGTGATGATCACGAATCCGGGCGATTCGACCTACATCCTGAACGAGCAGGTCGAGCGTTCGGAACTGCTGGACACCAACGACCGTCTGCGCAAGGAAGGCAAGATGATTGCCATCCACGCGGATGTGCTGCTGGGCATCACCAAGGCCTCGCTGTCGACGGACTCCTTCATCTCGGCCGCTTCCTTCCAGGAAACGACCCGCGTGCTCACCGAGGCTGCCATCATGGGCAAGCGCGACGAACTGCGTGGCCTGAAGGAAAACGTCATCGTCGGCCGCCTCATTCCCGCCGGCACCGGCATGGCCTTCCACCAGGCCCGCCGTGCCAAGGAAGAGATGGACGACGCCGAGCGCCGCGCCATCGCCCTGCAGGAGGCCGAGGAACTGGCCGCCGCGCAGATGGCGAGCGTGGACGCCGACCACTCGGCCGACTAAGCCGACGAGGGCCTCGCCCTCTCAAGCCGCCCCGGTTCAAGCCGCGGGCGGCTTTTTCTTTGTGGCGCTCAGTCCAGCGTCCAGCGCTCGGGCGTCAGGATGGCCAGGCCATGTGGTCGCGCACGCTTGGCCAGCGCCAACACGGCCTTGTCGCGCGAGATCAGCCAGCGCGCGCCATGGCTCAGGGCCAGGTCGATGAACTTCTGGTCGTCCGGGTCGCGACAGACCAGCCGCGAGGCCGGTGGCTGTGGCTCGGCCGGTGCGACGCCCAGCGCATGGGCGTCGAACTGCGCTTCGATGAAGGCGAGGTCGGGCGCGTAGCGCGCCGCGACGCCGCGCCCGAGCACATGGCGGATTTCGTCGCGCATCGCCGGCGCGACCAGCCAGCGCAGAGCGCCCGACGTGACGGCGGTCGTCAGCGCCTGCACGCGCGCGTCGTGGAACACCAGCCAGTCCATGACGACCTGGGTGTCGATGACGATGGCGGGCCGGCCATCCGGCGCACCTGTATCAAGGACGAGGGCCTGGGAGACGGGCGGGGCAGGGACATCCATGCCGGCAGCTTAACCGGGCATGAGGGCAGACCCTTGTGCCGAATCCTTCACCGGTCTACAATCGCCGGCTCTTCGCCTTTCGGGCGGCGTTTTGCCATGGGCGCACGCAAGTGCGTCACGCTACGCGCCCGAAACACCTGAAAAAGTGACTTGAAAAAGTGGCGAGGCTCACAGACTTCAAACGGGAACAAGTCGTTTTATGCCAACCATCAATCAACTGGTGCGCCACGGTCGAGAGGCCGAGGTCATCAAGTCCAAGTCGCCTGCGATGCAGAACTGCCCGCAGCGCCGCGGTGTCTGTACCCGCGTGTACACCACCACTCCGAAGAAGCCGAACTCGGCGCTGCGTAAGGTCGCCAAGGTGCGTCTGACGAACGGCTTCGAAGTCATCTCCTACATCGGCGGTGAAGGTCACAACCTGCAAGAGCACAGCGTCGTGCTGGTGCGCGGCGGCCGGGTGAAGGACTTGCCCGGCGTGCGTTACCACATCGTCCGTGGTTCGCTCGACCTGCAAGGCGTCAAGGATCGCAAGCAATCGCGTTCCAAGTACGGCGCGAAGCGTCCGAAGAAGTAAATCGTTTGTTCGGGCTCAGTCGCCACTGACTGACCCAACGTTGTTGCGGCTGCCGAAATCACGGTCAGCCGAGTAAGTGGATGACCCCAGATGTCGGTGGTTGTCCAACGGGGTGAGGCAAATGCCCGCTCCAACTGAAGCAGAAGGAAGAATCCCATGCCACGTCGTCGCGAAGTACCCAAGCGAGAAATCCTGCCGGATCCCAAGTTCGGTTCCGTCGATCTGTCCAAGTTCATGAACGTCATCATGGAATCGGGCAAGAAGGCCGTCGCCGAGCGCATCATCTACGGTGCCCTGGAGCAGGTCGAGAAGAAGATCGGCAAGGATCCGCTGGAAGTGTTCATGGTTGCCCTGAACAACGTGAAGCCCATGGTCGAAGTGAAGTCCCGCCGTGTCGGCGGTGCGAACTACCAAGTTCCCGTGGAAGTTCGCCCCGTCCGCCGGATGGCTCTGGCCATGCGTTGGTTGAAGGAATCCGCCCGCAAGCGCGGTGAGAAGTCGATGGCCCAGCGCCTGGCCAATGAACTGCTGGAGGCCGCTGAAGGCCGTGGCGGCGCGATGAAGAAGCGCGACGAAGTTCACCGCATGGCTGAAGCCAACAAGGCTTTCTCGCACTTCCGCTTCTAAACTCACTGTCTTTCAGCCGCCTCGGGTTTCTACCAACCCGCTGGCGGCTCCTGTCTTCTGGAGCAAACCATGGCCCGCAAAACCCCCATCGAGCGCTACCGCAACATCGGTATCTCCGCGCACATCGATGCCGGCAAGACCACGACGACCGAACGCATCCTTTACTACACCGGTGTGAACCACAAGATCGGTGAGGTGCACGACGGCGCCGCCACGATGGACTGGATGGAGCAGGAGCAGGAGCGCGGCATCACGATCACGTCGGCCGCCACGACCTGCTTCTGGAAGGGCATGGACCTGTCCCTGCCTGAGCACCGCATCAACATCATCGACACCCCGGGCCACGTGGACTTCACGATTGAAGTCGAGCGCTCGATGCGCGTGCTGGACGGTGCCTGCA
The DNA here is from genome assembly GCA_019509985.1 of Burkholderiales bacterium. GTDB lineage: Bacteria > Pseudomonadota > Gammaproteobacteria > Burkholderiales > Burkholderiaceae_C > Pelomonas. The sequence goes on along the minus strand of JAEKLF010000286.1, from coordinate 2,072 downwards.
TGGTCTATTGCGCCGTGGGCGGCGTGCAGCCCCAGTCGGAAACCGTCTGGCGCCAGGCCAACAAGTACAAGGTGCCCCGCCTTGCATTCGTCAACAAGATGGACCGCACCGGCGCGAACTTCTTCAAGGTCGTCGACCAGATGAAGCTGCGCCTCAAGGCCAACCCGGTGCCCATCGTGCTGCCGATCGGCGCGGAAGACACTTTCCAGGGCGTCATCGACCTGCTCAAGATGAAGGCCATCTACTGGGATGAAGCCTCGCAGGGCATGAAGTTCGACTACCGCGAAATCCCCGCCGAGATGATGGCTGAAGCGCAGAAGTGGCGCGACAACATGATCGAAGCCGCGGCCGAGTCCAGCGAAGAGATGATGAACAAGTACCTCGAGTCGGGCGAACTGACCGAGGACGAGATCAAGCTGGGCATCCGCACCCGCACCATCGCCGCTGAAATCCAGCCGATGTTCTGCGGTACCGCCTTCAAGAACAAGGGCGTGCAGCGCATGCTGGACGGCGTGATCGACTTCATGCCTTCGCCGGCCGACATCCCGCCGGTGCCGGGCACCGATGACGACGACCAGCCGGTCGTGCGTCATCGCACCGACGAAGAGAAGTTCGCGGCTCTCGCCTTCAAGTTGATGACCGACCCCTACGTCGGCCAGCTGACCTTCGTGCGCGTCTATTCCGGCGTGCTGAAGAGCGGCGACTCGGTCTACAACCCGATCCGCGGCAAGAAGGAGCGCATCGGCCGGATCCTGCAGATGCACGCTAACCAGCGTGAAGAAATCTCGGAAATTCTGGCTGGCGACATCGCCGCCTGCGTGGGCCTGAAGGACGTCACCACGGGCGAAACCCTGTGCGACCCGGAAAGCATCATCACGCTGGAGCGCATGGTGTTCCCGGAGCCCGTGATCTCGCAGGCCGTCGAGCCCAAGACCAAGGCCGACCAGGAAAAGATGGGCATCGCCCTGGGCCGCCTGGCCAAGGAGGACCCGTCCTTCCGTCTGCGCACCGATGAAGAGTCGGGCCAGACCATCATCTCCGGCATGGGCGAGCTGCACCTGGAAATCATCGTCGACCGCATGAAGCGCGAGTTCGGCGTGGAAGCCAACGTCGGCAAGCCGCAGGTGGCCTACCGCGAAACCATCCGCAAGACGGCTTCTGACGTCGAAGGCAAGTTCGTGCGCCAGTCCGGCGGCAAGGGCCAGTACGGCCACGTCGTGCTGACCGTCGAGCCGCAGGAAGCCGGCAAGGGCTTCGAGTTCGTCGACGCCATCAAGGGCGGTGTGGTTCCGCGCGAATTCATCCCCGCGGTCGAGAAGGGCGTCATCGACTCCCTGCCGAACGGCGTGCTGGCCGGCTTCCCTGTCGTCGACGTCAAGGTCACGCTGACCTTCGGTTCGTACCACGAAGTCGACTCGAACGAAAACGCGTTCAAGATGGCTGCCTCCATGGGCTTCAAGGAAGGCTGCCGCCGCGCGTCTCCCGTGATCCTGGAGCCGATGATGGCCGTGGAAGTCGAGACGCCTGAGGACTACGCCGGCAACGTGATGGGCGACCTGTCCAGCCGTCGCGGCATGGTCCAGGGCATGGACGACATGGTCGGCGGCGGCAAGGTCATCAAGGCCGAAGTCCCGCTGTCGGAAATGTTCGGCTACTCGACGACTCTGCGTTCGATGTCGCAAGGCCGCGCCACGTACACGATGGAGTTCAAGCACTACAGCGAAGCGCCGAAGAACGTCGCCGACGCCATCATCACCGCTCGCGGTACCAAGTAAGGGCCAGGGGTTGGGCCTGCGCGGCAGCTCCGACCCTCTGATCAGACGAAATCGTCTTCTCGTGAATCGCCCCGGAGTGCCAGTCGCCGGGGACTTCCGATCCACGAGGAAACGCAAAACCAACCGACTGGCAATGCTCTTTCTCTGGAGTCAAGAAAATGGCAAAAGGCAAGTTTGAACGGACCAAGCCGCACGTGAACGTGGGCACGATTGGCCACGTTGACCACGGCAAGACGACGCTGACGGCAGCGATCGCGACCGTGCTGTCCAAGAAGTTCGGCGGCGAGGCCAAGGCCT
>JAEKLF010000009.1 GCA_019509985.1 Burkholderiales bacterium | reverse complement strand
GCCGAGCTCTACACCCGCGTCTGCAAGAACTGGCCGCGCGGCGACGTGCCGGCGGACTTCTACAAGATCCCGCCCGCACCCAGCCCCGTGCTCGTCATGAGCGGCGGCGCGGACCCGGCCACGCCGCCGCGCCACGGCGAGCGCGTCGCCCAGGCGCTCGCCGTGGGCCACCCGGAGCGCGTGCAGCACCTCGTCGTGCCCGAGTCCGGCCACGGCGTGATGGCCGTGGGCTGCGTGCGCGACCTGCTGTTCCGCTTCATCGACGCCAAGAACGACGCCCAGGCCCTGCCCGACAGCTTCAAGGCCGACGCGGCCTGCGCGACGCGCATCCCGCGCCCGCCGGCCTTCCAGCCTGTCCAGGGAGGGACGGCGAAATGATCGACATCCGAGACGTCCACAAGCAGTTCATCGCCCAGACGGGCGGCAGCCTGTTCAAGAAGGGCAAGAAGCGCGTCGTGCACGCGGTGCAAGGGGTCAGCGTGTCCGCCGCCAACGGCCGCATCACCGGCCTGCTGGGTGCCAACGGCGCCGGCAAGACGACGACGCTGCGCATGCTCGGCGGCCTGTTCCCGCCGGACGCCGGCCACATCGCCTGCGACGGCATCGTCGTCCAAGACGAGCCCTTGAAGGCGCTGGCACGCATGGGCATCCTCGGTGACGCCCACGGCCTGTACCCACGCCTGTCGGCGCGCGAGAACGTCATCTACTACGGCCGCCTGCAGGGCATGACGCCCGATGCCGCCAACGCGCGCGCCGAGGAGCTGTCGAAGCTGCTGGAGATGCAGTCCATCCTGGACCGCCGCGCCGAGGGCTTCAGCCAGGGCGAGCGCATGAAGACGGCGCTGGCCCGCGCGCTGGTGCACGACCCCGCCAACATCGTGCTGGACGAGCCCACCAACGGCCTGGACGTGCTGGCCACCCGCGCGCTTCGCGAGGCGCTGCGCTGGCTGCGCAGCCCCGCCGGCGGCAGCAAATGCATCGTCTTCTCGACGCACATCATGCAGGAGGTGGAGCAGCTCTGCGACGAGGTCGTCGTCGTGTCCCACGGCCGCAGCGTAGCCCACGGCAGCGTGCCGGCGTTGCTCGAACTGGCCGGCGAAACCCGCTTCGAAGACGCCTTCGTGAAGCTCGCATTCCCTCAAGAGGTCACCCCATGAATCCAATAGCAAGCCGGCAGCGGGCCGAGCGCCGGGCCGCTCCCAAGCCGGCCCGCATCCCCTCGGGGGATCGGCCGATGTACCCGTCGGACGAGGGGCTGACATGACTCAGGCCCTGATCGTCTTCGTCAAGGAGCTGAGCGACGCGCTGCGCGACCGCCGCACGCTGCTGCGTCTGCTCATCCCCGCCGTGCTGATGGGGCCGCTGCTGCTGAGCGCGCTGTCGGGCTTGATCGCGTCGCTGGAGGAGCGCGCCGACAAGCGCGAGATCCTCGTCGTCGGTCTGGACACCGCGCCGACGCTGAAGAACTTCATCGAGCGCCAGACCTTCACGATCAAGCCCGCGCCCAAGGACTACGAGGCCCAGCTGCGTGCGACGACGCTGCTGGAGCCGGTCATGGTCGTGCCCAAGGACTTCGAGGCCAAGCTGCTGGCCGGCGAGGCACCGACAGTGGAGATCGTCAGCGACAGCGCCAACCAGCGCGCTGCCGCCGGCGTCGGACCCATCCGCAACCTGCTGGCGGGTTTCAACCGCGAACGCGCCATGCTCAACCTGGCGCTGCGCGGCGTGTCTACCGAGCTGCTGGAACCCATCGAGGCCGAAGAGCGCGACCTGGCCAGCGTGCAGGCCCGCGCGGCGCGGCTGACAAGCATCATTCCGCTGTTCATCATCATGGCCGTGCTCTACGGCGCGCTGACCGCGGCGCTGGACA
>JAEKLF010000118.1 GCA_019509985.1 Burkholderiales bacterium | reverse complement strand
GTCCAACCTTCCTTCCACCGCGCCCACATCTGGGCCTTCTGGGCATCCGAGTAGTAGATCCGGGGTCGCTGCTTCATCTGCAACACTCCTTCCGCCTGGGCGGGTCATAGTGTGTTGCGTCGACCGGTTGAACTCGCCGTCTTCATGCGGTCGTTCAGCCCGCGCGCCGACCAGTGCTGGGCCGGCACGAGCGCGATGTCGACGCCCGCCAGCGCTTGGCACTGCCACCAGTCCAGTTCGACGGCGCGTGCAATGCCGCGGCGGCCGAACCAGTCCTTCAGCCCCAGCGGCACGACGAAGAGCGGGCTGCCGCCGGCCTGGCTCGCGAGTGCGCGGCAGGACGCCAGGTCGAGGTGGTCGTAGTGGTTGTGCGAGACGAGGACCGCGTCGACGTGCGGCAGTTCGGCCAGCGCGACGCCGGGCGGCTGCTCGCGCTTCGGGCCGGCAAAAGACAGCGGCGAGGCGCGCTCCGAGAAGATCGGGTCAGTCAGCAGGCTCAAGGACCCGAGCTGGGCCAGCACGGTGGCGTGGCCTATCCGCGTGACGGCCGGCACCTGGGCCATGCCGACATTGGCGCGGATGAAGCCGAGATCGGCCGGCTGCGTCGGGATGGGTGCCTGCGGGCGTGGCGGCAGGCCCTGGCGCATGGCGTTCCAGCGCCAGCGCAGCACCTCGGCCAGCGACTTGGGCTCGAAGTCGCCGTAGTTATTCTGGAAGCCCTCGGCGCGGTGGTGCGGCGGTTGGGTCACTGGGTGACGATGTCGCGGTGAAGGTAGGCCATGCGGGCCAGCAGCCTGTTCTGCGTCGCGAAGGGCAGCTTGGCGGCGTCCATCGCCAGCTGCAGGTTCTCGACCAGCGCATTGAAGTCGGCCTTGCCAATGCCCAGGTCGGCGTGGGCGTTGGCCATGCTGACGCCGTCATAGGTGCAGGGGCCACCGGCGACGACGCAGAAGTAGTCGGCCAGCACGCGCTTGAGGTAGTTCACGTTGATGCCGTCGAAGAAGTGCGCGATGCGCGCGTCCTTCAGCACCCGGTCATAGAAATCGTTCGTGAAGCCCTGGATGGCTTCCTTGCCGCCGAGCTCCCGGTAGAGCAGGTCGTCGGGCGGCAGCGGAGCCACGCCGGGCTGCACGGTCCTGGCCTGGGAGGCCTGCGCCTGGGCCTGCGCGAGCGGAGCCGCCAGGACGAGAGCGGCGGCGAGCAAGAGGCGGGACTTCATCGGGCAGGGCTCGAGCGGAGCGCAGGGGGTGACGGACCAGTCTAGCGGCGCTGCCTTCGCCGCGGCATGGACCCGGTGCGGCTTTTCGTGCGCCGGTCACACGAATGCGCCGGGCAATCAGCCCCTGGCCGGCGAAGGATCCCAAGGTAGCGGCATCATCGCGGCCATGATCGGGGCATGGAGTCGGCGGGGGCGACGGTGGCTGGGCGGCTTGCTCGGCCTGCTGCTGTGCCCGCTCGCCGGTGCCGAGCCGCAGCGCCCCCTCGTCATGCTCATCGAGACCAGCGCGCTGATGCCCCAGGCCCGCATCGAGGGCGACCGTGTCGTCGAAGGCCTGCACCTGGACCTGGGCCAGGCGCTGGGCCGGCGGCTGGGCCGCGAGGTGCAGGCCAGGCCCGTGCCGCGCAAGCGCCTGGCCGAGGCGCTGCAGCGCGGCGAGGGCGACCTGCTGTGCGACTACCAGAGCGACTGGCTGCCCGGCGCCTTCGCCTGGAGCAAGCCCTTCATTCCCGACCAGGCCCTGCTCGTCACCGCAGCAACGGCTCCGCCCCTGCCCAGCCTGACAGCGCTGGCAGGCCAGCCCGTGGGCACGGTGCGCGGCTATGTCTACCCGGAGATGGCGGACGCGCTGCGCGCGGGCTTCGTGCGTGACGACGCGCCGGACGCGGTGGTCAACCTGCAGAAGCTCGAGCTCGGCCGGGTGAAGCATGCGTTGACGGGCCGACGCGTGCTGGAGTACCAGCAGCGCATCGGGCGCTTTCATCTGGCCCTGCACCCGCCGCTGGTGGTCTCCGAGGTGCTGGCGCAATGCGCGCTGTCGCCCAGCAGCCCGGTCGGCCTGGTGGCGCTGAACGCAGCCATCCAGGGCCTGGTGGCCGATGGTGAGCTCAACCGCCTGTTCGCCAAATACCGTTGAGGCGCGCCGCCGCTGCGGCCTTCTTATGATGCCGGCCATGTGGCGCTGGCGCGGCTTGTGGACCCTGCTCGGTGCGGCCTGCCTGGCCCTGCCGGCGGCCGCGGTGACGCCGCTGATCATGGTCGTGGACACCAGCGCCGTCATGCCCGAGGCGCGCATCACCGGCAGTCGCGTGATCGAAGGCCTGCATGCCGACCTGGGGGCTGCGCTGGCGAGCCGGCTGGGCCGGCCGGTGGACGTGCGGGCGCTGCCGCGCAAGCGCATCGCCCAGGCGCTGCAGGCGGGCGAGGCCGACCTGGTCTGCGACTACCAGCGCGCCTGGCTGCCCGGGCCCTTCGGCTGGAGTCGCGCCTTCATCCCCGACCAGACCGTTCTGGTGACCGCCGCGAGCACGCCCGCGCCCGAGCGGCTGGCCGCGGTGGCCGGCCAGACGATCGGCACGGTGCTGGGCTATGCCTATCCCGAGGTGGCGCAGGCCCTGCGCGAGGATTTCGTGCGCGACGACACGCCGGACGCGGTGGCCAATCTGCGCAAGCTCGAACTGGGCCGCGTGCCCCACATCCTGACGGGGCGACGCCTGCTGGAATACCACCAGCGCACCGGCGATTTCAGGCTGGCCTTGCGCCCGCTGCTGGTCGTGGCCGAGGTGCTGGGCCAGTGCGCGCTGTCGCCGCGCAGCGACCTCAGCCTGGCCGCCTTGAACACGGCCATCAACGGCCTGGTCGCCAGCGGCGAGCTGACCCGCATCCTCGGCAAGTACCGCTGATCAGCCTTCCGCGATCCGCTTGGCCAGATGGGCCAGCGCCTCCTCAACCTGGTCCACCAGCACCAGGCACAGATCGCCGGGCTGCAGGCGCGACAGCGCACGGTCGATGGCGACGAACTCGCCGACGACTTCCTCGACGTGCCGGGTGCGCGTTGCACCTTCCAGGCCGGCGCGCAGCAGCGCCACGACCTCGCCGGCCGCACGGCCGCGCTGGCAGGCGTCTTCGTAGAGGATGACCTCGTCGAAGGCGGCGCCGAGGATCTCGGTCTGCACGCGAATGTCCTCGTCGCGGCGGTCGCCCGCGCCGCTGATGACGACGCTGCGCTTGTTGGCCGGCAGCGCGGCGACAGCACCGACCAGGGCCTTCATCGCGTCGCCGTTGTGGCCGTAGTCGGCGATGACGGTGGCCCCGCGGTAGTCCATGACGTTGAAGCGGCCGGGCGCGTTATCGGCATCGTTGGCAAAGCTGCCCACGCCGCGGCGGATGGTGTCCCAGTCCAGGCCCACGGCCCAGGCTGCGGCGACCGAGGCCATCGCGTTCTCGACCTGGAAGCCGATGAGGCCGCCGCGCGTGATGGGGATGTCGCGCAGCGGGATGCTCTCGCGCCACACGCCCTGAGCGGCAATGAGCTGGTCGCCGTCCACGTAGACGCAGCGTTTGCCCTGGGCGCGGTGCGTGGCCATGACCGGGTGGTGGCGGTCGGCGGCGAAGTAGATGACCTGTCCAGGGCAGATGGACGCCATCTGCGCGGTCAGCGGGTCGGTCGCGTTCAGCACCGCGTAGCCGGTGGGGGCCACGTTCTGCACGATGACGCGCTTGACGAGCACGAGGTCTTCCGCCGTGTGCAGGAAGTTCATGCCCAGGTGGTCGCCCGCGCCGACGTTGGTGACCACGGCGACCTGGCAGCGGTCGAAGCCCAGGCCCTCGCGCAGGATGCCGCCGCGGGCGGTCTCCAGCACGGCGGCTTCGACGTCCGGGTGCATCAGCACGTTGCGCGCGCTCTTCGGGCCGGAGCAGTCACCGCTGTCGATCTGGCGGCCGTCGACGTAGACGCCGTCGGTGTTGGTCATGCCGACCTTGAGGCCGCAGCTGGCGAACAGGTGCGAGATCAGCCGCGTGACGGTGGTCTTGCCGTTGGTGCCCGTCACGGCGACGACGGGGATGCGGCCGTCCTCGGCCTTCGGCCCCGTGCCGAACAGGTGGCCGACGATGCCTTCGCCGACGTTGCGGCCCTTGCCGTAGCTGGGGCTCAGATGCATGCGCAGGCCCGGCGCGGCATTGACCTCGACGATGCCGCCGCTGATTTCTTCGAGCGGCCGCAGCACGCTCTCGGCCACCACGTCCACGCCACAGACATGCAGGCCGACGACCTGCGCCGCCGCGATGGCGCGGGCTGCCACCTCGGGGTGCACATCGTCCGTCACGTCGGTGGCCGTGCCGCCGGTGGACAGATTGGCGTTGTTGCGCAGGATGACGCGCTGGCCCTTCTCCGGCACGGACGCGGGTGCCAGGCCTTGCTGGGTCAGCCGCGCGACGGCGATGTCGTCGAAGCGGATCTTGGTCAGCGACGTGGCATGGCCATCACCGCGGCGCGGGTCGGCGTTGACCTTGTCGACCAGCTCCTTGACGGTGTGCTGGCCATCGCCGATGACATGCGGCGGGTCGCGGCGGGCGGCAGCGATGAGCTTGTCGCCGATGACGAGCAGCCGGTAGTCCGAGCCCGGCAGGAACTTCTCGACCATCACCGGGCCGATCTCGTCGGCCGCCTTGTAGGCCGCCTCGATGCCTTCGCGCGTCGTCACGTTGACGGTGACGCCCTTGCCCTGATTGCCGTCCTGGGGCTTCACAACGACGGGCAGGCCGATCTCCTGGGCCACGTCCCAGGCGTCGTCCACCGACTCGACCGGGCGGCCGATGGGCACGGGCACGCCGGCGGCCTGCAGCAGGCGCTTGCACAAGTCCTTGTCCTGGGCGATGGACTCGCTGACGGCGCTGGTCGCGTCCACCTCGGCGGCCCAGATGCGGCGCTGCTTGGCACCCCAGCCGAACTGCACCAGGCTGCCCTGCGTGAGGCGGCGATAAGGGATGCCGCGGGCCAGCGCGGCGTTGACGATGGAGCCGGTCGACGGCCCGAGGCGGATGTCCTCGTCCAGCTCGCGCAGCTGCGTGATGACGGCATCGGCATCGAACTCGCCGCCGCCATCGCGATCAAGCGCTGCCAGCACCAGCTTCAAGGCCTGCTCGAAGGCCAGGCGGCCGACGTCCTCCTCGCTGTACTCGATGACGAGCTGGTAGGTGCCGGACTCGGGCGTCACATGGGTCTGGCTGAAGGTGACCGGGCAGCCGGCCTGGGCCTGCAACGCCAGCGTCGCCTGCTCCAGCACCTGGGCGAGCGATGCATCGCTGCGCAGCTCGCCGACGGACGGGAAGAGCTGGCGCAGCCGCGGCTCGAAGCCGGGCAGGCGTTCGAGCGAGCGCTCGGCGTCGGTGCAATGCACGACGGCTTCGATGGCCGTGTGGCGGCTCCACATGTTCGGGCCGCGCAGCGCGCGGGTACGGGAAACGTCCATGGGTTGTGTCGTTTAGGCCAGGTGGAGGTCGGGAACGAAGGTATCGAGACCGGCGGCGATCAGCTCGGGCGAGATGCCCAGCGCCCAGGCCGCGGCGACGGCGGCGAGCAGCGTGGAGGCGTCGGTCGCGGCCGCGCCGAAGCGGCGCAGCAGGGCTTCGATGTTGGCGCCGGGCGTCTCGGCCGGGCCTTGCGCCAGCACGGCGGCGCCGCCGCGCAGGAAGACGGCGCGGCCGCCGCGGTCGCGGTGATGCTGCAGCGCTTCGAGGCTGCCGTCCTCGGCGTAGAAAACGACTTCGCCGTCGCTGAGCTCGGCCATGTCGACGAGGCGCGGATGGGCGGCATGGAGCACGCTGGCGCCATCGCTGAGCACGACGTCGATCTGCGTGCGCAGCACCTTGTAGAGCTGGTCGACGTCATGCACGTCGAACTCGGCGAGCTCGGCAATGCCGTCCAGGTCGGTGACGACGCCGACCTGGCAGCGGTCATAGGCCAGGCCGTCGCGCAGCACGGAGGCCGGGTCGTTCTCGACGACGACGGCATTGACGCCGCGGTTCATCAAGAGGCGGTGGGCGGCGTCCCAGCGGGCGCTGTTCCTCTTCTCGACACGGCGCGTGCCCAGGAACAGGCCGTCGCGGCAGGCCAGGCCGACGTGGCGGCCGTTCAGGTGCAGCAGCCAGGCGACCAGGCGCGAGATCTGGTGGCCGCCGCGCGAGCCGGCCACGCCGACGATGGGGATGCGGCCGGTCTCGTCCTCGGCGAACAGGTGGTCGATGATGGCCTGGCCCACGGGCTGGGGCGCGCCGCCGGCGGGCTTCAGGTGCATCAACAGGCCCGGGCCGGCGTTGACCTCGACGATGGCGCCACCGGTCTCGCTCAGCGGCCTGGCGATGTCCTCGGTGACGAGATCGACGCCGGCGATGTCCAGGCCCACGGTGCGCGCGGCCAGCGACACGGCGTGCGCGACCTCGGGGTGGACTTCGGGCGTGCAGTCGATGGCGACATTGCCGTTGCGCTGGATCAGCACCTGGCGGCCGGCCGCGGGCACGGACTCGGGGGTGAGGCCCTGGCGCTGCAGGTCGAGCAGGATGACGCCGTCCTCGGGCACGTTGAGCCGGTTGAGCGGGTGGTTCTCGGTCAGGCCGCGCCGCGGGTCGGAATTGATCTGGCGCTCGGTCAGCTCGAGCACGTTGTGCACGCCATCGCCGACCACCGCGGCGACCTCGCCGCGCGCGGCGGCGACCACCTGCCCGCCGACGACGAGCAGGCGGTGCTCGTTGCCGGTGATGTAGCGCTCGACCAGCACTTCCGTGCCGTGACGCGCGGCGACTTCGAACGCGGCCAGCACATCGTCGCGCAGCTTCAGGTCCAGCGTCACGCCGCGGCCGTGGTTGCCGTCGGAGGGCTTGACCACGACGGGCAGGCCGATGTCCTGCGCCGCCTCCCAGGCCTGCTCCGCCGTCTTGACGGCCTGGCCATGCGGCACCGGCACGCCGACGGCCTTGAGCAGGGACTTGGTCAGGTCCTTGTCGCTGGCAATGCCCTCGGCGATGGCGCTGGTCATGTCGGTCTCGGCCGTCCAGATGCGGCGCTGGCGCTGGCCGTGGCCGAGCTGCACGAGGTTGCCGTCGTTCAGGCGGATGTGCGGGATGCGGCGGTCCGTCGCGGCGGCGACGATGGCCGCCGTGGAGGGGCCGAGATAGCAATCGTCGAGCTTGTCGCGCACGCGGCCAACGGCGGCGGGCACGTCGAAGGGCTGGTCGTTGATGACCGCCATGATGAGGGCATGGCCCTCGGCCAGCGCCGCCCGGGCGACCTGCTCGTCGCGCGCCCGGAAGACCATGCGGTAGACGCCGCGCTGGCTGGTGCTGCGCGTCTGGCCAAAGCCGGTGGGCATGCCGGCCAGGTTCAGCAGTTCGATGACGATGTGCTCCAGCACATGGCCGCACCAGGTGCCTTCGGTGAGCCGCTCCAGGAAGCCGCCGCGCTCGCCGACGCCGCAGTGGTGCTCGACGAGGGCCGGCAGGACGGCGGTCAGGCGATCGTTGAAGCCGGGCAACTGGTGGCTGGGGTGGTCCTCCAGCTCGCCCAGGTCGAGCCAGACCTCCAGCACCGGCCGGTAGGTCCACATATTGGGCCCACGCAGGTAATTGATGCGCAGCAGGCGGATGTCGTTCTTCTGGCTCATGGAGCGTATCGAGTGAGGGGTTGTGCAGGCCTTTGGCGCGTGGAATTGTGCGCCGAAGTCATGGCGGAGAATCTGCCGCAGCCCGTAAGAGCGAACAACAACATGCAAGACATTCCTCCCGACCCAGCATCACATCCCCAAACGGCCGCCCTGCAGGGGCGGCTCATGGCTGGCGAGAACGTGGTGGCCACGCTGGAGGTTGACCTGGACGCCCAGGGCCGCTTCGCGCGGGGGCTGATCGCGCTGACGAATTCACGCCTGCTGGCCTTCGATTCGACGGCCGGCACCTGGAGCGAGCATGCCCTGGTCCCGGGCCAGAGCCTCAAGCTCAGCGACCATGGCGGGCTCGCCTTCATGGAGCTGTTTGGCGCCGGGCGACGCCTGGAGCGCTGGCGCTTCACGCTGGCCTGCAACCCGGCCGCGGTGCGCTTCGTCGACAGCTTTGGCCGCGAGGTGCAGCGCCTGGCCGGGCAGGCCTTGCCGGAGGACGAGCCCGAGGGCGAGGACTCGGACTTCGATTTCGGCGAAGCCAGCGCACCGTCCAGCACCTGGGTGCTGCTGCGCCTGTGGCGCTTCGCCAAGCCCTACCAGGGTCAGCTCTTGCTCGGCTTCACGCTGATGATGGGCGCGACTGGCGCGACGCTGGTGTCGCCCTACCTGACGATGCCGCTGATGGACAAGGTGCTGATTCCCTTCCAGAACGGCCAGTCCATCGACCCACACCTGGTCATGCTGCTGCTGTCCGGGCTGCTGGGCGCGGCGCTGTTCTCGTGGGCGCTGGGCTGGGCCAAGACCTATCTGCTGGCCCTGGTGTCAGAGCGCATCGCGGCGGATCTGCGCACGGCCACCTTCGAGCACCTGCTGGGCCTGTCGCTCGAATACTTCGGCAACAAGCGCACCGGCGACCTGATGTCGCGCATCGGCTCCGAGACGGACCGCATCTCGGTGTTTCTGAGCTTGCACGCGCTGGACTTCATCACCGACGTGCTGATGCTGGCCATGACCTCGCTGATCCTGTTCAGCATCCACCCCGGCCTGGCGCTGGCCACGCTGGTGCCGCTGCCCTTTATCGCCTGGCTGATCCACCTCGTGCGCGATCGGCTGCGCACCGGCTTCGAGAAGATCGACCGCGTCTGGGGCGAGATCACCAATGTGCTGGCCGACACCATCCCCGGCATTCGCGTCGTCAAGGCGTTCGCGCAGGAGAAGCGCGAGGCCTCGCGTTTCCGTGAAGCCAACGCCAAGAACCTGCACGTCAACGACCGCCTCAACAAGACCTGGAGCCTGTTCACGCCCAGCGTCTCGCTGCTGACCGAGATGGGCCTGCTGGTCGTCTGGGGCGTGGGCATCTGGCTGATCGCGCACCAGAGCATCACGGTCGGCACGCTGACGGCCTTCCTGGCCTACATCGGCCGCTTCTACGGCCGGCTGGATTCGATGAGCCGCATCGTCTCCGTCACGCAGAAGGCGGCGGCAGGCGCCAAGCGCATCTTCGACATCCTCGATCACGTCTCCAACGTGCCCGACCCGGTCAACCCGCAGCCCTTCGAGAACGTGACCGGCGCGATCTCCATGCAGGGCCTGGACTTCCGCTACGGTTCGCGCTCGGTCATTCGCAATCTCAACCTCGACATCCGCCCCGGCGAGATGGTGGGCCTGGTGGGCCACAGCGGCTCGGGCAAGAGCACGCTGGTCAACCTGATCTGCCGCTTCTACGACGTGACCGAGGGCGCCATCAAGGTCGATGGCGTGGACCTGCGCCGCATCAAGGTGACCGACTACCGCCGCCACATCGGCCTGGTGTTGCAGGAGCCTTTCCTGTTCTTCGGCACCATCGCCGAGAACATCGCCTACGGCAAGCCCGAGGCGACGCGCGCCGAGATCGTGGCCGCCGCGCGTGCCGCTCATGCCCACGAGTTCATCCTGCGCCTGCCGCATGGCTACGACAGTCTGGTAGGCGAGCGCGGCCAGGGCCTGTCCGGTGGCGAGCGCCAGCGCATCTCCATCGCCCGCGCGCTGCTGATCGACCCGGCCATCCTCATCCTCGACGAAGCCACGAGCGCCGTCGACACCGAGACCGAAAAGGAAATCCAGCGCGCTCTGGACAACCTCGTGAAGGGCCGCACGACCATCGCCATCGCCCACCGCCTGTCCACGCTGCGCAAGGCCGATCGCCTGGTCGTCATGGACCGCGGCGAGATCGTCGAGCTCGGCCCGCATGACGAGCTGATCGCCAAGCAGGGCCACTACTGGCGCCTGTGGGAAGCGCAGGCCCGCCGCGTCGACGCCGAGGCCGACGAAGACGGCGGCCTGATGGTCGTTGCACCCAACCCCAGCGCCCACACCGTCGATGCCTGACGCCACCACTTCTGATCGTGACCGCTTGTTTGCCGAGGCGAGCGCGGAGCTGGGCTTCGCGCCCGACGGCGAGATCAAGATCGGCGGCCGCTACACCTCGCTGGTGCGCGACGGCCGAACGATCTACTTGAGCGGACAGATCCCGCGCATCGGCGACCGCGTCGTCGTGACGGGTTGCGTCGGTGCCGACGTGACGCTGGCCGACGCCCAGCGCGCGGCCCAGGTCTGCACGCTGCGGGCGTTGGCGCTGCTGCAGCGCGAGCTGGGCAGCCTGGCCAGCCTGAAGGCCGTGCTGCGGCTGACCGTCTACGTGCATTGCAGCGCCGACTTCACGCAGCACAGCGAAGTGGCCGATGGCGCGTCCGACCTGCTGTGGCGCGTGCTCGGCCCGGCTGGCGTGCACACGCGCACGTCGGTCGGCGTGTGCCAGTTGCCCAAGAACGCCGCGGTGGAGCTCGACCTGATCGCGCTGGCCGCAACTGATCCGGAGTCCTGACATGACCGCCCTGCCTTTTCGCGACCTCCACATCGATGCCAACGGCCGGCTCGTGTTGACCGACCTGAGCGGCGATACCCACACCGGCGTGTCGCCCGTGCGCGCCCATCCGATCTCGGCACCGGACGAGGGCCTGTCGCTGGTCGGCGTGCACGGCCACGAGCTGGCCTGGGTCGAGCGCATGTCGGAACTGCCCGAAGGCCCGCGCCACCTGCTCGAAGCCGAGCTGGCCGCGCGCGAATTCCACCCGACGCTGAAGCGGCTGATCTCGGTCAACACCTTCTCGACGCCCAGCACCTGGCACATCGAGACCGACCGCGGCGAAGTGGACTTCGTGCTGAAGAGCGAGGAAGACATCCGCCGGCTGGATGAAGGCCGCCTGCTGATCACGTCCAACCATGGCGTGCAGCTGCAGGTGCCGGATCGGTGGGCGCTGGACAAGCAGTCGAAGCGACTGCTGGAGCGCTTCCTCTGATGCAGCCCGTCGAGCTGCGCCATGCCAGCCGGCTGATCAACCACGGCCCCACGGTCCTCGTCGGCAGCGCGCACGCCGGCCGGCGCAACCTGATGGCCGCGGCGTGGTCCATGCCGGTGGAATTCACGCCGCCGCGGGTCGTTGTCGTCATCGACAAGAGCACGTTCACCCGCGGCCTCGTGACGGCGTCAGGACATTTCGCCTTGAGCGTGCCGGGGCGGCATCAGGCGGATCTTGTCTACACGCTGGGCAGCGAGAGCGGCGCGGGGACCGACAAGTTCGAGCGCCACGGTTTGGAAGCGGACCCCGGGCCGGTGCTGGCTCTGCCGTTGCTGCGCGGCTGCGTGGCGCATCTGGAGTGCCGGCTCATCGACGAACCGAATGCGCAGGCGGCCTACGACTGTTTCTTCGGCGAGGTGGTGTCGGCGCAGGCCGACGAGCGCATCTTCAGCAACGGCCACTGGCTGGCGCCGACCGAGGACAACGCCGATCTGCACACGCTGCACCACCTGGGCGCCGGCCTGTTCGGCGTGGCGGCCGCGGCCATTCAGGCCCGGCCGCTCAAACCCATTGAGTAAGCCGACTCAGCTGGCGTCGCCCATCTGCGACTGCAGATAGTTCTGCTCGCCGACGGTGTCGACCAGCTCCAGCTGGGTTTCGAGGTGGTCGATGTGCTCCTCGGTGTCGTCGAGGATGGCGACGAGGATCTCGCGGGACACGTAGTCGCGCACGCTCTCGCAGTGGGCGACGGCGTCCTTCAGGTGCACGTGCGAGGCCTTCTCCAGCTGCAGGTCGCAGCGCATCGTCTCGACGGCGTTCTCGCCGATCAGCAGCTTGCCCAGGTCCTGCAGATTGGGCAGCCCGTCCAGCGTCAGCACGCGCTCGATGAGCCTGTCGGCGTGCTTCATCTCCTCGATGGACTCCTCGTACTCGTGCTTGGCCATCTTCATCAGCCCCCAGTTCTTCAGCATGCGGGCATGCAGGAAGTACTGGTTGATCGCTGTCAGCTCAAGCTTGAGCTGCTGGTTGAGATGGGCGATGACCTGGGGGTCGCCTTTCATGGAGTGCTCCGGAACGTGAATTTGGACCGCAGTATCGGCAGCAAAGGCCCCACGGCAAAGCCGCTCTTTTTGCTAATGAGAGCGATTCGCATTAAACTTCGCGCCATGATTGTTTGCGTCTGCCACCGCGTTTCCGATCGCGACATCGCGATTGCCGCCTCCAGCGGCTGCCCCAATTTCGAGGCCCTGCAGGATGACCTGCGCGTGGCCACGGCCTGCGGCGCCTGCCGCGACTGCGCCTGCGCGGTCTTCGAGGAAAGCCGCATCAAAGGCGGTGCGCCGCGCGCCCGCGGCATGGCCGTCGCCGCGCAGGCGCTGCTGGCCGCCTGAGCCCCGCTACAATGCTGGATTCAGCGGGCGACTGCCGCCGGCTGAAAATGCCCGTCTCGTCTGATCTTGAGTGTTGTGTTTTGCCGCAGCCGCTCGGGCTGCGGGCAGATTGATCCACATAACACCAAGGAAATTTCTCATGAGCACCATGCAAACCGGCATCGTCAAGTGGTTTGACGACGGCAAGGGCTTCGGTTTCATCACGCCCGCCGACGGCGGCAAGGACCTGTTCGCTCACCACAGCGAAATCAAGAACAACGGCGGCTTCCGCACGCTGGCCGAAGGCGCGCAAGTCGAGTTCGAAGTGAAGCAGGGCCCCAAGGGCCTGCAAGCCGCGAACATCCGCTCGCTGTAAATCCATCACGGCTTCGGCCGTTGATCCGAGCCCGCGCCCTGCGCGGGCTTTGTGCTTTCTGGGTCTGACACCGACAATTGCTGGTTATGTCCGCACTTCCCGTTTCACCGCCGAAGGCGCTGACCGCTTACCGCCCGTTCTGGGCCAAGCGTTTCGGCCCCGCGCCTTTCCTCCCGATGAGCCGGGCGGAGATGGAGCAGCTCGGCTGGGATTCCTGCGACATCATCATCGTCACCGGCGACGCCTACGTCGACCACGCCAGCTTCGGCATGGCCGTCATCGGCCGCACGCTGGAGGCCCAGGGTTTCCGCGTCGGCATCATTGCCCAGCCCGACTGGCAGAGCGCCGAGCCCTTCAAGGCGCTGGGCAAGCCCAACCTGTTCTTCGGCGTCGCGGCCGGCAACATGGATTCGATGATCAACCGCTACACGGCTGATCGAAAAATCCGCAGCGACGACGCCTACACGCCCGGCGGCCAAGGCGGCAAGCGCCCCGACCGTGCGACGCTGGTCTACACGCAGCGCTGCCAGGAAGCCTTCAAGGACGTGCCCGTCGTCATCGGCGGCATCGAGGCCTCGCTGCGCCGCATCGCCCACTACGACTACTGGCAGGACAAGGTCCGCCGCTCCATCCTCGTGGACGCCAAGGCCGACCTGCTGGTCTACGGCAACGCCGAGCGCGCCATCATCGAGATCGCCCATCGCCTGGCGCGCCGCGAGCCCATCGAGAGCCTGACGGACGTGCGCGGCACGGCCTTCATGCGCCGCACTGACGACCCGACGGCCGAGGGCTGGTTCGAGCTGGACTCGACCGAGGTGGACCGCCCGGGCCGCATCGACGACCTGATCAGCCCTTACCAGATCGTCGACGACAAGGGCTGCGAGACCGCTGAACCCGACGCGCCCAAGCCGATCACGATCCACAAGATCGGCCGCATCCAGATGCCGCCGCGCGACCACACGGTGGTGCGCCTGCCGGCCTATGAGCAGGTCAAGAGCGACCCGGTGCTGTACGCCCACGCCAACCGCGTGCTGCACCTGGAGACCAACCCCGGCAACGCCCGCGCGCTGGTGCAGCGCCACGGCGAGCGCGACCTGTGGATCAACCCGCCTCCCATCCCGCTGACGACGGCCGAGATGGACCACGTCTTCGACCTGCCCTACGCGCGCAGTCCGCATCCAAGCTACGCGGACGAGACCGGCGGCCATGACGGCGCGACCAAGATCCCGGCCTGGGAAATGATCCGCTTCAGCGTCAACATCATGCGCGGCTGTTTCGGCGGCTGCACCTTCTGCTCGATCACCGAGCACGAGGGCCGCATCATCCAGAGCCGCTCGGAAGACTCCGTCATCCGCGAGATCGAGGAGATGCGCGACAAGGTCAAGGGCTTCACCGGCATCGTCTCGGACCTGGGTGGCCCGACGGCCAACATGTACCGCATCGGCTGCAAGAGTCCCGAGATCGAGGCCGCCTGCCGCAAGCCCAGCTGCGTCTACCCCGGCATCTGCCCGAACCTCAACACCAGCCACGACCCGCTCATCAAGATGTACCGCCGCGCGCGCGCGCTGCCAGGCGTCAAGAAGATCCTGATCGGCTCCGGCCTGCGCTACGACCTCGCCGTGCAGTCGCCCGAGTACGTGAAGGAGCTGGTCACGCACCACGTCGGCGGCTACCTCAAGATCGCGCCCGAGCACACCGAGGGCGGGCCGCTGTCAAAGATGATGAAGCCGGGCATCGGCAGCTACGACCGCTTCAAGCAGATGTTCGAGGCGGCCAGCGCCGCGGCCGGCAAGAAGCAGTACCTGATTCCCTACTTCATCGCCGCTCACCCCGGCACCAGCGACGAGGACATGATGAACCTCGCCGTCTGGTTGAAGAAGAACGGCTTCCGCGCCGACCAGGTGCAGACCTTCTACCCCAGCCCGATGGCCACGGCCACGGCGATGTACCACTCGGGGCTGAATCCGCTGAAGGGCATCAGCCGTGACGAGGCGCGCGGCGAAAAGGTCGACATCGTGCGCGGCGAGCGCCGCCGCCGCCTGCACAAGGCCTTCCTGCGCTATCACGACGCCAACAACTGGCCGCTGCTGCGCGAGGCGCTGAAGGCCATGGGCCGCGCCGATCTGATCGGCAATGGCAAGCACCACCTGATCCCGAGCTACCAGCCGCTGACCGATGGCAGTTACGAGAGCGCACGGCGCAAGAACTCCACGACGCCCAAGGCGGCGGACAAGCCCGCGATGAAACCTGCCACGCCGCGCAAGGGCCAGCTCTTGACGCAGCACACCGGCCTGCCGCCGCGTGTCACGGGGGCAAGTCGTAACAGCCCGCCCCGTCCGGGCAAACCCGCAAAACGTTGAGGCGAAACGGCGGACTTTTGCCCGTGCTTTTCGTGGCGGCAGGCCTGCGGATGCACTACGCTTGCGGCTCTTGACGAGAAGGGTCGCCGCCACGCCAGGCCGCCCGTGCCCGGAGCCCTCGCCCCCATGCAAGACACCCCTGCCGTTGACGACGACCTGCTCGAGCTGATCGACGAGCCCGAGCACGCCGAACTCGACCATCGTCCGCAGAACCGGCCCTGGCGCATCCTCATCGTCGACGACGACGGCGACGTCCACAAGGCCACCGAACTGGCCATGCAGGGCCTGACCGTCGAAGGCCAGCCGCTGATCTTCCTGCACGCCAGCTCGGCCGCGCAGGCCCGCCAGCTGCTCGCCAGCGAGGACGACCTTGCCGTCGTGCTGCTCGACGTCGTCATGGAGAGCGAGGACGCCGGCCTGCAGCTGGTGCGCCACATCCGCGACGAGCTGGGCCTGAACGCCGTGCGCATTGTGCTGCGCACCGGTCAGCCCGGCTATGCGCCCGAGATCGAGACGGTGCAGGCCTATGACATCAACGACTACAAGACCAAGTCCGAGCTGACCCGCACGCGCCTGTACACGGTGCTGACCGCCGCGGTGCGTTCCTACCGCCAGATCTGCGCGTTGGAAGCCAACCGCCGCGGCCTGGAGATGATCGTCGAGAGCAGCACCTCGCTGTCGCGCATGCGCGGGTTGAGCCGCTTCGCCGAGGGCGTCGTCACGCAGCTGTGCGCGCTGCTCGGCATCCTGCCCGAGGGCCTGGTCTGCGCGCAGGTCGGTGGCGAGACGGGCGACGAGGTCCGCATCGTCGCGGCCGCCGGCCAGTACAGCGGCCTCATCGACCGACCGCTGGCGCAGGTCAAGATTGCCGCGGTGCGCGAGCGCCTGGAGCGCTGCCTCGCCCGGCAGGAAAACCTCTACGACGACGGCACCTGCCTGTACTTCGGCATGGGTGAAGGCCGTGCGATGGCGGCGCTGGTGGACGTCGGCCGCGAGCTCGACGACCTGGACCAGCAGCTGCTGCGCGCCTTCTGCTCCAACATCGCGGTCGGCTTCGAGAATGTCGTGCTGTACAGCCAGCTGCTCGACCAAGCCTACAACGACCCGCTGCTGCGTCTGCCCAACCGCAACCGCTTCGTCGAGCTGCTCGACAAGAACCTGAAGGACCCGCAAGGCGTCACGCTCGCACTGATCGACATCGACGACTTCTCCGACATCAACGACGCCTTCGGCCATCACTTTGGCGACCAGGTGCTGCAGGCCGTCGTGCACCGCATGAGCGAGATGCTGGGCCTGAACACGGCCATGGCCCGTGTCGGCGCCGACACCTTCGGCGTGCTTGGCGAGCATGCCAAGGTCTGCCCCGAAAGCGTCAACTCGGTCTTCGCCGATCCCTTCATCGTTGCCGGCGAGCGCCTGCAGTTGTCCGCCACCACCGGCCTCGTGCGGTTGGGCGAGTCCAAGGCCGTCGGCTCCGAGCTGCTGCTCGATGCCCAGATCGCGCTCAAGCGCGCCAAGCAGCAGCAGCGCGGCTCATCTCAGTATTTCTCGGCGGCGATGGGCAGTGATGCGCGCGAGCGCTTCAAGCTGCTCAAGGGCCTGCGCACCGGCTTCGAGGAAAGCCAGCTCTTCGTCGTCTACCAGCCGCAGGTCGAGCTCGAGACGGGTCGCGTCATCGGTGCCGAGGCGCTGCTGCGCTGGAAGACCGTCGAAGGCCGCTTCATCCCGCCCGACCAGTTCATCCCGCTGGCCGAACAGAGCGGACTCATCATCCCCATCGGCGAGTTCGTCATGCGCACGGCCTGCTCGCAGCTGAAGAAGATGCAGGCCCTGGGCCACGCCGATTTCCGCATGGCCGTCAACGTGTCCATGGCCCAGTTTCGCCATCCCGGCTTCATCGACATGCTCGGCCGCGCGCTGCAGGACTGCGGCGTCATCGGCCAGAACATCGAGCTCGAGATCACCGAGTCCATGGCCATGGAAGACGCCGACCTCGTGCTGCGCGTGCTGGCCGACATCAAGCGCCTGGGCTTCAGCGTCGCCATCGACGACTTCGGCACCGGCTTCTCGTCCCTGAGCCAGCTGCGCCAGCTGCAGGTGGACCGCCTCAAGATCGACCGCGCCTTCGTGCAGGAGGCGCAGGCCTCGTCCGCCGGCTCGACGATCGCCCAGATGGTCATCAACCTCGGCCGCGGCCTGGGCCTCACGGTCATTGCCGAAGGCATCGAGACCGAGGAGCAGCGCCAGTACCTCATCGGCCTGGGCTGCCACGAAGGCCAGGGCTGGCTGTTCGCCAGGCCCATGCCGGCCGACCAGCTCGAGACCTGGATGAAGCGCTGAGTTCAGTGCCGCGTTTGCGGATGAAGCCGACGGGCCGGGCGTCGGACCGTCCTCAAGCCGGCCTTGGACGAGGGGCTGCACTTCACGGCAGCACCACCACGTTGCCGACCTGCCGGCCGGCTTCAACCATCTCGTGCGCGGCTGCCGTGTCGGCCAGCGCGAAGCGAGCCGCGATCTTCACGTCCAGCCCGCGCGCGAGTGCCGCGTGCACGCCGGCGATGCCGGCGGCGCGCTGGCGCTCGTTGAGTTCATAGACGATGAAGAAGCGCAGCGTCAGGCCGTGGATGAGGTAATCCACCTGCGGCAGCACCGCCTGCCAGTCGTCGGAACCATAGACCGTGACCCGGCCGCCTGGGCGCACCACGCGCGTATAGCTGCCCGCGTTGGCCGACAGGTTGACCTCGACGACGCGGTCCACGCCGCGACCGCCGGTCAGCTCGGCAACGCGGGCGGCGACGTCCTCCTGCCGGTAGTTCACGACGGCCTCCGCGCCCGCGGCGAGGGCGAGGGCTGCCTTGTCTGCCGAGCTGACCGTCGCAATGACGCGCTTGCCGGCCTGGGCCGCGAACTGCACGGCCAGGTGGCCGACCGCGCCCGCGGCGCCCTGCACGAGCAGCGTCTCGCCGTCGACGGCGTCCTCGCCGAGCACGGCCTCCCAGGCGGTCAGCGCCGGAATGCCGAGGCAGGCGCCCACCTCGAAGCCCACGCCCTCGGGCAGCGGCACGGCAAACGCTGCCGGCAGCACGACGGCCTCGGCGGCGGTGCCGTAGGGCCGCTTCCACTGTGCGTTGAACGTCCACACCCGTTCCCCCAGCCGCGAGGCGGGCACGCCCGCGCCAACCGCCTCCACGACGCCCGCGCCGTCGCTGTGCGGCGTCACTTCGGCATGGCGCATCTGCGGCGCGCGCCGGCTCTTCACGTCCGACGGGTTCACGCCCGAAGCGTGGATGCGCACGCGCACTTCGCCGGGACCGGGCTCGGGCAACGGCACGGTCCTGAGTTGCAGCACCTCGCGTGCGGGGCCGGTGCGGTCATAGCGGATCGCGCGCATCGTGGACGGGTCTTGGCTCATGGTGGGTCCTGCAGAAAAGGGGCCGTCAGCCTCTCACGCCGCAAGGCGGCTGTGAAGTACGCACAATCTTCTGCCTCGGTATCACGGAGGACACCATGGAAGCCCCATTCACAGCCCAATGCCTGGACGAGGAGGCCGGCGCGCCTGCCTGGCGGAACTGCGCCGTGTCGACCACGCTCGAAGTCATCGGCGGCCGCTGGAAGTCCGTCATCGTCTTTCACCTGCTGACCGGCATGCGCCGCTTCAACGAGCTGCAGCGCCTGCTCGGCGGCATCACGCAACGCGTGCTGACGATGCAGCTGCGCGAACTCGAAGCTGACGGCATCGTCGAGCGCACGGTCTACGCTGAGGTGCCGCCGCGCGTGGAGTACCGGCTCACGCCCTTCGGCCAGAGCCTCAAGCCCGTGCTGCTGAGCCTGCGTGACTGGGGCGAGCGACATCGCGCCGAGGTGGCTGCGCTGCGCGCCTAAACTGCGGCGGCTGCCGTTCCCGCGTCCTCCCAGGAGACCCCGCATGAGCCTTGCCAAGATCCTCGTCGCCCAGGGCGGCGGCCCCACCGCCGTCATCAACCAGAGCCTCGTCGGCGTCGTGCTCGAAGCGCGCCGCCAGGCCGGCGTCGGCAAGGTCTACGGCGCCCGCCACGGCGTGCGCGGCATCGTCAACGAAGACTTCGTCGACCTGACGCAGGAGACCAGCCACAACCTGGAGCTGGTGGCCAACACGCCCGCGTCCGCGCTGGGCTCCACGCGCGACAAGCCCGACGCCGCCTACTGCCGCGAGATCTTCACGGTGCTGCAGGCGCACGGCATCACGCATTTCTTCTACATCGGCGGCAACGACTCGTCGGACACCGTGCGCATCGTCTCGGAAGAGGCGCAGGCGGCCGGCTACCCGCTGCGCTGCGTCCACATCCCCAAGACCATCGACAACGACCTCGTCGGCAACGACCACACGCCCGGCTATGCGTCGGCCGCGCGCTTCGTGGCCCAGGCCTTCGCCGGCGCCAACCTCGACAACGCGGCGCTGCCGGGTGTCTACGTCGGCGTCGTCATGGGCCGCCACGCCGGCTTCCTGACCGCCGCCGCAGCGCTCGGCAAGAAGTTCGACGACGACGGCCCGCACCTCATCTACCTGCCCGAGCGCCACTTCGACACCGAACAATTCCTGCACGACGTGAAGGCCACACAGGCGCGCTTCGGCCGCTGCGTCATCGCCGTCAGCGAGGGCATCCACGACGCCTCGGGCACGCCCATGCTGTCCAAGCTGGCCGGCGACCTCGAGCGCGACGCCCACGGCAATGTGCAGCTCAGCGGCACCGGGGCCCTCGCCGACCTGCTGTGCGAGGAGATCAAGGCCAAGCTCGGCATCAAGCGCGTGCGCGGCGACACCTTCGGCTACCTGCAGCGCAGCTTCCTGGGTTGCGTGAGCGACGTGGACCAGCGCGAAGCCCGCGAGGTCGGCGAGAAGGCCGTGCAATACGCTTTCCATGGCGACCGCGACGGCTCCGTCGCCATCAAGCGTACCGGCACCTACGCGGTCGACTACGAACTGCTGCCGCTGACTGCGGTGGCGGGCAAGACGCGCACGATGGAGGACGAGTTCATCACCGACTCAGGCACCGACGTCACCGACGCCTTCCGCCTTTACCTGCGGCCGCTGCTGGGCTCGGGGATGCCGGATGCGTTCAGGCTGAGGCCGAATCCGGTACCCAAGGTGCTCAAGCGCGGTTGAACCCCGAGGTCACCGCTCAATGCCGACCTGGCGGGCCAGCCAGTGGTGGCAGGCGCGGTCGACCGTGTTCTGGCCGATGAAGAGCAGAAAGGCCGCCACGCTCCAGATTCCCCATGTGAGCAGCAGGCTGCCCGCTCGATCGACGCTCAGGGACAGCGCGCTGATCAACAGCAGCGGCCAGGAAGCGAACCCCCAGCCCCAGCGGTCGCACAGCGCCAGCGTGTTGCTCACCGGGCGCACGAACCAGGCGACCGGGGAAGCGGAGAGCCCGGCGCGGCGGCCCTCGTAGATTACCCAGCCGAGCAAGGTCCAGAGCGCGCCGACGGCGACCCATGTGCTGATCAGCAGCTGCGGGCCAAGGATGGTTCGCAACGCCAGCGCGGATGCGACCAGGCAGCCGGCCAGAGCCCTGCTGTGTTCCAGCGAACGGCCCCAGCGGATCGTGACGATGCCCAGGCCCACGACCAGCACGCCCAGGGTGGCTGCCAGCCAGGCGGATGTCCAGTGCACGGCAATCTCCGCAATCGCGGCGCCCATGGCGACGATGCCAACGCCGGTCCAGTCCGAAGCCTGCCGTGATCGCCACTGGGCGAGGCCGGCGAAGCGCGGGTTCTGCTGCGTCGGCTGTTCCCACTGCAGCACCAACCCCATGCCCTTCATGAGCATGCGAAAACCCATCGTCGCGGCGAGCGAGAGGCAGACGAAGCGCAGCGTATCTTCCCCGCCGTCCAGCTTCACGTAGGCGGCGCAGGCGAGCAGGGCGGTGGGCAACAGCCACCGCAGCCCCGTGGCCAGCATCAATGCGTTGTCGATCCAGGTCTGCTGGCTTGTGGACAGGCCGAGCCCGCGCAGCATGCGGTCCCCGAACGCGGCTCGCAATCGTTGCAGCGAATGCAGGCTGAGCGTGCCGAACAGCAGCGCCAGGCTGCCGCCCAAGCGCCGCCGCCGCAGGCGCTCGAACCCGAGCAAGGGCGCAGCCTGCGCGATCACCTCGGGGTCGGTGATCGGCACGGGCATGCGCTCATCGAGTGCGGCATGCAGCGCGAAGGCCAGCTCGGTGCCCAGCGCCCGCTCGGCGCGGTAGTCGCCACGCCAGCCGAAATGCGCGTCCAGCGTGGCAAGGACATCAAGGGGCACGTCGGGCCTTTGCAGCAACCAGGTGGCGAAAGCCTGTGAGGTGGCTTCCTCCATCCCGACGGGCACCTCGTGCAGCGCAAGCAGCAGGAGCGGCAACGCCTGGGCCAAGGCGGCCGCGCCGCCGTCGACGCGATGCCGCTCCATGGTGGCCACGAGCTCCGCAGGCGTGGGCGCACGAGGGAGCTCGGGTGCGACCTCGGCGGCGACCTTGGCAGCGACAGGCAGAGCGGGCGCAGGCGCCGGCGTTGGCGCCGGCTCCGCGAGCGCAGGGGATTCGCCTTCGATGGCTTCGGCCAGATCCTGCAACTGCCACTTCACCCACTGCTGCGCCCGCTCATACGCGCCGCGCAGTGCCTGATACGCATCCGCGTCGTCATCCGGCCGCGTGACCTTCAGCTTCAACGCATAGGCCTTCTTGATCGCGCCCAGTTCCGTTGTCGGTGCGATGCCCAGCCGGGCCCAGTCCTGTTCCCACATGGCCATCAGAAGCGGAAGCTGGTGTCGATGCTGTCCAGCTGTTCCTTGAACTGCTGGCGTGCGGCACGGATGGTGCGGGCGTCCTGGGTCTGCAGCGCGGCCTCGAAGCCGGCCAGCCAGTCCTGCAGCATCGCCCGGTCGTTGCCCAGGCGGTCCTCGAACAGGCGCTTGGCGCGTTCGATCTGGTAGCGGTTGTCCTGCTCGTCGCGCGGGTGGCGCTTGAGCGCCTGCAGCCGCTCGCGCGTCGCGGCGATCTCGGCGGCGGACAGGCGCGCGCCCTGGCTTTCGATGATCAGCTCGTGGCGCTGGTCGCCGGGAAAGTCGTGGGCCTCGACCTCCAGCAGCCCGTTGGCGTCGTAGGTGAAGCGCACCTCGATGCCCGCCTCGCCGGCCGGTGCCGGGGCGATGGGCACTTCGAGCTTGCCCAGGTTCAGGTTCTCGGAGCCGACCGGCGATTCGCCCTGGCGCACATCGATGAGGATGAACTTCTGCTGGTCGGTCACGGTCTGGTAGCGCTCCACGCGCGAGACCGGCACCGGCGTGTTGCGCTCGATGATGGGCGAGAAGCGGTCGTTGACCATGCGGCCGCCGATGGTCGTCGCGGCGACGATGCCCAGCGAATACGGCATCACGTCCGTCAGCACCACATCCTCCAGCGCCGCGTCGCGAGCTTTCAGGCCGGCCTGCACGGCGGCACCCATGACAATGGCAAGGTCGGGGTCGAGGTTGCGCAGCGGCAGGCGCTGGAACAGCCGCGTGACGAGCTGGCGCACCATGGGCATGCGCAGGTCGCGCTTGGCCTGCTCGGCCAGGCGCCACCAGGTCTCGCTCTCGAACCAGGCCTGGCGTTCATCGGCCGTCATGCCCTCGCACTGCCTGGCGAACAGCTGCGCGATGACGCGGCTGAAGTCCTCCCCGCCCAGGCGGGTGTCGCCGGCGCTGGCGCGCACCTCGACGACACCCTCGAAATACTCGAGCACCGACACGTCGAAGGTGCCGCCGCCCAGGTCGAAGACGAGGAAGCTGCTGTGTTCGGGCCGCTGCTGCAGGCCATAGGCCAGGCCGGCGGCGGTCGGCTCGTTGAGCAGGCGCTCGACCTTCAGCCCGGCGATCTCGCCTGCCGTGCGCGTGGCGCGGCGCTGGGCCTCGTTGAAGTAGGCCGGCACGGTGATGACGGCTTCCGTCACGGGCTCGCCGAGGAAGGCCTCGGCGTCGGCCTTCAGCGTCTGCAGCACCAGGGCCGACAGCTCTTCGGCGCGCAACAGCTTCTCGTGCTTGCCGGTGCGAAGCTGGATGCGTTTGTCGCTGCCCATCCAGCGCTTGAAGGCCAGCGCGGTGGACTGGGCGTGCAGGCCGGCGCGCTCGCGGGCGGCCAGGCCCACCAGCGTGTGGCCCTGCTCGTCCAGGCTGACGGCGGACGGCGTCAGGAAGTCCCCGTGGGCGTTGGGGATCAGCACCGGCGCGCCGTCGCGAAACACGGCTGCGGCGCTGTGCGTGGTGCCCAGGTCGATGCCCAGGATCATGTCGATACCTCCCTCTGTTCAGGGCCGCAAGGGTAGCGGCTCCGGGGAGGCCTAACGCTGCGAACCCCTGCGTCGAGGGGTCGGGGACATCCCTCAGCGTGCCGCGCGGCGCCGCCAGGCCAGCAGCCCGACCAGGCCGCCGACCATCAGCGCCCAGGTCGAGGGCTCCGGCACCGGGTTGGCCACGCTGCCGTTGTCGCCGACGATGAGGTGGGCGTTCAGGCCGCTGACCAGGGTGATCGTCGGGTCGATGAAGGCGGTGGCGCTGCCCGGGTAGGTCAGCAGGCCGTTGGCGATGCCCGAGTCGGCGTTGGCGTACAGCGAGACCGAGCTGACGAAGCTCAGCGCATTGCCGCCCACCATGGCCGCGGTGGAGACGAAGTGCATGGCCAGGCTGAAGCTGCCGCCGCCGCAGCCTGGCGTGCTGGCATCGGCCAGATGGCCGTAGCTGCCGCACTGGTGGTAGGCGGCCGTCTGCAGATTGGCATTGGGCACGTTGGCGCTGGTCACGGCCTGCACCGAGCTGTAGCCGTAGCCGGTGGCGCCCAGGTTCCAGTGGCCGCTGACGTTGGCAAGCGCGTCGCCGTTGTCGATGCGTGCGGCGATGTCGGCCGCGGCCTTGCTGTCGTTGGCCACCAGCAGCACGCGGTAGCCCAGCGCCGAGCCGGCGGACGAGCGGCCGGCGGTGGACTGCGTGGTGGACGCAAAGGCGCTGGCGTCGGGCGTCAGCGTCAGCTGCAGCTGTGCCAACGAGCCGCTGTTGCCCCAGCTGACGATGCCGCCCGCGTACGGCGTGCCGGCGCCGGCACCAAAGGTGTAGACCGAGCCATCGTTGATGCCGCCCTGCACGACGTTGCCGTTGGGATAGGTGAAGGCCGAACCTGAGAGGGACACGGCCGCGGGCAGGTAGGTCGGCCCGGGCGGGCTCGGCGGGCCGCTTTCCTCCGCGACGGCGGCCGTGGCCAGGGTCAGGCAGGCAAGGCTGAAGGCAATCTGTGCACGCATCACGAGCTTTCGGAAGTTGATGGCGGCGGATGCTAGGCAGATGCCACCGCCATGCCTTCCCCGGGGACCGGGGGCCCTGGGCGTGTCCGGTTTTTCGCAATCGGCCCGCCTTCCCATGGCGTGCCTGCATCGGCGCCGCGGGAGCGGCGGGCGCTCCCCCTAGCTTGAACTGCGCCGCCGGTCTGGCCTCTCAGGGCTTGGGCTTGATGAGCTTCGGATGCCACTCGTTGACGGCCAGCAGCGCCGCCGAGCCGAAGTGCTTGTGCAGCTCGGCCACCATCTCGCCGTTGACGATGACGGGATCGGTCTCCACCGCGCGCTGCGCCGCATCGAGGTCCGCCGTCGCGAAGATGAACAGGCCGCGCAGGCCTTCCTTGCCGTCCAGCGGGCCGGCGTAGACGAGCATGCCCTCCTTGGCCAGCCGCGCCATGTTCGCGAAATGGCCTTTGAACATCTCGTCGCGCGCCGGGCCCGCGGGCATCGGCTTGGGACCGGTCTTCAGCAGCACGAAGACGTAGGAGCGCAGGCCCTGGTCGTTGGCACCCCAGGCCTGGGCTTTGGCGGCGTCGTAGGCGGGTGGAGCGTCCTGGGCGTGGACGCTGAAGGGGCCGATGGCGCAGAGCAGTGCGAGGGTGCAGGCGAGCTTCATGGGGTGGCGGCGTGGCAGTGCGGGTGCGAGGATTGAACCGCACTCACGCGCCACGGAGACCGCGATGAAACCCACCCCACCCGGCTGGCCGCGCCTGTCCTCGGCCCTGTACTGCGAGAACGCACGCGAGGCCATCGCCTGGTACCAGCGCGCCTTCGGCTTCATGGTCGAGATCATCGTGGACGCGCCGGACGGTAGCGTCATGCACAGCGAGATGCGCTACGGCGAAGCCATCGTCATGGTGTCCGAAGGCAGCGCCGAGCGCGAGGCGCGCTTCGGCGTGCCGGGCCGCGCACCCAAGGCCGTCGGCGGCGTCAACACGCAGGGCCTGTTCCTCTACGTCGACGACGTGGACGCCCATTGCGCCCAGGCCCGTGCGGCCGGCGCCCGCGTGACCTATGAGCTGACCAACAACGACTACGGCGCCGAGTACTGGACCGACCGCAGCTACGGCTGCGTCGACCCGGATGGCCATTTGTGGTGGTTCAGCCAGCGGCTGCGCAGCGCGGGCGATGCGTGAGCAGCCGCGTCAGCGGGCCGGGAAGTCGTCCACCTGGATGACCTTGTCCGCCGCGCGCAGATAGGCCAGCGCGGCCTCCGGGTCGCGCGCGGCGGCGGCCGCGGTCTGCAGCGAATGCGTGCGCCGCAGCGCGCGGTTCAGCTCATGCACTTCGTCGCCCAGCGCGTCGGCCAGGCGCAAGGCCTCGGCCAGGTCATGCAAACCGCCCGAGGCGGGCGTGGCGACGTCCGGGCACAGGCGCGCCACCAGCGAGCTGTCCTTTCGCAGCGCATCGGCCAGCGCGATGACGTCGCGGTCGCGCAGCGGCGCCAGATGGCCGGTGCCGTGCAGCAGCAGCGGCGACAGTGCCCGCAACGTGCCCGACGGCAGGTTGGCATGCAGTTCGCGCAGCGTCGCGGCCGCCTCCTCGAGCTGGAAGCGGATGGCTGCGCGCGCGAACGGCAGCATCTGCGCGTCGGCCTCGACGTGGAAGCGCCACACGCTGGCCGCGGCCATGTAGAGGTGGGAGTGCACGTCGCCCAGCCGCGCCGACAGCAGCTCCATGCGCTTCAAGCGCCCGCCCAGCAGGCCCATGGCGAGGTCCACCGTCAGCGCGTACTTGGCCGACACGCGGGCGATGAGCCGTGCTTCCTTCTCCAGGCCTTCAGGCACCCGGCCCTTCAGCCCCGCGCCGAACAGGCTGGCGCCAAGGTTGCGCATCACATGGCCGGCGTGTGCGAGCAGCGCGCGGCCCAGCGCCGTCTCGTCCTTGGCCTGCACGGCGGCCATCTCGTCCATCACGTGCGGGTGGCAGCGCATGGCGCCCTGGCCGAAGATGATGAGCGCTCGCGACAGCAGGTTGGCGCCTTCCACCGTGATGGCGATGGGGGCATGCCGGTAGGCCACGCCCAGCAGATTGCTGGGGCCGCTGATGATGCCCTTGCCGCCCAGCACGTCCATGCCGCGGTTGACGGCGCGGCGGCCAGCCTCGGTGAGCTGCACCTTCAGGATGGCGCTGGCCACGCTGGGGCGCTCGCCCGCGTCCAGCGCCGCGGCGGTGTAGCGGCGCGCAGCGTCGCAAGCGTAGAGGTCCGCGGCCGTGCGGGCGATGAGCCCGGCCACCGCCTCGAAGCGACCGATGGGCAGGCCGAACTGCTCGCGGATGCGGCCGTAGCCGTTCATCACGTACAGGGCCGTCTGTTGCTGCGCCGCGCCCAGCGCCGGCAGCGAGATGGCCCGCCCCGCTGCCAGGCATTCCATCAGCATGCGCCAGCCCTGGCCCACGCGCGCCTCGCCGCCGATGACCCAGTCCATCGGCACGAAGACGTCCTCGCCATGCAGCGGGCCGTTCATGAAGGCGGAGTTCATCGGCCGGTGGCGCCGGCCGATCCGCAGGCCCGGCGTGGGCACGGGGATCAGCGCGCAGGTGATGCCCAGCTGCTGCTGGCCTTCGGGTCGCGATGGGTCCACGGCCTGGAAGGCCAGGCCGACGACCGTGGCCACCGGTGCCAGCGTGATGTAGCGCTTGTCGAAGCGCACGCTGAAGCCGCGCACGGTGCGCCCGTCGATCTCGCGCTCGGTCAGCACGCCGGTGTCGGGGATGGAGGCGGCGTCCGAGCCGGCGTAGGGCGAGGTCAGGCCGAAGCAGGGCAGGTCGCGCCCGTCCGCCAGGCGCGGCAGGTAGTGCTGCTTCTGCGCATCCGTGCCGTAGCGCAGCAGCAGCTCGGCCGGGCCCAGCGAGTTGGGCACCATGACCGTCACCGCGGCGGCCACGTTCACCGTCGCGATGCGCGTGACCACCGCGGCATGGGCGAAGTGGCCGAAGCCCAGCCCGCCGCGCTCGCGCGGAATGATCATCCCGAAGAAGCGCCGCTCGCGCAGCAGCTGCCACACCTCGGGCGGCAGGTCGCCAGCCTCGTCGATGGCGAAGTCGTCGAGCATCGCGATCAGCTCGCGCACGTCGCCGTCCAGGAAGGCCTGCTCCTCGGGCGTGAGCCGGTTGGGTGCCATGGCCAGCAGGCGGTCGAAGTCGGGCTGGCCGGCAAACAGCGCGCCCTCGAAGCCCACCGTGCCCGCTTCCAGCGCGGCGCGCTCGGTCTCGCCCATGTCGGGCAAGGCCTTCGAGAACGGGCCCAGGGCCTGATGACCCACCCAGGATGCAATCACGGCAGCGGTCTCCACAGGGGCGATTTCAAGCCCGCGTCGGTTTCGCGGCAAGCAGCGCTCCCAAGCCGCCCCGCAACCCCTGCCGAAAGCCACTTGTGCCGCCGCGATTCATTCAACTACATTTGTAGTACGACAACTGTAGAAGATCGCAATGGACGAGGACAACGGCAGTGGGGACGTGTCGCTGAGCGAGCTGCAGCTCAGCCTGATGCGCGTGCTGTGGGCGCGCGGCGAGGCCAGCACGGCGGACGTGGCGGAGGCCTTGCGCGGCGAACGCGGCCTGGCGCACACGACCGTCGCCACGCTGCTAACCCGCCTTGAAAAACGCGGACTGCTCAGCAGCCGCCGCGAAGGCCGGGCGCTGCTCTACCAACCTCGCGTCACCCAGGCCGACGTGCAGCGCTCCATGGTCGGCAGCCTTGTCGACAGCCTGTTTGCCGGCCGCGCCAGTGCTCTCGTCAGCCATCTGCTCGATGCGCGGGGCGTGAACGCGACCGAGCTGGCCGAGTTGCAAACGCTGTTGAAGCAACGCAAGGGAGACGCGCAATGACCGATGTGCTGCTGACCTGGCTGTGCAGCTATCTGCTGCACAGCAGCCTGTTGATCGGCGGCCTGTGGGCGGCCGAACGCGCCGGCTTGCTGCGCCGCCTGGCCACCTCCACACAGGAGGCGCTGTGGCGCCTGGCCCTGCTGGGCGGCCTGCTGAGCGCCAGCCTGCCGCTGCTCCCGGCCTTGCCCGGCCCAGCGCTGCCGGCGCTCGACGCCGCCGCGTCGCGTGTTGCTGCGCAAGACCTGGCCCCGCGCCCCGTGCAGCTCAGCGAGCGCCCGGTCATCATCGACGCGCCCGTCGTCGCGAGCCGACCCAGCGCCCAGCTCGGCGCCCTGCCGCTGGCGACGAGCATCGAGCCCAAGGCCCACGATATTGCCCTCGGCTTCATCGCGCTGTGGCTGGCCGGTGCGCTGCTGATGCTGCTCGGCCTGGCCGCGCAGTGGCTGTGGCTGCGCCGGGCGGTGCGCCGCCTGCCCGAGCTGGCCGACCCGCGCTGGCGTGCACTGGCCTCGCAGCTGGCCGCCGACGCCGGCGTGCCGCTGCCGGCACTGCGCCATGCCCGCGCCGGCTGGGCCAGCCCGCTGATCGCGCCGGGCCGCGTGCTCTGCCTGCCGGGCTGGTGCCTGGATCTGCCGGACGACGAGGCCCGGGCCGTGCTCGGCCATGAGCTCGCCCACCTGCGCCGGCGTGACCCGGCCTGGCGGCTGCTCGCGGCCGTGCTGCGTGCACTGCTGTGGCCGCAGGCGCTGAACCGCGTCGCACTGCAGCGCCTGGACCTGCTGGCCGAGCTGGCCTGCGACGCCGCGGCCGCCGCGCCGGCCGGGCAGCGCCTGGCCCTCGCGCAAAGCCTGCTGCGCTGCGCCGAAGCCCTGCGCGGAGCCGGCCACGGCCCGGCCCTGGCCTGCGGTGCTGCCAGCGCCGGCTCGCCGCTGTTCGCCCGCGTGCGCCGCCTGCTCAAGCCCGACGGCGATGCGCCGCGCGAGCGCCGCGGCCTGCGCTGGGGTCTGCTGGCGGCCATGCTGGCCGGCCTCGTCGCGCTGCCGGCCGTCGTCATCAGCCACACCGACGCGCGCGAGCTGCTGGAGCGCTTCGACCTCGGCGGCCTGGCCGACGGCATCTCCGAGCGCAGCTTCATTGGCTTCCCGGGCGTGACGCGCATGGTCAGCCGTTACCCCGGCGGCAGCTTCGCGGTCAGGCTGGACGGTAAGGTGACCTTCACCGAGGCCGAGGACGATGTGCAGACGCTGGCCGGCAAACTCGTCGTGCGCGAGCGCGAAGGCGGGCTGACGCGCGAGATGGCGTTGAAGTCGATGGGCGACGGCCGCGTGGAGCGCGAATACCGCGTCGGCCGCGACAGCCAGCCCCTCGACGAGGCGGGCCGCCAGTGGTGGACCAAGGCCGTACAGCGCATGGCCGAGGCCATGACGGACCCGCTCACGCGGGCCAAGAAGCTGTACGCCAAAGGCGGCATGGACGCCGTGCTGGCCGATGTCGAGCGCGCTGGCGAGGACTTGTCGCGCCGTCAGCGCATTGATGCCGCGGTCAGGCTCGACCAGCCCCTGCCCTCATCCGCCCAGGACCGACTCATCGCCGCGACGAACGGCTTGCACGGCGGCTTCGAGCGCCGCGAGGCGCTGAGCGTCATTGCCCGGCTGCCGCTGGCCGAACCCCAGCAGCTGGCCTGGCTGGCCGCGGTGGCTGGCACCGACGGCGACTTCGAGCGCCGCGAAGCCCTGGCCGCGATCGCGCCGCGCCTGCTCACCACCCCCGCCGTGCTGTCGGCCTGGATCCAGGCGCTCGGCCACATCGGTGGCGACTTCGAGCTGCGCTCGGCCATCGAAACCCAGGTGGCCGCCACGCCCCAGCCCGCCGTGCTCGCGGCGGCACTGCAGGCGGCGGCCAGGCTGCAGGGTGACTTCGAGAAGCGCGAGACGCTGGCGGCCGTGGCGCGCCGCCTGGGCGGTGGCGAGACGGAGCTGGTGCAGGCCTACACCCGGCTGGCCGGCGGCATCCAGGGCGGCTTCGAGAAACGCGAGGCGCTGGTCGCGCTGCTGGACCGCGGCGCATTGGGGCAGGCAGGGCTGGAGCAGGTCATTGCGATGGCCGAGCACATGGACGGCGACTTCGAGCGCCTGCAGGTGCTGCTGCGCGTGGCCGACAAGCTGGCCGAAGCCCAACCCACGCCGGCCGGCATGGTCGACCGCCTGCGCCGCGCCGGCCGCGGGCTGGGCGAGTTCGAACGCGGCCAGCTGGAGAAGGCGCTGGACCGGCTCGGGTGAGATCGCGGGGCGTGCGTGGCAACCGACGCACGAGGCCCGCTGCCATCGAATGAAAAGGGCGGCTAATCGGCGCGCTTGGCCAGTAGCGCCCGCGCCACGCGCGACACCGGCGGACGGCCCAACACGTTGGAAATGAACGCGCCGGCATCCACCAGCTTGTCCAGGTCGATGCCCGTTTCGATGCCCAGGCCGTTGAGCATGAAGATCACGTCCTCGGTCGCCACGTTGCCCGTGGCGCCCTTGGCGTAGGGACAGCCGCCCAGGCCCGCCACGCTGGCGTGGAAGCTGTGCAGGCCCAGCTCCATGCTGGCGTAGATGTTGGTCAGCGCCTGGCCGTAGGTGTCGTGGAAGTGACCGGATACCTCGGCCAGCGGGAAATGCTTCAGCGCCCGCTCCATCGCCGCCTGCACCTTGCGCGGCGTGCCGACGCCGATGGTGTCGGCGATGTCGATGGCGTCCACACCGAGCGCCCGCAACGGCCTGACGACGGCCTCGACCTGGTCGGCGGTGATGTCGCCCTCGTAGGGGCAGCCGAGCGAGCACGACAGCGCCGCACGCACCTTCACACCCGCCGCGTGTGCGCCTGCTATCACCGGCGCGAACCGCTCCAGGCTTTCTGCGATGGAGCAGTTGATGTTCTTCTGCGTGAAGGCCTCGCTGGCGGCGGTGAAGACGAGGATCTCGTCCGGCCTCGAGGCCAGCGCCGGCTCCAGCCCCTTCAGGTTGGGTACCAGCACCGAATAGCGCACGTCGGCACGCCGGGCGATGGCGGCCATGACGGCCGTGTTGTCGCCCATCTGTGGCACCCACTTGGGAGACACGAAGCTGGTGACCTCGATCTCCCTCAGGCCCGCGTCCTGCAGCATCGCCACGAGCCGCGCCTTGTGCTCGGTGGCGACGTTTTCCTTCTCGTTCTGCAGCCCGTCGCGCGGGCCGACGTCGAGGATCTTGACGTGGGTGGGGAGGGCCATGGCTCAGGCCTCCAGCTTCAACAGTTCGGCGCCATCGCCGACCTGATCGCCGACGGCAAACAACAGCTCGGCCACGGTGCCGTCGCGCGGCGACGAGATGGTGTGCTCCATCTTCATCGCCTCCATGACGGCCAGGGGCTGGCCCTTGGTGACGGTGTCGCCAGCCTGGGCGAGGAAGGCGATCAGCTTGCCCGGCATGGGCGCCGTGAGGCGGCCCGCTTCGCCGGGCGAGTCGCCGGCATGGGCGATGAGGTCGACCTCGGTCAGCACGGCGGAACCTTCCGAACCGAAGACGGCGACGCGCTCGCCCTGGGCGTAGGTCTTCACGCGGACGCGATCGGCGCCGAGGAAGAGTTCGTGCGTCTCGGCGTCCGTGGACTGCACGGCGAACTCGATCGCTTCGCCTTCGACCGTCAGCGTCATGCCACCGCGGTGGTGGCGGGACAGCAGCACCTCATGGTGCGTGTCGCCCTGGGCCAGGTCGAAGCGGCGCGCCGACGCGCCGAACATGCGCCAGCCGTCGCGGGCGCTCCAGGGGTCGGTGCTTTGCTTGCCAGCCTTGACAGCCAGCGTGTGCGCGACGACGCCGGCCGCGGCGACCTTCAGCGGCAGGCCGGGCTGGTCGAACAGCACGGCACGTTCGCGCTCGATCAGGCCCGTGTCCAGGTCGACCTTGGCGAACGAGGCCGTCGCCGCGCAGCGGCGCAGGAAGGCGACGTTGGTCTGCAGGCCGACGATGTGCGTGTCGCGCAGAGCGGCGTCCAACCGGGCCAGCGCCTGCGCGCGGTCCTCGCCCCAGACGATCAGCTTGGCGATCATCGAGTCGTAGAACGGGCTGATCGCATCGCCTTCGCGCACGCCGGCGTCGATGCGGACGTTGCCACGTTCAAACGCGACGTGCGCTGGCCAGCGCGCCACGTCCAGCGTGCCGGTGGCGGGCAGGAAGCCGGCGTCGGGGTTCTCGGCGCAGACGCGGGCCTCGATGGCGTGGCCGTGCATGCGCACCTCGTGTTGCTTCATCGGCAGCGGTTCGCCCGAGGCGACGCGCAGCTGCCACTCCACCAGGTCCTGGCCGGTGATCGCTTCCGTCACGGGGTGCTCCACCTGCAGCCGCGTGTTCATTTCCATGAAGTAGAAGCGGCCGTCTTGTTCAGCGATGAACTCGACCGTGCCTGCGCCCACATAGCCCACGGCTTTCGCAGCGGCCACAGCGGCCTCGCCCATCTGCGCGCGGCGCTCCGGCGTCATGCCCGGCGCGGGCGCTTCTTCCAGCACCTTCTGGTGGCGGCGCTGCACGGAGCAGTCGCGCTCGAACAGGTAGACGCAGTCGCCGTGCGAGTCGCCGAACACCTGGATCTCGATGTGGCGCGGCTTCTGCACGTAGCGTTCGATCAGCACCGCGTCGTCGCCAAAGCTGTTGATGGCCTCGCGCTTGCACGAGCCCAATGCGGCGTCGAACTCGTCGGCCGAGTAGACGGCGCGCATGCCCTTGCCGCCGCCGCCGGCGCTGGCCTTGATGAGCACGGGGTAGCCGATGCGGTCGGCCTCGCGCTTCAGAAGCGCGGCGTCCTGGTCGGCACCGTGGTAGCCCGGCACCAGCGGCACCTCGGCCGCTTCCATTAAGCGCTTGGACTCGGCCTTCAGGCCCATCGCCAGGATGGCGCTGGGCGGCGGGCCGATGAAGACCAGGCCGGCGTCGGCGCAAGCCTGGGCAAAGGCTTCGTTCTCGCTGAGGAAGCCGTAGCCGGGGTGCACGGCTTGCGCGCCGGTGGCCTTGGCGGCTTCGAGGATGCGCTGCCACTGCAGGTAGGAGTCGCGCGGAGCGGAGCCGCCGATGTGAACGGCCTCGTCGCAGGCCTGCACGTGCTGGGCTTGCGCGTCGGCGTCTGAGTAGACGGCGACGGTCTGGATGCCCAGACGCTTGGCGGTGGCCGTCACTCGGCAGGCGATTTCGCCGCGGTTGGCGATCAGGATCTTCTTGAACATCTCTTCTGTCTCCTCAGCCGTCTTCTTGTGGATTCGGGATCGGGGCGCGCCGCGAACCTGTGGGTCGTTGACGCTCTCATGCAGGGAGGCTCAGTGCGCCTGGCACACCTCGACCTTGGCCGCCGCGTCCGACGGCGTCAGCTCGGCCTCCGTCGAGCAACGCATGCCCAGCCGCTCCAGCAGCGCACGGTCCTTCTCGGCCTGTGGGTTGCTCGTCGTCAGCAGCTTGTCGCCGTAGAACATGGAGTTGGCGCCGGCCAGGAAGCACAGCGCCTGCATGGTCTCGGGCATCTGCTCGCGGCCGGCGGACAGGCGCACCATGGCACGCGGCATCGTGATGCGGGCGACGGCAATCGTGCGGATGAACTCCAGCGGGTCCAGCGGCGCGGTGCCGGCCAGCGGCGTGCCTTCGACCTGCACGAGGTTGTTGATGGGCACGCTCTCGGGGTAGGGGTCGAGGTTGGCGAGCTGGGCGATCAGGCCGGCGCGCTGGCGGCGCGTCTCGCCCATGCCGACGATGCCGCCGCTGCAGACCTTCAGGCCCTGCTGGCGCACGCGCTCCAGCGTGTCCAGGCGGTCCTGATAGGTGCGCGTCGTGATGATCTGGCCATAGAACTCGGGCGCGGTGTCGAGGTTGTGGTTGTAGTAGTCGAGGCCCGCGGTTTTCAGCTGCTCGGCCTGACCGTCTTCCAGCATGCCGGCCGTCAGGCAGGTCTCCAGGCCCAGCGCCTTCACCTCGGCAATCATCTCGCCGATGGCTTCGAGGTGGCGCGGCTTGGGCGAGCGCCATGCGGCGCCCATGCAGAAGCGCGTCGCGCCGTTGAGCTTGGCGGCGCGGGCGGCTTCCATGACCTCTTCCAGCGGGATCAGCTTCTCGGCCTTCAGGCCCGTGTCGAAGTGGGCCGACTGCGGGCAGTAGGCGCAGTCCTCCTCGCAGCCGCCGGTCTTGATGGACAGCAGCGTGGACAGCTGCACCGCGTTGGCGTCGAAATGCTCGCGGTGCACGGTTTGCGCGCGGAACAGCAGGTCGTTGAAGGGCAGCTCGAACAGCGCCGCGATCTCGCTGACGGTCCAGGGCTTGGCCTGGCGGCGGTCGGCGTCGGTGGTCGGGGTGAGGGTGTTGATCTGGTTCATGCTGGCGGGTTTTCGAGCAGATGTTCGAGCAGGGGTTCGAGCGACAGATGGCGTGCCATCGTGGCGTGGTCGGCGTGGGCCAGGCGCGGCACGTGGCCGAGGCAGGGGGCGGCAAGGCCGCGCTGCAGAGCTTGCAGATTGTCGGTGACGTGGGGCAGGTGTTCGTCCACCGTGTTGGCCACCCAGGCCGCCAGAGTGAGGCCGCGGGCGCGCACCGCCTCGGCCGTCAGCAGCGCGTGGTTGATGCAGCCCAGGCGCAGGCCCACGACGAGGATGACCGGCAAGCCCAGGTCCGCGGCGAGGTCGGCGGTATCCCACTCATCGTTCAGCGGCACGCGAAAGCCGCCCACACCTTCGACGAGGGCGACGTCGGCGCGAAAGGCGACGGCGCGCAGCGCATGCAGAACGGGCTCGCGGGCGATGGCCTCGTTCTCGATGCGGGCCGCGATGTGGGGCGCGCAGGCCGTGCGCAGCTGCAGCGCGCCAACCTCGGCCGAGGTGAGATCCATGTTGGAGGCCTCGCGCAGGCGCTCGACGTCGTCATTGAGCCAGTGGCCACCAATGAAGTCCTGGCCCGCCGAGATGGGCTTGAGCGCGGCGACGCGTCGGCCGGCCTGAGCGAATGCGTAGGTCAGGCCGGCGGTAACGGCGGTTTTGCCGATCTCGGTGTCGGTGCCGGTGATGAAGAAACCCCGCCTCATGCGGCGCACTCCTGGGCGGCTGCGGCGCGTTCCAGCGCGGTCAGCAGCACGTCCACATCGGCGGCGGTGTGCGTGCCGCACAGCGTGATGCGCAGCCGCGCCGTGCCGGCCGCCACCGTCGGCGGGCGGATGCCCGGCACGCGCAGGCCGGCGGCCTCCAGTGCAGCGGCCAGTGCCATGACTTCGGCGTTGCCGCCGACGATCAGCGGCTGGATGGGCGTGGCGGAATCGGTCAACGACCAGCCCAGGCGCGGATGGCGGTCGATCAGTGCCAGCAGGCCATCGCGCAGTTGCGCCTGCAGGGCGACGAGGTTGGCGCGGCGGGCGGCACCCAGTGGGCCGTCGATCAGCGCGCAGCTGGCCAGCAGCGCATGCTCGACGGCCGGCGGCGAGGCGGTCGAGAAGATGAAGTTGCGGGCGGACTGCAGCAGGTAGTCGACGATGGTCGCGTGCGCCGCAACGAAGGCGCCGGCGAGACCGGCGGCCTTGCCGAGAGTGCCGACGAGGATGAGCCGTTCGCTGCTCAGGCCGAAGTGCTCCAGCGAGCCGCGGCCGGTGGCGCCGAGCACGCCGAAGCCATGGGCGTCGTCGACGATCAGCCAGGCGTCAAACTCTTCAGCGAGGGCCAACAACTTGGGCAGGGGCGCCAGGTCGCCGTCCATGCTGAACACGGCGTCGGTGACGATGAGCTTGATCTTGGCCGCGCTGGCCGCCAGCAGCGTGCGCAGGCCGGCCACGTCGGCATGGTCGTAGCGCGTGACCTGGGCTTTCGCCAGCCGCGCTGCGTCGATCAGCGACGCGTGGTTCAGTTGCTCCGAAAAGATCTCGGTGTGCTCGTCGCCCAGCGCCGTGACGACGGCGAGGTTGGCCATGTAGCCGGTGCAGAAGCCAATGGCGCGGGCCTGCGGGATGTGCGGCGCGTACCAGCGCGCGAGCGTGTCGGTGACGGCCTCGTGCGCGGCGCTGTGGCCGCTGACCAGTGGCGACGCGCCTGAGCCGCCGCCCCACAGGCGCGCGCCTTCGGCCAGCGCCTCGGCAATCGCCGGCTCGGCGGCCAGGCCCAGGTAGTCGTTGGAGCAAAACATCAGCAGCTCGCGGCCGTTGATGCGTTGGC
>JAEKLF010000002.1 GCA_019509985.1 Burkholderiales bacterium | reverse complement strand
CGCCTCGTGGCGCGCGACGATGCGGTCCAGCGCTTGGCGCAGCGCCGACTCGTCCAGCGAACCGATCAGCCGCACGCCACCGGGCATGAGGTAAGCGGCGCTGGCGCGCGCATCGAGCTGGGCCAGGAACCACAGCCGTTGCTGGGCGAAGGACAGCGGCAGCGGCAGATCACGCGCGACGGGCACGATGGCCGGCAGCGTGCTGGCGGAAGCGTGGGCGAGGGCCAGGGCGAAGTCGGCCAGGCGCGGGTGGGCGAACAGATCGGCCAACGCCACCTCCAGCCCGAGCGAGGAGCGCACGCGCGAGGCCAGCTGCACAGCCAGCAGCGAGTGCCCGCCGAGGGCGAAGAAGTCGTCGTGGCGGCCGACCTGGGCCAGGCCCAGCAGCTCGCACCACAGCGCGGCCAGGGTCTGCTCAACCGGGCCTTGCGGGGGCTCGTAGGCGCTGGAGCCCAGCGCCGAGGCGTCGGGCTCGGGCAGGGCCTGGTGGTCGAGCTTGCCGTTGGGGGTCAGCGGTAAGGCGGGCAGCCGCACATAGGCGGCCGGCAGCATGTACTCGGGCAGCCGGGTGGACAGCTGCGTGCGCAGCGTCTCGGGTGAGAGTGATTCGGGCGAGAGGGCCTCGGCCGAGGAAGACTCCTCGGCCACGAGGTAGGCCACCAGACGCTTGTGCTCGCCGTCCTGGCGCGCCAGTACGACGGCCTCACGCACACCGGGGCAGGCCTGCAGGGCGGCCTCGATCTCGCCAAGCTCGATGCGGAAGCCCCGTATCTTGACCTGGTGGTCATTGCGGCCGAGGAAGTCCAGCGTGCCGTCGGCGCGCCAGCGTGCGAGGTCGCCGCTGCGGTACATGCGGCTGCCCGGCGCGCCGAAGGGATCGGGCACGAAGCGCTCGGCGGTGAACTCGGGGCGGTTGAGGTAACCGCGCGCCAGGCCGGCGCCGGCGATGTGCAGATCCCCGGCCACGCCGATGGGGCAGGGCTGGCCGTACGGGTCCAGTACATGGGCCTGCAGGTCGGGAATGCAGCGGCCGATCGGGCTGTGCCCGGCACGCTGGGTATCGGGCTCCGACAGCGGCCTGTAAGTCACGTGCACCGTGGTCTCGGTGATGCCGTACATGTTGACCAGCTGGGTGCGCGAACCATGGTGCGCGTACCACGGTGCCAGGCTGCTGGGCTCCAGCGCTTCGCCGCCGAAGATCACCAGACGCAAGGCGTGTGCCGGAGCGTCGGGGGCCTGGATGCCCATGAGCTGACGGAACGCACTGGGCGTCTGGTTGAGTACCGTCACGCCCTGGGCGCACAGCAGTTCGTAGAAGCGCTGCGGTGAGCGCGCTGTCATGTGGGGAACCACCACAAGGCGGCCGCCATGCAGCAGCGCGCCCCAGACTTCCCATACTGAGAAGTCGAACGCATAGGAGTGGAACAGTGTCCACACGTCGCTGGGTGAGAAGTCGAACCAGCCCTGCGTGGCGCGCAGCAGGCGGGCCACCTGCACATGCGCGACCATCACCCCCTTGGGCGCTCCGGTGGAGCCGGAGGTGTAGATGACGTAGGCCAGGTGTGCGGGCGTGAGCGCGGGCACGAGCGGATCGTGTTGCGGGGCGAGCAGCCAGGCAGAGTGAGGGGCATCCAGGCACAGCAGCGGCACGCCGGCGGACGCGGGCAGGGCCTGGGCACAGTCCGAGCGCGAGACCAGCACCGTGGGGTGGCAGTCCTCGAGCATGAAGGCCAGGCGCTGGGCCGGGTAAGCCGGATCGAGCGGCACATAGGCGGCACCGGCCTTGAGCGTGGCCAGCAGGGCAACCACCATCTCGGTGCTGCGCGGCAGGCAGATCGCCACACGCGTGTCCGGCCCCACGCCCAGGCTGCGCAGGTGATG
>JAEKLF010000285.1 GCA_019509985.1 Burkholderiales bacterium | reverse complement strand
GCGGCAAGCCGCGGCGCATGCCGACGGAGTTCCTGGCCGCCTACGAACGCGTGGTGGTGCCCAAAGCCTGATATACGTTTCGTATACGAATCGTATATAGTCGCGGCATGGGAATCGTCAAAATCTCCGATCCGATGCACGAGAGCCTGCGCGTTGCGAGCCAGGCCTTGTCGCGTTCCATCAACGCCCAAGCCGAGCACTGGATGCGCATCGGCATGCTGGCCGAGCTGCAAAGCCAAAGCGGCGCGGGCATGAAGAGCATCAAGCTGCGCAGCCCGGCGGAGGTGGCGAAGGCGCGCGAA
The DNA here is from genome assembly GCA_019509985.1 of Burkholderiales bacterium. GTDB lineage: Bacteria > Pseudomonadota > Gammaproteobacteria > Burkholderiales > Burkholderiaceae_C > Pelomonas. The sequence continues at coordinate 11,690 of JAEKLF010000285.1, read as the reverse complement.
GCCGGGCATCTGATTGCCGAAGTGCTGGCGATGCTCAAGCCGCACGTGCTGCCCGGCGTGACGACCGAGGAGTTGGACGATCTCTGTCGCGACTACATCGTCAACACGCTGAAGTGCATTCCGTCCAACGTCGGCTACCACGGCTACCCGAAGACGGCCTGCATCTCGCCCAACCACGTCGTCTGCCACGGCATCCCGTCCAAGGACAAGCGGCTGAAGAAGGGCGACATCGTCAACGTGGACGTGACGCTCACCAAGGACGGCTGGTTCGGCGACAGCAGCCGCATGTTCATCGTCGGCGAGGCCAATGTGCTGGCACGTCGACTGGTGACGACGACCTACGAAGCCCTGCGCGCCGGCATCCGCCAGGTGCGCCCGGGCGCGACGCTGGGCGACGTCGGCCATGCCATCCAGACGGTGGCGCATGCGGCCGGCTTCAGCGTCGTGCGCGAGTACGGCGGCCATGGCATCGGCGACATCTATCACGACGACCCGCACGTCAACCACTTCGGCCGCCCCGGCGAAGGCCTGAAGCTGCAGGAGGGCATGATCTTCACGATCGAGCCCATGATCAACGCCGGCGGGGCCGGCATCCGTGAGCTGAACGACGGCTGGACGGTGGTCACGCGCGACCACTCGCTGTCGGCGCAGTGGGAGCACATGGTGACGGTGACGGCGGACGGCTTCGAGATCCTGACGCCCTGGCCGGACGGCCTGGGCGACTACCCGGCGATCGACTGAACCGCGCCCTCGGCCTGCAGGCGGACTTTGACGTCCGCGTAGGCGGCTTCGATCAAGGTCTTGAGCGCGGCGGCATCGACCTTCACGCCGGGCCTGAGCTTGACGTGGCGCATGAACCTGCCCGTGCCCTCCAGCAGGCCGGCAGGGTCGGGCAGCTCGGCGCCGCAGAAGAAGCCGACATTGACATGAGCCGTGAAGGCGTTGACGTAGGCGAAGGCCGCGTCGCGCACGCAAGCGGTCGGGTGACCATCGTGCAGCAGCTCGCGGACGTCATCGCCGCAACGGCGGAGCACATCGAACCAATGTTGCGCGACGGCACCCAGTTCGCCCGAATGGGAGTCCATCCAGCCGTTGACGGCGGGGTCGTGTAGCAAGGACTCGGGGAATCGCATCAGCGCACGCATGGCTGGATGCTGCCACCGGAATGCGGGGGCGAAAAGCCGCGACGGCCTCTTTAAAATTCGGCCGCCCCAAGGGGCTCATCGCAAGAACGTTTCGAGGGAGTACCCATGAAATTCGCCATCGCGCCGCTGCTCGCGGCCGCCCTGCTTGCGCCCAGCGCCCATGCCGCCCTGCAAGGCCGCGATCTCGATCCCGCCAAGGCGGGCTTCGAGGCCTATTACGACACCGACCTGAACATCAGCTGGCTGACCGACTTCGGCTACGTCGCGCATTCCGGTTTCGATGCCGATGCACGCCTGAGCTGGAATGACGCCCAGGCCTGGATTGCCGGCCTGAACCAGCAGCATCTCTACGGCCTGGATGGCTGGCGCCTGCCGACGGTGAGCCCGGTCAATGGCAGCAGCTTCCAGCTGGGCAGCACGAACAACGGCCACACCGACGTCGGCGTCGCCGCGACCGGCACGGGCTGGGGCACAGCCTCGGAGATGGGCCATCTCTACTACGTGACGCTGGGCAACAAGGGCCTGTGCACGCCGACCGTGCTGGGCAGTGACGCCTGCAGCACCCAGCCGGGTTGGTCGCCGACGGCGAAGAATTTCGGTCCCTTCACCGGGCTGACGACCTTCGTGTTCTGGTCGGGCACGACGCTGCCGAGCCAGACGAACCAGGCGTTTTACTTCTATGCCTACTACGGCAATCAGGATGTCGCGCTGAAGACGCAGACCTATTCGGCCATTGCGGTGCGTGATGGAGATGTGGCCGCTGCCGTCCCGGAACCGGGCGCCGCCGCGCTGATGCTGGGGGGCCTGGCTGGCCTGGGCCTGCGGGCGCGCCGCCGTCGTTGATTAGATAGGACGCCGGCCTCAGGCCAGCGCCGTCATCCGCTCGACCAGCACGCAGCGCACCCATTTGCGCGCGGTGATCTGCGCCGTCTGCGTGAGCAGGAATTCCTCGGCCTGGGAGTTGGCCGATTCGAACTCGAAGCCACCGAGCTGCACGATGCGGCTCAGCGGCCGGGTCCAGACGCGGCGCACGGCGGCGCTGAACAGAGGCACGCCTTCGTCCTCGCCGAGCAGCAGGCGCAGCTCGTAGTGCTGGGCGTCCAGCGCGGGCTCGGCGGCCGCGAGGATCTGCAGGCCGGCTTCGCTGAGGTTGACGACAACGCCACCGCGCGCCTGGGCCAGACCCTCGGGTTTGATGACCCAGACCGGCAGTTGCTCGTGCTCGGCCGGCACGAGGAAGAACTCGACCCGGGGGAAGCGGCGTTGGTCAATCGACATGGTGTGATCTTGCGCTTGAGGTGGCTGGATCACAGCATCGGCGAATGACAGGCGCTTGTCAGCAGCGCCGTCGTCACTCAAAAGTGGTTCGGCGAAGGCCTCAGACGGCCAGCAGGTCCACCTCGAACAGCAGCGTGGCATTCGGCGGGATGACGCCGCCTGCACCGTGGGCGCCATAGCCCAGCTCGGGCGGCAGCACCAGCATGCGCGTGCCGCCCACCTTCATGCCCTGCACGCCCTCGTCCCAGCCAGCGATGACCTCGCCGCCACCGAGGCGGAATTTGAACGGCTGGCCGCGGTCCTTGCTGGAGTCGAACTTCTTGCCGCGCATGCCGTCCTTGTAGAGCCAGCCGGTGTAGTGCACCGACACGCGCTGGCCCTTGGTGGCTTCGGCGCCGTCGCCGACGACGCGATCCTCGAACTGCAGGCCGCTGGACGTCGTGTGCAGGTTCAGCTCGACATGCTCGGGGCCGCCGGCCAGGCCGAGCAGCTCGACCTCGAAGCACAGCGTCGCGTTGGGCGGGATGACGCCGCCGGCGCCGCGTGCGCCATAGCCCAGCTCGGCCGGGATGATCAGCGTGCGCTTGCCGCCGATCTTCATGCCCTGGACGCCTTCGTCCCAGCCCTTGATGACCATGCCGGCACCCAGCTCGAACTCGAAGGGCTCGGCGCGGTCGAGGCTGGAGTCGAACTTGGCCGTCTTGGCGCCGTCGACCCAGAGCCAGCCGGTGTAGTGGACGGTGACGTCGTGGCCGGCCGCGGCCTGCTTGCCGTCGCCTTCGACGCTGTCTTCGAAATGCAGGCCGCTGGGCGTGGTGTTCATGGGAAATCCTTGGTTTGAAAAGCGCTGGATTGTCGCCGCAGAGGCGCTTGCCCGCACCCGCAGTAGGTGTGGTCGCGGGAGTGTCGATTGCCCGTGCCGGGCACATGAAGATCACAGGCGCATGTCACTGCGGCTCGGTCCAGTACGAGGCTGAGATCGATCCGCGCCACGTCACCATCTGCCATTGCAAGGACTGCCAGCGCCTGACCGGGTCGGCTTTTCGGGTCTCCGTGGGCACCACGAGCGAGCAGTTCACGCGGCTTCGCGGCACGCCTGCGATCTACGTCAAGGTTGGCGACAGTGGCGCAAGGCGGGCCCAGGTGTTCTGTTCCGACTGTGGCTCGCCCCTGTGGACGTACGACGTCGACAGCCCCGCCAGACTGGGGCTTCGCGTCGGCTGCATTGACCAACGCGAAGCGCTGCGTCCGACGAATCAGATCTGGTGTCGGTCGGCGCTTTCCTGGGCCATGGACATTCGCGGCCTGCCGCGCAGCGACGGGGAGTGACCTTTTCGGCGCGAAGCGCAGGTGCGGCACAGCAGGCTTTGCTGCCCGCCCGTGAGTACGCCGATTGCCTGACGTTCCGATCACCTTGGAGCAGCGAAATGCATACCCAAACCATCGAGCACGGCGAGTTGACGCTAGCCGTTTCCGTTGCGGGAGACCGCACCAAGCCGGGCCTCATACTTTTGCATGGCTGGCCTCAATCCAAAGAGGTCTACGACCAGGTGATCGATGATCTCGGCGTAGATCACTTTGTCCTTGCCTTCGACCTGCCGGACGTCGGTGAATCGCGAGGGGCGCCTGCTTCTGCAGAGAAGGAGACGCTGGCGGACATCGTCGTCGGCGCGGCCGAGCGGCTCGGCGCGTGGTCAACGGTGATCGCAGGCTTCGACGTTGGCGGAATGATCGCCCATGCCGCCGCGCGCGATCACGGGGATCGGATCGCGGGCGCTGTCGTCATGAACACCGTCGTTCCCGGCATCGATCCATGGTCCAAGGTCTTGTCAGATCCGCGCATCTGGCACTTCGCGTTTCATGCGTTGCCCCAGTTGCCCGAGCTCCTCGTTGCCGGACATCAGCGTGCCTACTTTGACTTCTTCATCAACTTTCTGGCGGGCAAGAAGGAGGCCGTGACCGAACGCCACCGAGCCGCGTTTGCGCGAGCCTACGAACGGCCGCAGGCGCTTTCGGCCGGCTTCGACTGGTACCGCGCGTTGTCGGCTGATGCCAAGCGGAACGGTCAGCCCAAGGACATCCTCACACCGCTCCTCTACCTGCGCGGAGATGCAGACGGCCGCTCACCGGACGAGTACGTGTCGGGATTGAAGGGTATGGGCGCACGGTATCTCCGCGGGGAAGTGCTGCGAGGCAGCGGTGAATTCGCGCCGCTGGAGGTGCCGCTGGCCTTCGTGCAGTCCGTTGCCTCTTTCGCGAAGGCATGCAAGCTTGGCGCCGGTGCGGCCTAGCTATTTGCTCAGGCGTCCGCACGGCAGGGCGGGTCCTTCTCGCGCCACTGCAGCAGCGCCCGGCAGGGTCGGCAAGGTCGATGGCCGCCGCGCCGTTCTGCTTGGACAGCTTGTGCCCGTCCTCCGCCAGCACCAGCGGCGTGTGCAGATAGCGCGGGGTCGAGAAGCCAAGTGCCCGCTGCAGCGCGATCTGGCGCGGCGTGTTGTCGGCCAGGTCCTCGCCGCGGACGACGTCGGTGATGCCTTGCACCGCATCGTCGACGACGACGGCCATCTGATAGGCCCAGAGGCCGTCGGCGCGCTTCAGCACGAAGTCGCCGACTTCGGCTTCAAGATCCTGCGACTGAGCGCCCAGGCGCCGGTCCTGCCAGTCGATGCGGCCGTCGACGCGAAAGCGCCAGGCGCGCACCGGGCGGCCATTCGTGCCGCCGTTGTCCGGTCTGCAGGTGCCGGGGTAGATCAGTTCGCCATGCTTGGGCTTGGGGCCAGCTGCCGCTGCGATCTCCGCGCGGGTGCAGGCGCAGCCATAGGCATGGCCGGAGGCGATCAGTCGATCCAGCGCCGCCTGGTAGAGGTCGCCGCGGCGGGACTGCCAGACGGGCGGTTCGTCCGCGTGCAGGCCCAGCGCCGCAAGCTGTCCGAGGACGACCTCGTCCATGCCCGGCGGGCAGCGCGGGCCGTCGACGTCCTCGACACGAACCAGCCATTGGCCGCCGTGGGCGCGCGCATCCAGCCAGCTCGCCAGCGCCGCCACCAGCGAGCCGGCATGCAGCGGGCCGGTGGGCGAGGGCGCGAATCTGCCTCGATAGCGCATCAGAGCAGCAGCCCTTCGTGCTGTTCCAGCAGGGCCTTGCGCGTCGTCTCGCTGCGCAGACGCTCCAGCCACCAGGCCAGGGCCTTGCCGGGCGCATGGCCGGTGTCGCGCCAGGCGTAGTTCATCGTGCCGGTGCGCTGGCCTTCGTAGGTGGTCTTGTGCACCAGCCGGCCGGCTTCGATGTGCCGGCACGCCATGGGCCTGGGCACCGAGCCGCAGCCCAGGCCGCGCAGCAGACCCTCCACCTTGGAGGCCAGCGACGGCAGCGTCAGCACGTCCTGGCCTGGCAGCACTCCGATGGTCATGGGCGCGAGCTGACGGGCGCTGTCGGCCACCGCAATGATGCGGTGCTCGGCGATCTGCGCAGCGGTCAGCGGCTCGGGCGCCGTGGCCAGTGGATGGTGGGGAGCGACGCAGAAGGCGAACTCCAGCGGGCCCAGCGGCTCGGACTGGATGGCGGCGTTGGGAATGCGTGCGGGCACGCCGATGGCGATGTCGGCCTGGCCGCTGAGCAGCGCCTCCCAGGTGCCGGCCAGCACTTCCACGCGCAGTTTGAGCCGCGTGGGCGGCGGGCCGCCGCCGTCGATGCGCTCGGCGTAGAAGGCTTCCATCAGGTCGAACAGCGCGCGGCGGGCGAGGGCATCGTCCACGGCAATGGTCAGCTCGCTCTCCCAGCCGGTGGCGATGCGGCGCACGCGGTTGGCGACGGCGTCCAGCTCCTGCAGCAGGCGCCGGCCTTCGACGAGCAGCTCCTGCCCGGCCGAGGTCAGCACCGCCTGGCGCGAGCTGCGGTCGAACAGCAGCACGTCCAGCGCGTCTTCCAGCTGGCGCACCGAGTAGGTCAGCGCCGACGGCACGCGGCCCATCTCGCGGGCGGCGGCGGCAAAGCTGCCGGTGCGGGCGATGGTGTCCATCATGGACAGCGCTTCGGGGGTCAGCGCGCGGCGCTTGTCGGTCGAGGGGGGCATGGCATTCAGTCTATTTGAATGCTGTCCTCAGAGCCGGGTGGTCGATGGGGGAGGCGCTCACTCCTACATTGACTCATCGACCACAAAAGGAGCCAGACCATGCAAGAACTGATCAAGTCGAGTGACCGCGGCTATGCCGACCATGGCTGGCTGAAGTCCTTCCACAGCTTCTCCTTCGCCGACTACCACGATCCGGCCCGCATGGGCTTCGGGCCGCTGCGTGTCATCAACGAGGACAAGATCGCACCGGGAACGGGCTTCGGCACGCATGGCCACCGCGACATGGAGATCATCAGCTACGTGCTCTCCGGCGAGCTGGCGCACAAGGACAGCATGGGCAACGGCCAGGCCGGCGGCGCCAATGCAGGCGTCATCCGCCCTGGCGACGTGCAGCGCATGAGCGCCGGCACGGGCGTCATGCACAGCGAGTTCAACCATGCCAAGGACCAGACGACGCATTTCCTGCAGATCTGGATCCAGCCCGACGCGCGCGGCATTGCGCCGAGCTACGAGCAGAAGCACTTCGACGCCAGCTCCAAGCGCGGCCAGCTGCGCCTGGTCGCGGCCAACGATGGCGCCGACGGCTCGGTGACCATCCATGCCGATGCGCGCCTGTACGCCGGTCTCTTCAACGGCAGCGAGGCCGCCGAGCTGGATCTGGCCCCCGGCCGCCTGGCCTATGTGCACGTCGTGCGCGGTGCGCTCAGCGTCAACGGGCAAGACCTGACGGCGGGTGATGCCTTGCAGATTCGCGAAACATCGCGGCTCGCCTTGTCGGCCGGCCGTGACGCCGAGGTCCTGGTCTTTGACCTGGCCGCCTGATTTCTCCCCACTCACACCATAGAGAAAGTTCCCCATGAGCAAGATCGTTGTCGTCTATCACTCCGGCTACGGCCACACCAAGCGCATCGCCGAGACCGTTGCCGAGAGCGCGAGCGCCCAGCTTATCGCCATCGACGCCGAGGGCAACCTCAAGGACGCCGACTGGGAAGCACTGGCCGCGGCCGACGCCATCGTCTTCGGCAGCCCGACCTACATGGGCAGCGTCAGCTGGCAGTTCAAGAAGTTCGCCGATGCGTCCAGCAAGGTCTGGTTCGGTCAGGGCTGGAAGGACAAGCTGGCGGCCGGCTTCACGAACAGCGCGTCGATGAACGGCGACAAGCTGTCGACGCTGCACTACCTGTTCACGCTGAGTCAGCAGCATTCCATGCTGTGGGTGGGCACCGGCATGATGCCCTCGAACAAGAAGAGCTCGACGCGCGACGACATCAACTACGTGGCCTCCTTCGGCGGCCTGATGACCGTCTCGCCGAGCGACTCCTCGCCCGACGAGATGGTGGCTGGCGACTTTGCCACGGCCAAGGCCTTCGGCGAGCGCATCAAGGCGGTCGCCGCCCGCCTGGCTCGCTAAACCAGGCCCAGGTCACGCGCGCTGGCCCCGGGGAAGACGGTGGCCAGCTGCGCGTCGTTCAAGCCGTACATGCGGCGCAGCAGACCGCCGAACAGCGCGCGGTACTCGTTGAGCACCGGGTAGTCGCGGTTCTGGAACAAGGTGGACGCATTGACGGCGACCTGCTCGCCCGCGATGCGCCCGCCCTTCACGCCACCACCCAGCACCCAGTAGGCGCTGCCGTGGCCGTGGTCCGTGCCGCGGTTGCCGTTCTCGCGGAAGGTGCGGCCGAACTCGCTGACCACCACCACGACGGTGTTGTTCCACTGCGGCCCCATCTCGTCGGCAAAGAGGGCCAGGCCCTTGCCCAGCTCGCCGAGCTTGGTCGCAAGCTGCCCCGTCGCGCCACCTTCGCCGACGTGCGTGTCCCAGCCGCCGACGTCGATGAAGCCCAGCGTCACGCGTTCGCGCATCAGCCGCGCCACGCGCCGTGACTCCAGCGCAAAACCCTTGGCGGCGATGGCGTTGCGGCTCGCGGCTTCCATTTCGCCGGCCATCTCGCGCGAGATTTCGTCCCGCACCTCGAAGCCGCCGCTGACCGTGCCCGCCAGCCGCGTGCCGGCATACATGCTCGCAATCGTCTGCGCCTGGCCCGCGCTGATGGCGGGCTTGCCCAGGTCGCGCAACGCCTGGTTGGCCACGGGCAGGTTGCCGCGCAGGATCAGCGGCACCTGGTCGGTGAAGGCCATGGCCTCCAGCCGCGACGTCGCCGGGGCATTGGCGCCGAGCACGCCGGCCAGCCGGTTCATGAAGCCGCTGCGGAAGTCGCGCGTGCCGTCGTCGGCCAGGCCCAGCTCGATGTGATCCTGCGTCTCGAAGTGGCTGCGCGTCGTGTCGTTGGTGCCGGCAAAGGGCACGAAGGCGACCTGGCCCTTGAGCCACAGCGGATGGATGCTGTCCGCCAGCGCGGGCGCCAGACCCCAGCTGTCGTCCAACGGCAAGGCCGCCTGCTTGGGAATTGCGATATTGGGCCGGGCCTCGTAGTAGAACGACGACGAGACGGGCACCAGCAGGTTCGCCGCGTCGTAGGCGCCGCGCAGGAAGACGACGAGCAGCCGCGGAGTCTCCGGCGAGGCGGCCCAGAGCCGTGCCGGGAGGACGGTGGCACCCAGGCCGAGTTGGAGCAGAAGGCGTCGGTTCATCGCATCACCTGTTCATGAAGTCGGGGGAGGCAAGCAGGAAGATGTTCCATTCCTGCGGCGAGGCGGCCTGGCCCAATGCCTGCTGCGTGGCCGCCGCCAGGCGCGGCGCGATGCCTTCGTAGTACAGCGGCGTGGCAAGCTGAGGGAAGGCCGGGCGGTCCTTGGGCTCGCCCTCGGGCTTGAAGAGCCCCGCGCTGCCGCTGCCGATGGCGCGGGCGATCTCGAAGCGCGTCGTCATCTGGCCCGGCCCGGCCCAGGCGCTCTCGTCCAGCGGATAGCCGTCGGGCGTCTGGCGGTTGTAGGGCGCCTGGCCGAGGCGGTAGAGCCAGCCGATCATGGGTGCGGTGTTCAGCACCACCTTGTCGGCGTAGGCCAGGCGCACGGCCGAGACGACGTAGTGCGTCGGGTCCTTGAACTTGCGGCCGAGCGAGGCCTCGAACTCCGGCGACGCGATCATCGTGCGCATCACCTCGGCGATGCGGCCGTCAGTCTGCTGCCAGCGCTCGGCCATGCGCTCCACCAGCGCCGGTGGCGGCTCGTCGGCGACGAAGTACTGGGCCAGCTGGCGCGACACGAAGCGCGCCGTGCTCGGGTGCCTGGCCAGCAGGTCCAGCACCTGGTCGATCTCGGCGAAGCCGCGGCCCTTGACGGTGGTACCCAGCAGCTGCTTGTCGCCGAAGTCGTGCCGCGCCGGGTTGAACTCCATCAGGCCGCGGCGCTCGTACTGCGCCTCCTGCGTAGGCTTGAGCTTGGGTTTGTTGTCGGTCAGGTTCACGCCCAGGCCGGTCAGCACGCGGGCCAGCTCCTGCACGTCGCGCTGGCTGTAGCCGCCACGGATGCCCAGCGTGTGCAGCTCCAGCAGCTCGCGCGCGTAGTTCTCGTTGATGCGGTGGGCGGCGTTCTGCTCGTTGTCGAGGTAGCGCAGCATGGCCGGGTGGTGGGCCGTGTAGCCCAGCAGCTCGCGGAAGGTGCCGAGCGAGCGCTCGCGCAGCCCTTGCTCATAGTCGCCGACCATCACGCGCAGATTGCTCTTGTACTGGTGCACGTTGAAGTGGTTGAACCAGAACCAGGTCAATTGCTCCTGCAACTGGTTGGGCGAGTACAGCGCGTTCAAAAGTGCCCGCGCCGAGGCCTCCCGGGCCAGCTTGGTCAGGGCCTGCTGGTAGTCCTTCTGCGCGGCGGCCTTGGCGGTGTCGTCGGTCAGCGCATCGGCGGCCTTGCGCTGGGCTTCCATGGACTGCACGAGGGGCAGCAGCTCCTGCTGCGCGACCCCCAGGGCCTGGATCTGTGAGCGGGCGGCTTCGGGCAGGGCGGCCGGATTTCGGGGCTCGAACTGGGCATCCAGCCAGGCGGCTCTGCCCTTGCTGCGCACCTGGGCCAGATCGGCGCTGCCGGCACCCCAGCTCAGGCGGTCCAGCCAGAGCGCATCCTGCGCCACGCCGTGGCCGGGACCGGCCGGCGGTGGCGGCAGGGTGGCGCAGCCGATCAGACCGAAAGCGAGGGCGGTGCAGAGCGCGAGTTTTCTCATGGCGGCCTCATGATGACGCCGCCTAACGTCGGCTGTCGAGGCCGCGTTGACCGCCGCAACAAGACTTCACATCTCGCTGCCGCCGGACTGTCGCGTTATTTCATGCGGCACGCGACCAGGCCAGCACCGGCTCCGTCGAAACGATCGGCAGCTCGTGGCGCGCCGCGTCCACCACCTCGCGGCGCAGCGGCGACGCGAAGGTCTGGATGAACTCGTAGATGTAGTCGCGCAGGAAGGCGCTGCGGCGCACGGCCAACCGCGTCATGTTGTCCTCGAACAGGTGGCGCGCGTCCAGCGCGCGCAGGTGGCGGTCACGTTCCTCGTCGAAGGCGATGGACGCGACGATGCCCACGCCCAGGCCCAGCTCCACATAGGTCTTGATGACGTCGGCATCCATCGCGCTGAGGACGATGTGGGGCGTGAGCTGCGCGGCGGCGAAGGCCTCGTCGATGTGCGAGCGGCCGGTGTAGCCGGGCTCGTAAGTGATGATGGGAAACTGGGCCAGGCGGGCCAGCGTCAGCGGTTCGCCGCTGACCAGCAGTGGGTGGTCCGGCGGCACGACGACGGCGTGTGTCCAGCGGTAGCAGTATTGCGCCAGCGCCTCGGTCGCGATGCCCACGTCGGCTTCGCCGTCCAGCAGCAGCCGCGCGATCTGCTGCGGCGAGCCCTGCTGCAGGTGCAGGCTCACGTCGGGGTGGTGGGCGCGGAAGTCACGCACGGCGGGCGGCAGTGCGTAGCGTGCCTGGCTGTGCGTGGCGGCGATGCGCAGGCGGCCGCTGCCGGCGCTGGCGAAGTCGTCGGCGGCGCGCTTCAGGTTCTCGGCCTCCTGCAGCAGGCGCTCGACGATGGGCAGCACCTGCTCGCCAGGTTCGGTCAGCCCGGTGAGGCGCTTGCCCACGCGCACGAAGAGCTCGATGCCGAGCTCCTCCTCCAGCTCGCGGATCTGGCGGCTGACGCCGGGCTGCGAGGTATGCAGGGCCTGGGCCACCTCGGTGAGGTTGAAGCCGCGGCGCTGGGCCTCGCGGACGGAGCGGAGTTGTTGGAAGTTCATGCGCGGTCGCTCAACTGGGGCGG
>JAEKLF010000284.1 GCA_019509985.1 Burkholderiales bacterium | reverse complement strand
GCGCCGCGCGATGGGGTCGAGATCGAGGCCTTGTTCAAGCATGCCGACCAGGCGCTGTACGAGGCCAAGGGCGCCGGCCGCAACCGCATGAGCTTGTTCACGCCGGCCCTGCACGAGGCCGCCCAGCGCCGCGCGCGCCTGGCCACCGAACTGCGCGAGGCGCTGCCGCTACGGCAGTTCAACCTGGTCTACCAGCCCATCCTGTCGCTGCGCGACGTGGCCGCGCCACCGCGCAAGGCCGAGGCGCTGCTGCGCTGGACCCACCCGCAGTTGGGCGACGTCAGCCCGGCGCAGTTCATCCCGCTGGCCGAAACCAGCGGCCTCATCGTCGACATCGGCGACTGGGTCTTCCGCGAGGCCGCGGCGCAGGCGCTCGCCTGGCGCGCGGCGGGGCATGAGAGCTTCCAGATCAGCATCAACAAGTCGCCGGTGCAATTCCTCAGCGAACGCAGCCATCGCCTGCAGCCCGACTGGGTCATGCACCTGCGCGGCCTGGGCCTGCCGGGCGACGCACTGGCCGTGGAGATCACCGAGGGCCTGCTGCTGGAGCGCGACGAGGTCGTGGCCGAGCGGCTGCGCGGGCTGCGCGACGCCGGCATGTCCATCTCGCTGGACGACTTCGGCACGGGCTACTCGTCACTGAGCTATCTGCAGCACCACGAGATCGACACCGTCAAGATCGACCGCAGCTTCGTCGCCGGGCTGGAAGATGGCAGCAAGGCGCTGGCGCTGTGCCGGGCCATCGTGACGATGGCGCATGAACTGGGCATGGAGGTCGTTGCCGAAGGTGTCGAGACCGAGGCGCAGATGAGGGCACTGCGGGACATGGGCTGCGACTGGGGGCAGGGGTGGTGGTTTGGGAAGGGCGTGCCTGCCGCTGAGTTTGAGCGGAAGTGGTTTCCAGGCACCGTTCGGTAAGAAGGGGCCATCGAGCGCTCTCCCGGGCACCAACGCAAAAAGGCCAGCACTCGCGTGCTGGCCTTTTTGCTTTGTTTGGTGCCCAGGAGAGGACTCGAACCTCCACGGAGTTACCCGCTAGTACCTGAAACTAGTGCGTCTACCAATTCCGCCACCTGGGCTTTCAGGGAGGCCGGACTATACCCCGGTTCCCGGCCTCCTCCGGAGACATCGACTCAGAGGTCGAACTTCACGCCCTGGGCAAGAGGCAGCTCACTTGAATAGTTGACGGTGTTGGTCGTGCGGCGCATGTAGGCCTTCCACGCGTCCGAACCGCTCTCGCGGCCGCCGCCGGTTTCCTTCTCGCCGCCGAAGGCCCCGCCGATCTCCGCACCGGATGTGCCGATGTTGACGTTGGCGATGCCGCAGTCGCTGCCAGCCGCGCTCATGAAGCGCTCGGCCTCGCGCAGGTCGGTCGTGAAGATCGCGCTCGACAGGCCTTGCGGCACGCCGTTCTGCAGCTCGATGGCTTCTTCCAGCGTCTGGTACTTCAGCGTGTACAGGATGGGCGCGAAGGTCTCGTGGCAGACGACCTCGGTCTGCGACGGCATGCGCACCAGCGCCGGCACGGCGTAATAGGCCTCGGGGAAGCGGTCGCTCAGCGCACGCTCGCCGCCCGACACCAGGCCGCCCTGCTCGCGCGCCGCGCTCAGCGCGAACTGCATCGCGTCGAAGGCCTGCGCATCGATCAGCGGGCCGATCAATGTGCCCTGCTCCACGGGCGAGCCGATGGGCAGTTGCGCGCGGGCGCGGTCCAGGCGGTCGACGAGGGCGTCGTGGATGCTCTCGTGGACGATGACGCGGCGCGTCGTCGTGCAGCGCTGGCCGGCCGTGCCGTAGGCGCCGAACAGAATGCCGCGCACGGCCAGGTCCAGGTCGGCGCTGGGCGTGACGATGATGGCGTTGTTGCCGCCCAGCTCCAGCAGCGAACGGCCGAAGCGCGACGCGACGCGTGGGCCGACGGCGCGGCCCATGCGGGTCGAGCCGGTGGCGGAAACCAACGCCACGCGGGCGTCGTCCACCATCGCCTCGCCGGCATCGGCGCGGCCGATGATCAGCTCGGACAGGCCCTCAGGCGCGGTGTTGCCAGCGGCGCGATAAGCCTTCAGCGCACGCTCGAACAGGGCTTGCGTCGCCAGCGCGGTCAGCGGCGTCTTCTCGGACGGCTTCCACACGCAGGTGTCGCCGGCGACCAGGGCCAGCGCGGAGTTCCAGGCCCACACGGCGACCGGGAAGTTGAACGCCGAGATGATGCCGACGACGCCCAGCGGCAGCCACTGTTCCATCATGCGATGGCCGGGGCGCTCGCTGGCAATGGTCAGGCCGTGCAGCTGGCGCGACAGACCAACGGCGAACTCGCAGATGTCGATCATTTCCTGGACTTCCCCCAGGCCTTCGCTCGTCACCTTGCCGGCTTCGATGGACACCAGTTGGGCCAGCTGAGCCTTGTGGGCGCGCAGCTCTTCACCGAACAGGCGCACCAGCTCGCCGCGCTTGGGCGCAGGCACGACGCGCCAGGCCCTGAAGGCCTCGTGCGCGCGGCCCACGGCCGCCTTCATGTCGGAAGCGCTGGCGGCCGGCAGCTGGGTCAGCACGCTGCCATCGATGGGCGAGCGCACGGTCAGGTCACCGGAGCCCGGCAGATGGACGCCCAGGGCGTCGAGGAGGGAGAGGGTCTGTTGCTTCATGGTCCGCATTGTCCCGATCAGGAAATGGACTCGACTTGACGGGACTGTTGATACGCCGAGCCGAAGCGGTTGGCAAGGAAGTCCGGCAGCGCAACCTGCTCCTGGCGCACGAAGCCCTTCTGCGGCAGCTTGCCTTCGCGGAACAGGTCGACCGCGGCGCAGATGCCGGCGGCGGTCGTGATCTGGATCGCGGAGAGCGGCTGGGCGCCGTCACGCTGCGCGAAGATCTTGCGGGCGAAGACCTCCTGCAGCAGCACGCCGTTCTTCTGGCCGGACACCGTCACGAAGACCAGCACGACGTCCTGCATCGTCGCCGGCATGCTCTTGCGCATGATGTTCTTCAGCAAGTCCTGGTCGCCCTTCAGGCCCAGGTCGCCGAGCAGGAACTGCATCAGGTCGCGGTGGCCGGGGTAGCGCACGGTCTTGTAGTCCAGGTTGCGGACCTTGCCCGCCCAGGTCTCGCACAGCGTGCCCAGGCCACCGGAGGTGTTGAAGGCCTCGTACTCGGTGCCGTCCAGGCTGAAGTGCTCCAGGCCTTCCAGCGGCAGCGCGGCGATGGTCTCGCCTTCGTGCACGGCCTCGCAGGGGTGGCAGTACTCGTTGATCAGGCCGTCGACCGACCAGGTCAGGTTGTACTTCAGCGCGTTCGTCGGGAAGGCCGGCAGCGCGCCGACGCGCATCTGCACATCGCGCACCGAGTCGAAGCCGCTGGCCAGGTGGTGGGCGACGATGCCGATGAAGCCCGGCGCCAGGCCGCACTGCGGCATGAAGGCGGTCTTGGCGCCGTCGGCCATCTTCATGATGGCCTTGGTGGCGGCCACGTCCTCGGTCAGGTCGAAGTAGTGGCAGCCGCATTCCAGCGCCAGCTCGGCGGCCGTGATGGCCAGGTGGTAGGGCAGCGCGTTGACGACGGTGTCCTTGCCGCGCAGCTGGGCGGCCAGCGCGGCACGGTTGTCGCTGTCCACCTCGGCCGTGGCGATGCCCTCGGCGGCCAGCACCTTCAGGTAGCCGGGGTTCTTGTCCAGCACGGTGACCTGGTAGTCGCCGGTGGCGTGCAGCAGGCGGGCGATGGTCTGGCCGATGTGGCCGGCGCCGAGCAGGACGACTTTCATAGGGAACTCCGTGGGTGATGATTGGACTGCGCCGCACTCTAGGCAGGGTCACCGACGAAAGAAAGCACCAGTCCGACGAAAGCAATTGCGAATTCGACGATTCGTCGCGATGATTCGTCGTTATGGATGAATTACGGGTAAACCCGACCAACTCGCCCGACGACCTCGACCGCCGCCTGATCCTGCTGCTGCAGGCCAATGCGCGGGAAAGCACGGCCACGCTGGCGCGAAAGCTGGGCGTCGCCCGCACCACCGTCGTCGCGCGTCTGGCTCGGCTGGAGGCCAGCGGCCGCATCGTCGGCTACACGGCTCGGCTGGGCGGCGACGAGGCCGGCCGCAGCGTGCAGGCCTTCGTCGGCATCACCGTCAGCCCCAAGGCTGGGCGAGAGGTGGTGAAGCGACTATCAGAACTGCCGGAGCTGCGCCAGCTCGCGTCCGTCAGCGGTGAATTCGATTACATGGCGCTGCTGCGCGCCGACACTACGGCCCGGCTCGACGCGCTGCTCGACGAGATCGGCGAGATCGACGGCGTGCTGCGCACCAACAGCTCGGTCGTTCTCGCGCTGCGTGTCGACCGACAGACCTGAACTGAATGGAGCACTCGATGATCTGGCTTGCCCTCGGCCTCGCCCTCTTCCTCGGCATCCACCTGACGCGGGCCCTCGCGCCGCAATGGCGCGCGGCACAGATCGCTCGCCTCGGCGAAAAGGGCTGGAAGGGCATCTACAGCCTCGTCTCCGCCGTCGGCTTCGGCCTCATCCTGTGGGGCTTCTCGCAGGCGCGGCGGGAACCCATCGTGCTGTGGCCGCACGTGCCCTTCGGCGTGAATCACCTGACCGCGCTGCTCGTGCTCGTCGCCGCCATCCTGATGGCCGCGGCCTACGTGCCGCGCAACCACTTCAAGGCCAGGCTCCAGCATCCGATGACCCTGTCGGTCAAGCTCTGGGCGTTCGGCCACCTGATCGTCAACAACACGCTGGCCGACGTGATGCTGTTCGGCAGCTTCCTGGTTTGGTCCATCCTCGTCTTCCGTGCGGCGCGCCGCCGGCCGGCACCGGTGGTGGCCGCGCCAACCATCGCGGGCACCTTGGCGACCCTCGTCGTCGGCGTCGCGCTGTGGGCCGTGTTCGCGTTCTGGGCGCACGCGGCGTGGCTGGGCATCGCGCCGCTGGGTCGGTGATCCGGCCCGTTTCTGCGGCGGACGAAGCGGCCTTCATCGCCGCCGCGCGCGCCAGCCGCGGGCTGCATCGCCCCTGGGTGCAGCCGCCCTGCGACGCCGAGGCTTTCGCGCGCCACCTCGCCCGCTTCGACGGCGTGGCCCACCACGGCTTCATCGTTGAAACGGACGGCGAACTGGCCGGCGCCATCAACCTGACCAACGTCGTCCTGGGCGCCTTTTGCAGCGGCTACCTCGGCTACTACGCCTTCACCGGCTTCGAGGGCCGCGGGCTGATGACGCAAGGCTTGAACACCGTCGTGCGGCACGCGTTCAAGGCGCTGGGCCTGCACCGCGTCGAAGCCAACATCCAGCCCGGCAACGCGGCGTCGATCGCATTGGCCAAGCGCTGCGGATTCCAGCTGGAAGGCTATTCGCCGAAGTACCTGAAGATTGGCGGCCGCTGGCGTGACCACGAACGCTGGGCGCGGGTCAATGGCTAGGGGGACGGCTACTTGCAGCTGTGGTCATCCTCCGCAGCCAGCACTTGCGGCTTGGCAAGGATGAGCTGAAAGATGGGTGCGGCCAACCCTCAAACAACGCCTTCCCGGCGTAGACCGGGCAGCTGGAGGTGGCGTGGATCTTGTCGGAGCCCAGTCCCATGAAGCCCATGCTGAACCGCACATCGACCAGCAGCGGGTTGGTGACCGTCAACATCATGTCGGTCTTCTCCGCCTGTTGCTCGAACTTCAGCACCAGCGTCGTCTCGGGCTTCTCCAGCTTGGGCACGGCGCGCAGCAGGCTGAGCTTTCCATCCTGGAGTTGGACCTCCAGATAGATCGTCTCCCCGGGATAGACGGAGACCCAGCCGTTGGGCAGCAGCACAGGCAGCGCCGCACCCGCGGGCTGCTCGAACACATGCTCAGCGTCGACACGCAGGCGAACGGCCGTCGCGCGGCAAAAAACCTGCTTGCACAACTCGGCAAGCGGGAGCGGCGGACTGTCTGCGGCGACGGCGCATGACGTGGCCAGGGCAAGGGCCAGGACGAAAGCGGCAAGCGCCTTGTGTTGCATGGCGTAACGTGTCTCAGTTTGCACGGCAGCTGTCCATCAACCGCGTCAGCCCCAGCAACGCATCCAGCATCGGCGTCGCGACACCCAGCTGCTGCGCCAGCTCCCGCGGCGCGCTCAGCAAGGCGTCGGTCTCGATCGGCCGGCCGGCCTCGATGTCCTGCAGCATCGACGTCTTGAACGCACCCAGCGAACGCGTGATGACGTGCCGGTCCTGCGGCGTCTGCACGATGGGGCAGCCGACGCGCTCGCCGATCAAGGCGGCCTCGCGCATGATGCCGGTCGTGAACTCGCGCACCAGCTCGTCGGCCAGGATGCGGTCGGTCGTGGCGCGGGTCAGCGCCGAGACCGGGTTGGTCGTCATGTTGCCCCAGAGCTTGTAGAAAACCTCACGCTGGATGCTGTCCAAGGCCTTGGCGGCGAAGCCGGCACTGGCGAGCAACGCGGCCAGCTCGGCGACCGAATCGCTGGCGCCACCCGCCGCCTCGCCGATCAGCAGGCCGTTGCCCATCACGTGCCTGACCCAGCCCGGACCCTTCAGCGAGCAGCTCGCGTGCACGACGCAGCCGATGACGCGCTCCGGCGGGATCAGCGCGGCGATGCGGCCGTCCGGGTCCACGCTCT
>JAEKLF010000001.1 GCA_019509985.1 Burkholderiales bacterium | reverse complement strand
ACGTAGGCGGCCGGCAGCATGTATTCGGGCAGCCGGGTGGAGAGCTGCGCGCGCAGCGCCTCGGGCGTGAGTGATTCGGGCGAAGCGGACTCCTCCCCGCCCACGAGGTAGGCCACCAGGCGCTTGTGCTCGCCGTCCTGGCGTGCCAGCACGACGGACTCGCGCACGCCGGGGCAGGCCTGCAGGGCGGCCTCGATCTCGCCGAGCTCGATGCGGAAGCCCCGGATCTTGACCTGGTGGTCATTGCGGCCGAGGAAGTCCAGCGTGCCGTCGGCGCGCCAGCGCGCGAGGTCGCCACTGCGGTACATGCGGTTGCCCGGCGCGCCAAAGGGATCGGGCACGAAGCGCTCGGCGGTGAGCTCGGGGCGGTTCAGGTAACCGCGCGCCAGGCCGGCGCCGGCGATGTGCAACTCCCCGGCCACGCCGATCGGGCAGGGCTGGCCCCAGAGGTCCAGGATGTGGATGCGGGTGTTGGCGATGGGCCGGCCGATGGGCACGCGCGTCTGCTGCGGCGCGAGGGCGACTACTTCATGCGTTGCGGCAAAGGTCGTGGTTTCGGTCGGGCCGTAGCCGTTCAACAGGTGCTGGGGCGGACAGTGATCGAGGACATGAGCGATGCTCGGCACATCCAGCACATCGCCGCCGACGATCAGGTAGTTCAGCTGCGCAATGGCCTGGGACAGCGCGGGTGAGTATTGATTGAAGAGTCCGACAGTCAGCCACAAAACATTGGTCCGTGTGCGAACGAGGGCTGCAGCAAACAGCTGCTGATCGAGCATGGTGGCTTGGTCGATGACAACCAGCGTGCCGCCGTTGAGCAGCGGCGCCCAGATCTCCAGCGTACTGGCGTCGAAGGCGGGATTGGCCGCAAAGGCCACGCGGCTAGACGAATCGAAGTCGGCAAAGCCGTTGCTGCGCACCAGCTTGACTACACCACGCTGCGTGACCATCACCCCCTTGGGCAACCCGGCGGAGCCGGAGGTGTAGATGACGTAGGCCAAGTGCGCCGGGGTGAGGCCGGGCACAGCCGGGTCGTGTTGCGGGGCGAGCAGCCAGTCGGGGTGGGGGGCATCGAGCCACAGCAGCGGCACGCCCGCGGACGCGGGCAGCGCCTGGGCGCAGTCCGAGCGCGAAAGCAGCACTGTGGGATGGCAGTCCTCGAGCATGAAGGCCAGGCGCTGGGCCGGGTAGGCCGGATCGAGCGGCACATAGGCGGCACCCGCCTTGAGCGTGGCCAGCAGGGCGACCACCATCTCGGTGCTGCGCGGCAGGCAGATCGCCACGCGCGTGTCGGGCCCCACGCCCAGGGCGACGAGGTGATGCGCGAGCTGGTTGGCCCGCGAGTTGAGCGCGGCGTAGCTCAGGCACTCCTGCTCGAAGACCAGCGCGGTGGCCTCGGGGCGCAGGCGGGCCTGCTGCTCGAAGAGCTGGTGGATGCACAGCTCGGCGTCGAAGGCGGCCTCGGTGGCGTTGAAGGCCAGCAGCTGTGCCTGCTCGGGCGCGGGCAGCAGCGGCAGGCGCAGCACGCAGGCCGAGTCGTCCTCGACCAGGGCCTGCAGCAGCGTGACGAACTGGGCCGCATGGCGCTCGATGCTGGCATGCTCGAACAGCGCGCAGGCGTACTGGAACGAGCCGGCGATACGCTCACTCTGCTCGTGCAGCGACAAGTCCAGGTCGAACTTGGCGCTGGTGGCGCCGCCGCCGGCGGGGGCCGCCAGCAACTGCAGGCCCGGCAGCGCGAGCTCGCCTTCGGGGGCGTTCTGCCAAGTCAGCATGACCTGCAACAACGGATGGTGGGCCAGGCTGCGCGGCGGATTCAGCGCCTCGATGAGCTGCTCGAAGGGCAGGTCCTGGTGGTCCTGGGCGGCCAGCGCGGTGGCGCGCACCTGGGCCAGCAGCTG
>JAEKLF010000117.1 GCA_019509985.1 Burkholderiales bacterium | reverse complement strand
GATCCACAAGGACTTGTGGATAAGCTGTGGTTAAAATCCTTGTTGGCGGCCTGCAACGGCCGGAAAACCAATGCTGGTGCGGTTTCCCGGCAGGGGCTTTTGGCTACAATGAAAGCCCAACAAGCAGTTGCCATACCTTTTGTTGGAAGGCACGTCGCCTCTTCGACGTGCCTTTTTTTTAGCTTCAGCACGGCGCTTCGCGCCTTCATATCGCTTACGCGTATGAGCTTGCGCTGCAAGGGCTCTCGCCCTTGTGTCCCACGTACGGCAGCGCAGAACAAGACTCCATGAACCACATCCGCAACTTCTCCATCATTGCCCACATCGACCACGGCAAGAGCACGTTGGCCGACCGCATCATTCAGCGCTGCGGCGGCTTGAGCGACCGCGAGATGGAAGCGCAGGTGCTGGACTCGATGGACCTGGAGCGCGAACGCGGCATCACGATCAAGGCGCAGACCGCGGCGCTGCAGTACAAGGCCAAGGACGGCCAGGTCTACAACCTGAACCTGATCGACACGCCGGGGCATGTGGACTTCTCGTATGAAGTCAGCCGCTCGCTGTCGGCCTGCGAGGGCGCCCTGCTTGTCGTCGACGCATCGCAAGGCGTGGAGGCGCAGACGGTGGCCAACTGCTACACGGCGCTGGACCTCGGCGTCGAGGTCGTGCCTGTGCTGAACAAGATGGACCTGCCGTCGGCGGACCCCGACAACGCCAAGGCCGAGATCGAGGACGTCATCGGCATCGACGCCGACGATGCGATTCCCTGCTCGGCCAAAACCGGCATGGGCATCGACGAGATCATCGAGGCCGTCATTGCCCGCATGCCGGCGCCGCGCGGCAACCCCGACGGCCCGCCGCGCGCCATGATCATCGACGCCTGGTTCGACAACTACGTCGGCGTCGTCATGCTGGTGCGCGTCGTGGATGGCGAGCTCAAGAAGGGCGAGCGCATCCGCATGATGAACACCAACACGGTGTACCCGATCGAGCACATGGGCGTGTTCACGCCCAAGAGCGAGAACCGCGACGGCCTCAAGGCCGGCGAGGTGGGCTTCATCATCTGTGGCATCAAGGAGCTCGCCGCGGCCAAGGTCGGCGACACCGTCACGCTGGAAAAGAAGCTGCCCAACAACGCCGGGCCGGCGACCGAGGCGCTGCCCGGCTTCAAGGAAATCCAACCGCAGGTGTTCGCGGGCCTGTACCCGACCGAGGCCAGCGAGTACGACCAGCTGCGCGACGCGCTGGAAAAGCTCAGCCTGAACGACTCCTCGCTGCGCTACGAGCCCGAGGTGAGCCAGGCACTGGGCTTTGGCTTTCGCTGCGGCTTCCTGGGCCTGCTGCACATGGAGATCGTGCAGGAGCGCCTGGAGCGCGAGTTCGACCAGGACCTCGTCACCACGGCGCCGAGCGTCATCTACGAGGTGGAGCTGAACACCGGCGAGGTCATCCAGGTCGAGAACCCGTCCAAGATGCCCGAGATCGGCGCCATGCGCGAGATCCGCGAGCCGATCGTGACCGTGCATCTCTATATGCCGCAGGACTACGTCGGCGTCGTCATGACGCTGGCCAACCAGAAGCGCGGCGTGCAGCTCAACATGGCCTATCACGGCAAGCAGGTCATGCTGACCTACGAGATCCCGCTGGCCGAGATCGTGCTGGACTTCTTCGACAAGCTCAAGAGCGTCTCGCGCGGCTATGCATCGATGGACTACGAGTTCAAGGAATACCGCGCCGCCGACGTCGTCAAGGTCGACATCCTGATCAACGGCGACAAGGTCGATCCGCTGTCCATGATCGTGCACCGCAGCCAGAGCCAGTACCGCGGGCGCGGCGTGGCCGCCAAGATGCGCGAGCAGATCCCGCGCCAGATGTACGACGTGGCCATCCAGGCGGCCATCGGCGCCAACATCATCGCCCGCGAGAACATCAAGGCGCTGCGCAAGAACGTGCTGGCAAAATGCTACGGCGGTGACATCACCCGCAAGCGCAAGCTGCTGGAAAAGCAAAAGGCCGGCAAGAAGCGCATGAAGCAGATCGGCTCGGTCGAAGTGCCGCAAGAAGCCTTCCTGGCCATCCTGCAAGTCGACGACTGATCACTCCCCACCCCCCGCCCTTGAAACCCTTCCCGATGAGCGCTCTGACCGGTGTTTTGTACGCGGCCCTGGTGGCCTACCTGGGTGGCTGGTACGTCGGCCGCTGGAGCGGCAACTTCGCGCTGCTGCTGTTCGTGCTGACTTCGGTCACGCTGTTCTACTGGCTGGCCGAGCGCTTCCATTTCGCGCCGGCCCGCCGCGCCGCGGCGGACGCGCTGCTGGCCAACGACGCCAAGCGCCGCGAGGCCCTGGCCGCGCAAGGCATCAGCCGCGTGGACGGCGACATCGAGCCGGCCCGCCAGCAAATCCTGCAGCAGCCCTGGTGGCTGGACTGGACCGCCGGGCTCTTCCCGGTCATCCTGGTCGTTTTCCTGCTGCGCAGCTTCCTGTTCGAGCCCTTCAAGATCCCGTCCGGCTCCATGGTGCCGACGCTGCTGGTCGGCGACCTCATCCTCGTCAACAAGTTCCACTACGGCATCCGCCTGCCCGTGCTGAACAAGAAGATCATCGCCAACAACGACGTCAAGCGCGGCGACGTGATGGTCTTCCGTTACCCCGAGGACCCGAGCACCGACTTCATCAAGCGCGTGGTCGGCATTCCGGGCGACGAGGTGAGCTACGTCAACCAGAAGCTCTACATCAACGGCAAGCTCGCGCCCGTGCAGCCCCAGGGCAATTTCTACGATGAAGACGCCCGCGTCTACCGCCAGCGCTTCCTGGAGAAGCTGGGCGACAAGGAGCACCAGATCCTGGTCCAGCCCGACGCGCAGCGCTTCTTCCGCGCCGATCGCGCCGACGGTCCCTTCCCGTTCAGCGAGAACTGCCGCTACACCATCGAAGGCGTGACCTGCAAGGTGCCGGCCGGCCACTACTACATGATGGGCGACAACCGCGACAACTCGCGCGATTCGCGCTTCTGGGGTTTCGTGCCCGACGAGAACATCGTCGGCCGAGCCTTCATGGTGTGGATGAATTTCGGTAACCTCAAGCGTGTCGGTACCTTCTTCGATTGATGCCCGCATGAACTCAAGCCGCCGCCCCTCGTTGTCGCCCCTTTCTCGCCGCCGTCAACGCGGCCTCTCGCTGATCGGCCTGCTGTTCTGGGGCGCGGTGATCGCCGTGCTCGCCGTCGTCGGCATGAAGGTCTTCCCGACCGTGCTGGAGTACTACACCGTGCAGAAGGTCGTGGACCGGATCGCTGCGGGCAATCCGTCCACGGTGCCGCAGGTGCGCCAGGAGTTCGACAAGGCCACAGCGGTCGAATACTCGATCCAGAGCGTCAAGAGCGGCGACCTTGTGGTCAGCAAGGACGGCAACGACAAGGTCGTCATCGAGTTCGCCTACGACAAGGAGATCGACCTCTTCGGCCCGGTCTACCTGTTGATCAAGTACCGGGGCAGGTCGCATTGACGTCTGCCTCGCGAGGATGAACGCCGCGCTGGACGACCTGCAACGCCGCCTCGGCCACCGTTTCCAGCGGCCCGAGCTGCTGGCGCGGGCCCTCACGCACCGCAGCTACGGCGCCGACCACAACGAGCGCCTCGAATTCCTCGGTGACGCCGTCCTCAGCCTGGCCGTCTCCAGCCTGCTCTACGAGCGCTACGCCGGCTCCGACGAGGGCGACCTGACGCGCATGCGCGCCCACCTCGTGCGTGAGGACAGCCTGCACAAGCTCGCCCTGGCCCTGGGCTTGCCGGCGGTGCTGAAGATGTCCGACGGCGAAGCCCGCGGCGGCGGCGCGCAGCGGCCGTCCATCCTGGCCGACGCCGTCGAGGCCCTGCTCGGCGCTGCCTACATCGACGCCGGCTACGAGGCGGCGCTGGCGATCGTGCGCCGCATGCTCGGCGAGACCATCGCCACGGCCACCGGCGCTGGCGATTTCGCCAAGGACGCCAAGACCGCGTTGCAGGAATGGCTGCAAGCCCGCCGCATTGCCGTGCCAACTTACCGTATCGTCGCGACACGCGGCCAGGCGCATGCGCAGACCTTCGAGGTCGAATGCGCCGTGCCGGCGCTGGACGTGGCCGAATTAGGCGAA
This sequence comes from Burkholderiales bacterium, assembly GCA_019509985.1. GTDB lineage: Bacteria > Pseudomonadota > Gammaproteobacteria > Burkholderiales > Burkholderiaceae_C > Pelomonas. The sequence continues at coordinate 19,221 of JAEKLF010000117.1, read as the reverse complement.
GGCCGCTCGCGCCGCACCGCCGAGCAGGAGGCCGCCCGCCGCTTGTTGGACCGTTTGCAAGAACGCACTACCGCCGAACGAGGCAAACCATGACCACCGATGCCGTTCCCCCCGCCGCTGTGACCGCCGATGGCTCTGCCCAGCGCTGCGGGCTCATCGCCATCGTCGGTCGTCCCAACGTCGGCAAGTCCACGCTGCTGAACGCCCTCGTCGGCCAGAAGGTCAGCATCACCTCCGACAAGGCGCAGACGACGCGCCACCGCATCACCGGGGTGCGCACGGTGGACGAAGCCCAGTTTGTCTTCGTCGACACGCCCGGCTTCCAGACCAAGCACAACGCCGCCCTGAACCGCACGCTGAACCGCACCGTGCATGGCGTGCTGGCCGATGTGGACCTGGTGCTCTTCGTCGTCGAAGCGGGTCGTTTCGGCCTGGACGATGCCAAGGTGCTGAGCCTGCTGCCCGAAGACAAGCCGGTCGTGCTGATCGCCAACAAGCTAGACGCCGTGCACCGCCGCGCCGAACTCGCACCCTGGCTCAAGGGCATGCAGGAGCGCCGCAACTTCACCGAGTTCGTGCCGCTGTCGGCCAAGAAGGAGGCCGACGTCACGCGCCTCTTCAAGATCCTCAAGCCCTATGTGCCCGAGCAGGGCTGGTTCTACGCCGAGGACGCGCTGACCGACCGCAGCGAGAAATTCCTGGCCAGCGAGATCATCCGGGAAAAACTCTTCCGCCTGACCGGCGACGAGCTGCCCTACACCTCCACGGTCATCATCGACAAGTGGGAAGAGGAGGGCGAGCTGCGCCGCATCAGCGCCAGCATCGTCGTCGAGCGCGACGCCCACAAGGGCATGATCATCGGCCAGGGCGGCGAGCGCCTGAAGCGCATCGGTTCCGAGTCGCGCCAGGAGCTGGAGCATCTGATGGATGGCCGCGTCTTCCTGGAGCTGTGGGTCAAGGTGCGCTCGGGCTGGGCCGATACGGAAGAGCATCTGCGCAGCTACGGCTACGAGTGATCGCCAAACGATGAGGCTCACGCGCCCGCCTGCTGTCCAGCAGGCCTACGTGCTGCACCAGCACGACTGGAGCGAATCCAGCCTCATACTCGACCTGTTCACGCGCGAGTCCGGTCGCGTCGCCGTCGCGGCCAAGGGTGCCAAGCGGCCCTACTCGCAGCTGCGCGCGGTGCTGCTGCCGCTGCAGCGCATCAGCGTGAGCCTGTCCAAGCCTGCCAAGGCAGAAGGCGGCGAAGTGCAGACGCTGCGCAGCGCCGAGTGGGGCGGCGGCGCCACGCTGCCGGCCGGCGCCGCGCTGTTCTCCGGCTACTACCTGAACGAGCTGCTGCTCAAGCTGCTGGCCCGCCACGACCCGCATCCCGCGCTGTTCGATGCCTATGCCGACACGCTGGCCGCGCTGCCCGAAGGCGACGCCGCGCTGCGGGCCTTCGAACTCAAGCTGCTCGCCGAGCTGGGCCTGCTGCCCGACCTCAGCGTCGTCACGCCCACTCAGAGCCCCGTCGACCCCGCGCGCCGCTACCAGCTGTCGCCCGAGTCCGGCGTCATCCCGCCCAGCGGCGACGCCAGCCTGCCCGGCACGCTGCTGATCCAGCTGCAGGCTGCACTGCTGCATGGCAGCTGCGCTGCGCTGCGCCAGGCCTGCACGGCCGAGCCGCAAGGCCTGAAGGCAACGTTGCGCGGCCTGCTCCACTACCATTTGGGCCACCAGCCGCTGCGCACCCGCGCGCTGATGGTCGACGTCCAGAACCTGCTCGACAAATGAACCCCTTTGCCCACGCCAGCGCCCGCTGCGCCTTGTCGGTCAACATCAACAAGGTCGCGCTGCTGCGCAACACCCGCCACCTCGGCATCCCCAGCGTGCTGCGCGCCGCCGAAGCCTGCCTGCTGGCTGGCGCCCAGGGCATCACGGTCCATCCGCGACCCGACGCGCGCCACATCCGCGCCGGCGATGTCGACGACCTTGCGGCCTTCCTGAAGGACTGGTCCCACGCCGAGTTCAACATCGAAGGCAATCCGACGCAGAACCTGATGGACTTCGTGCGCCGGCACCGCCCGCACCAGGTCACCTTCGTGCCGGACTCGGAAGATCAGTTCACGTCCGACCACGGCTGGGCGCTGCCGGCCGACACCGCGCGGCTGAAGCCGCTGATCCAGCAAGCCCAGGACCTGGGCGCCCGTGTCAGCCTCTTCATGGACCCCAACCCCGCCGCGATGGCCGCCGTGGCCGAGCTGGGCGCGGACCGCATCGAGCTCTACACCGAGACCTTCGCCAGCGCCTTCGGCAGCGAGCGCCAGGACGCCGTGCTCGCCGGCTTCACGGCCACGGCCGAGGCGGCGCTGAAGGCGGGCCTCGGCATCAACGCCGGCCACGACCTGAACCGCGACAACCTCAGCGCATTCCTTCGCCACGTGCCCGGCGTGCAGGAGGTGTCCATCGGCCACGCCCTCATCGCCGACGCGCTGGAGCTGGGCTATGCCGAAACCGTGCGGGCCTACCAGCGCGTCATTGCCACGGCCTACGTCTGACCGTGATTTACGGCATCGGCACGGACATCTGCGACATCCGCCGGATCGAGGCCACGCTGGCTCGCCGCGGCGAGCGCTTCGCCGAGAAGGTGCTGGGGCCGGACGAACTGCAGGTCTTTCGCGCCCGCCGCGCGCGCTCCGAGCAGCGCGGCATCCGCTATCTGGCCACGCGCTTCTCGGCCAAGGAGGCCTTCAGCAAGGCCATCGGCCTGGGCCTGCACCTGCCCATGCGCCTGCCCGACTGCCAGATCCTGAACCAGGCCAGTGGCAAGCCCGTGCTGAAGCTGTCGGGCCCGCTGGCCGCCTGGTTCGCCGAAAGATCCCTTGGCGGGCAGGTGACGCTCAGCGACGAGAGCGACTACGCGGTCAGCTTCGTCGTCGTCGAGAAGGTTGAGGACCTATCCGCAAACTGAGGGTCTGCTGACGGGCGGCAGTGTCTCAGTCAGGGTTCAGCGCCGTTGTGGGCGGGCAGAAAGTCCTGGTCAGCACCGAGCGCCCGCTGAGTCTGACGCAGTTCGGCTGCAGGTCCTGCCAGACCCGGCTGCCGAAGTTGGCTGTCACGGTCCTGCCGTCTGCGTAGCCGACCTGCTGCACGCTGTGGTCATCGGTGAGCCAGGCGAAGGCGGTGAGCGCCACGGGTGCCGAGACGCCATGCACGGCCTGGAAGTCGTCATGCGCCGCCTTCAGCCAGACGGCGGCACTGGCGAGGTCGCGCCGGTCAAGGTTCCACAGAGTCGGTATGCCATAGAGCAGCGAGCGGGCGTAGCGGCGCGCTTCCTGGCCCACCACCTTGGTCAGGCTGAGTTCCCAACGATCCACGGTCACCAATGCGTCGTGGTAGACCGCATCGAACAGGGGCAGGCGATCAGCGGGTTCGAACAGGGCGCGTGCTTCGTCGGCCGTGGGCGTGAAGCGGCCGAAATAGATCGGCGGGCGCTCCGGCGGCCAATAGCCGTTGAAGCGCTTGTCGCTGAGCAGGGGCCAGAACGCCGACACGTGGGCCTGACCCGTGCCGTGCGAGTAATGCGTGACGTCGGCGCTCCAGGCCGTCACGTTTTCCGAGCCCAGCACCAGGCCGAACTCGTGCATGCCCAGCGCCAGGCGGGCCAGGACGTTGCGGCGATCCTGCGCCTTGGTCATGCGGTGCTCGGGGCTGAAGTCATCGTAGAAGGTGCCGAAGCCGTCCACGTCGATGAAGACCTGGCTCGCGCCGTCACGGATGTGCCCCTCGTAGCGCTGCGCCGGCACAAAGCCTGCCGGGTGCCGAGCGATGGCTTCGCTGGACATCTGGCAACCCCGGTTTGCGAAGCCCGGCACGACGGCGCCCTGCTTGTCGCGCAGGCAGCCCGATGGGTAGAGCGCTGGGCCCCAGACCGCGGCGGGCATGTCTGCCGCGTCGTCAGCCTGGCCGTTGTCGAAGGCGTCATAAGGCCCCGCCAGATAGCCCAGGCCATAGGCCTTCTTCAGGTAGGCCGGCCGGACCAGGTGCTTGTGCGTCTTCGGGTCCTGGTCGTAGCTGATCACGAGCTTGGCGATGCCGAGCGCCTTCAAATCGTCCAGGAAAGCGAGGTCGCGGCCGTCACCCCAGACGTACAGATGCGGGGCGCCAAACAGGCGGTTCAGGCCGGGCACCTGCTTGTCGGCAAAGGATCGCAGCCGACCCTGCTGCCGCAGGTGGTTTCTGTAGAACAGCGCCGGCGCGAGCGGGTTGGGTGCGCCGAGCTCGATCATCAGATCCAGCGTGCTGGCACCGTCGGCGAAGTCATGCCTCAGGCTGGCCTGCAGCCCGTTCGAGTTCTGCAGGCAAAGCTCCGACTGGAAGCCTTCATCCAGCGCGTAGGTGACGGCCCGCGTGCCTGTGAGGTGGGTCCACGCGGGGAAGGAAAGCAGGGTGGTGCCGCCGAAGCACTGGGGGCGATTGAAGACAGAGCGCCAATAGGCATCGTTGACGCCGAAGGCCATGCCCTGTCCGTCCGGCACGATCCACGTTCCCGAAGAGACTTCCGACATGGACGCCTGCCAGCGAGTGCCGTGCTGCCCGGTGATCGACACCTTGAGCGCCCGGCCCTGTGTACTGACGCGCACCTGCTGGCCTTCGCCGGTTGTCCACGCCCAGGCCCCCGGGGTTGCGGTAACCGGGCTGTCATGCGCTTGCGCCTGGGGCTTGAGCAGGGGGATCGCTGCGGCATCGCCGTCGCGGGCATCGATGCGCAAGTTGGCGCTGTCGACGAGGTAGGTGACCGAGCCGACAGGGACCTCGATCACGGCCGCCTGCGCGATGGTCGACAGCAGGGTCAGCAGCAGGCCGCCGAGGCTCAAGGTGCGCGACATCATGGATTCAGATGGCGTTGTACGGATTGAGCGAGTGTCGTGGCCACGGCCGTGTCTCGCGCGGTTCGGCCCTGGCGATTGTCTATTCCTGTAGTTTCGGATCGTCGTGAGGTTGTGGCGGCAAGAAGCCGCCGCGGTTCCCGGGCCGATGCCCGGGCCATCCACGAAGGAATCCCTATGCGCAACGGTTCCGTTCCCGTGTCGCCGTGTCGGTGGATCCATCTTCATGCCGCGATCGTCGTGTGTGCCGTGATCGCCGCGTCGATTCAGTCGGTCTGTGCCGTGGCCCCCACGGAACTGCAGAGTGCAACGGCATCGACCCCTTCCATAGAGGCGCCGCGGTCCCTTCCTGTCAACGGCAAAGACAGCTGAAGCGATGGCATCGACCTCTGCGCCTGCGGGCCGTGGGGCGTCCATCCCATCGATTGCGCACGGGCTTCAGGACTTCTTCTTGGCCGGTGCCGCCGCCGGCTTGGCCAAGGACTCACCCTTGGACTGCATCAACATGTCCATGTCCATCCGCATCACGCCGTTGTCGGGCAGATTCATCGTCATCTGCATGCCCATCGCGAGCTTGCTGGCCAGCGCCAGACGGTCGGCCAGGCGCAGCGAGCTGTTGCCCTTGCCGCTGCCACTGACGATGACGTGCATGGTCTTGGGCGCTGCGTCAGCGGCCGGGGCGGATGCGGCCTCGGACGCGGACGCCGCCGGTGCGGGCACCGGGGCGGTGATGTCCATCTTGAGGTCCATGCTCAGGTCGAAATAGGCGACGCCGCGCTCGACCTTGGCGAGCGTGTAGTGCACCTGGCCGTTGAGCGAACCGCCGGCACCAGGCACCGGCACGGGCAGGGCCATGTTGAGCGGCACGTCCACACTGTCGCCAACCTTCATGGTGTGCTGACTCAGGGTCTTGGACAGCTGCAGCGCCTCGGTGATCATCGTGTTGCCTTGCGAGCGCATCAGCTCGTTGAGCTCGCCCATGCCTTCGACCTTCTGCATCTCGAAGGCGAAGTCCTTGGGGTTGAAACGAGCGGCGAAGCTCAGGTTCTGGTCCGGTCGGTTGGGCAGCGGCACCGTCTTGCCGCCCATCTGCAGCTGGCCGGTCTTGCCGCCAGCGGCCACTGTCAGCGGCAACCAGCCGTCGGCATCGGGCTGGCCGACCTTCACGGTCTGCTGCATCTGCATGGACATCTGCATCGGCCCCATCTGCGCCAGTCGCTCGGCGCCCTGGGCGATCTGGGCGCGCTGCGCCTCGGTGGCTTCGGGACCGGCCTCGGTGCGCATCTTGATCGTGGCCTGCATGTCGATCAGCTGGCGTTGGTGCTGGCCGGCACGCGGCGTCATGTCGAAGGTGATCGGGGCAGGCGCCGGAGCGGCGATGGCGCCCAGGTTCAGGCCGAGCAGGGCGGCGGCCAGGGTCGGGCGGAGCAGGGAAACGGTCACGAAAGCAACTCCAGAAAAAATGCTGCCGGGCTGGCAGCTGGGCGGCATCCTAGGAGGCCACCGGGAAGCCGGCCGTTAGCCGGCTCAGGTAATTTCAACGTCGCACACTGATGCGGCCCAGATGCGTTCCGTGCTTGCGCGTCAGCGGGCGTTGAACAGCAGCCGCTCCACCAGTTCGCGGCGGGCCGGTGGCTGGGTCGACACGCGGTCCAGCATGGCGATCACCGGTTCGCAGGTCGCCCCCGGGCCGGGCGCGGTGGCATCGGGCGCGTCGGCCCACAGGTGCGACAGCATGCCCATCGCCGCCGGGCCGACGGTGCGGTCCATCACCTCGATCTCGATGGCGCTGGGCGGCTTGGGCAGCCAGCGGGGCGGGGCGGCCGTGGCCGCCTCCTGCAGCCACTGGGTTTCGCGCACCTGCAGCGCCAGCGGCAGCTGCTGGCGCGCAGCCAGGTGGCCGTCGAGCAGGTCGCGGCAGCCGGCGCGTGTGCCGGCCTGCGCCGGCGTGCGCAGCGCCTTCAGCTGGTCGGAGACCAGTTGCACGTAGCGGCGCCGCAGCACGACGTCCGTGCCGCTGAGCAGCTCTGGCATCTGGCGGGCCAGCGGCGCCATCGCGCTAGCCTGCACGTCCTCGTCCGTCGCGCCGGCCGAGCGGGCGGCCCACATGCGCTTGGCCACGGCCTCCGCGGTGCCGGGCGTGCGGCGGTCCAGCGCCTCCCACACGGGATGCATGTGCAGGGCATCGTCGAAATCGGCCAGCGTGGCTTTGTCGGCCGGCAGCGGCACGGCCAGCGTGTGCGGCGACGGCGCGATCAGCGAGTAGGCCAGCAGCTCTTCGCGCGGCACGAACCAGATGCTGCGCGACGGTGTACGCAGCGTCTTCTCGATCATGGGCTGGGGCAGGCCCAGCTCGGTGTAGGTCTTGGCCAGTTGCTGGTTGGCCAGTTCCTCGAAGACGGGGTTGTAGGTGCCGGTGGACGCGCGGTGAAAACCCAGCTCGCCCGTCGGCGTGAGATGACGCGGCTGGCCGGCCAGGAAGACCAGCGTGCAGGCGCTGGCGCAGGTGCCCACCGCCCGGCTGGCGTGGCCATGCGCCTTCATCGCCGCGGCCATGCGCTCGGCCTCGCGCACGCGGCCCCCCGGTGACGCCAGCTCCACGCGCTTGAGCTCGCGCGCGGCCTCGCTGTCCAGCAGCTGGCGCAGCCGCTCGCCGTCGCCCATGCCGATGACGCCGTCCAGGCGCAGGCTGTGGCCATCGGCCGAGAAGCTGAACTTGGCCTGCCCGAGCGGGTCGATGCCGCGGGCCATGGACCAGTACTCGCCCGTGCTGGGCAGGAAGCCGAACACCACCGACGTCGCCAGCTGCAGCGCGCCCAGCGCCAGGAAGATGCGTGCGAGCCACCCCCACAGCCCCGAACCGCCGTCGCGCAGGTAGTTGCCCGCCGAACGCCACGCGCCGACGATGCACCACACGTCCAGCGACATCAGCAGCGGCATGGTCACCAGCAGCGCGATCGCGCTCACTTGCAGCGAATCGCCCTTGACGCTGATCCACGTCATCAGCCCGGTCAGCGCGAACGCCAGCGGCGTCGCGACCAGGAAGTTGTTGACCCAATAGCTGCGCACCAGGCTCTGCTCGCCGTGCCAGTGGCTGGCGAAGTAGCCGCGCCCGGTGCTCTTGACGACCGGCTTGCGGGCCCGCGGCGCCGGGCGGCGACTGTGCGAGGCCTGCTGCCACGCGGCGGGCTCCGGCGCGGGGGCCGGCGCGGTGCGGGGCTTGTCGTGGTCGATCTGCGTCGGGTCGATATAGGGTCGGGGGGCGTCGTTCATGGCCCGCGCAGCTTACTGACGAAAAGAGCGCCGACGAAGGTCGCTATTCACGGCGCATCGTGACTTTCAGCCGCGGTAGTTGTCCTGCATCGGATAGCGGCGCGCGACCAGGCCGAACAAGGCCGCGGCCACCAGCGCGAAGCCGGCGAAGAAAAACATCAGGCAGGCGGTCTCGCTGTAGCCCGTGGACTTGATCGCCGCCAGCGCCGACGGGCTCTTGATGCTGACGTTGGACAGCAGCACCCACAGGTTGCCGATCGTCACCGACAGGCTCCAGAAGCTCATGATCGTGCCCTTCATGGACAGCGGCGCCTGGCTGTACGCGAACTCCAGCCCGGTGGCCGACACCAGCACCTCGCCCAGCGTCAGCAGCGCATAGGGCAGCATCTGCCAGACGATGCTCACCGTCGCGCCCTCGTCCAGCCACAGCTGCAGCATGCCGGCCACGATCCAGGCCGCGCCGGCCAGCGCGATGCCCGCGCCCATGCGGCGCAAGGCTGTCACCTGCAGGCCAGAGCGCCGCAGCAGCGGGTAGAGCACCAGGTTGTTGAAGGGGATGAGGACCATCACCAGCGCCGGGTTCAGCGCCTGCATCATGGACGACTGGAACCAGGCCGGCTTGGCCATCTGGTCGGCCTGCAGCACCCAGGTCGAGGCCTTCTGGTCGAACAGCGACCAGAACGGCGTGACCAGCGCGAACAGCACCAGCACGCGCAGCACCGCGCGCACGCCATCCACCGCCTCGTCGGGATGAGCGCCACGCGCGCGATCGAGCTGCAGCGCCGCGCCCAGGCCGCCGAAGCCCATGACGAGCACCATCGCCAGGCACACCGCCGGCACAAGGCTCAAGGCCTCGATCTGGCTCAGCGCATAGACCGCACCGATGACGCCCAGCAGTGCGACGCCCGCACCCAGGCCGCCGGCCTTCAGCGCCGTCCACACCACCTTCAGGAAGCTGTGCGGGTTGCCGCCGCGCGCGGGCTCGTGCACGTACTTCTTGCGGCCGCTCCACAGGATCAGCGTCGCCACGAACATCAGCGCGCCCGGCACACCGAAGGCGACGCGAGCGCCGAACTCCTTCAGCAGGATGGGCATGAACAGCGACGCGAAAAAGGAGCCGAAGTTGATGATCCAGTAGAAGGCGTCATAGACCTTCTGTGCCAGCGACCGGTTGCTCCTGTCGAACTGGTCGCCGACGAAGGAGCTGACCAGCGGCTTGATGCCGCCCGAGCCCAGCGAGATCAGGAACAGGCCGAAATAGAAGCCGCGGATGTTGTCGTCGAACAGCGCCAGGCAGGCGTGGCCGGCGCAGTAGACGACGCTGAACCAGAAGATCGTCGGGTACTTGCCGAAGAAGCGGTCGGCCAGCCAGCCGCCCAGCAGCGGGAAGAAGTAGACGCCGATGACGAAGGTGTGGAACACCTCCTTGGCCTCGGCCTTGCGCAGGCCTTCCGGCACGGCCAGCAGCAGGCTGGTCATCAGGAAGACCGTCAGGATGTTGCGCATGCCGTAGAAGCTGAAGCGCTCGCATCCCTCGTTGCCGATGATGTAGGGGATCTGCGGCGGCATCTTGGCCACGGGGCCGGCCGCGGTGGCGGCGTCTGCGGTGAGAGTCGATGACATGGTGGTGGTCGTGTCCGGGCTCAATGAAAAAACGCCGCTCGGCTTGTGGCCGGCGGCGTTCAGGAGGGGGCTGTCAGCCGTGCGGAATCATGCCTCGAAAGGCAGCTTCACCTGGCTCAGATCCTTGCGGGTTTCCACGAGCACCAGTGGGCCCTCGTCGACGACGACGACCGCTGCCGGCTCGCGACCCAGCGGCGCGGGCGCGGGCTCGGCGGCGATGGCGGCCTGCACGGCGGCGATCTTGTCGGCATCCGAGTTGACCCACTGCAGACCCGCGCCTTCGGCGATGGCTTGCAGCTCGCCCATCGGCAGCTTGAAGGCTTCGACGACCGGCGCCGGGGCGGCCACCGGCGCGGGCGCCGGAGCAGCGGCCACGGGTGCCGGGGTCGGAGCCTGGACCGGTGCGGCGGCGCTGGCCATCGCATCCTCGATCAGCGAGCTCTGCACGGGTGCGGCTTCGGGAGCGGGTGTCGCCGCGTCGTCACCGGCGGCGGCTTCCTGGCCGTCGACGGCGCCTTCCTCGCGGCGGTTGCGGTTGCGATTGCGGCCACCGCGGCGGCGGCTTTCGCGGCCAGGGCCTTCGCCCGCATCGTCGCCTTCAACGGCGGGCGTTGCGACGACCTCGGCAGCCGTATCGGCCGGTGCGTCGGTGCTGATCTCGGTCGCGGCGTCGCCACCCGCGGCCTGATCGTCACGGTCGCGGCCACCACGACGGCGGCGACGGCCGCGGCCCGGGCGCTCTTCGCCGATCGGCGTGTCGCCGGTCGGGGGCAGGGCGGCTTCGGCCTGGCTGTCGACGAAGGCCGGCGGCGCGTCGTGGGCGACGGCCAGGTCTTCGCTCAGCGGCGCGGCTGCGGCCAGCTGTGCGGTCGTGTCGGCCGGCGCACGCTCTTGGCGCTCGCCACGCGGACGACGTTCGCCGCGCTCCTGGCGGTCCGGACGCTCACTGCGCTCGGCACGTTCCGCGCGCTCGGGCCGTTGCTGCTGCTCGCCCTTGTCGGCGCCTTCGCTGCGCGGCTTGTTGCGGTCACCACGCTCGGCGCGGTCGCCACGGGCCTCGTTGGGCTTGCCGTCACGGCGGCCGCCCTGGCCGCCCTGGCCGCCCTGGCCACGCTGCTCGCCGCGCTCACTGCGCTCGCCGCGTTCGCCACGCTCACCGCGGCGACCACCGTCGCGGCGGCCGTCACGGCCACCTTCGCGCTTGGGCTTGTCGGTCGTGGCCGGCGCTGGGGCGGGTGCCTGCACGGCCGGCACGGGTGCCGGTGCGGACTCGCCGCCACTGAAGAAGCTGAACAGGCGGCTGAAGAAGCCTCTGGCCTGCGGTGCCGGCGGCGGGGGAGCGACCACGGGCGCCGGCGCGGGCGCCGCGACCGGCTCGGGCTTGGGTGCCGCGACCGGTGCCGGCTGTTCGGGCAGGATGCCCTTGATGACCGGCTCCTGCTTGTTCTTCTTCTCGATGTCGCCGCGGCGCGTGATGCCGACCTCGTCGGTCGGCTCTTCGATCATCGTGTAGCTGGCCTGCAGGTTCTCCAGGCGCGGGTCATCGTGGCGCAGGCGCTCGAGCTTGTAGTTGGGCGTCTCGAGGTGCTTGTTGGGCACCAGCAGCACGGTGACGCGCTGCTTCAGCTCGATCTTGCTGATCTCGGTGCGCTTCTCGTTCAGCAGGAACGAGGTCACCTCCACCGGCACCTGCACATGCACGGCGGCGGTGTTGTCCTTCATCGCCTCTTCCTGGACCATGCGCAGGATCTGCAGCGCCGAGGATTCGGTGTCGCGGATGTGGCCGGTGCCGTTGCAGCGCGGGCAGGTGATGTGGTTGCCTTCGCTGAGCGCCGGGCGCAGGCGCTGGCGGCTCATTTCCAGCAGGCCGAACTTGCTGATGGAGGCGAACTGCACGCGGGCGCGGTCGTTGCGCAGCGCGTCGCGCAGGCGCTGTTCCACGTCACGGCGGTTCTTGCTCTCCTCCATGTCGATGAAGTCGACGACGATCAGGCCGCCCAGGTCGCGCAGGCGCATCTGGCGGGCGATTTCGTCGGCCGCTTCGAGGTTGGTGCGGGTGGCGGTCTCTTCGATGTCGCCGCCGCGCGTGGCGCGGGCCGAGTTGACGTCGACCGACACGAGGGCTTCGGTGTGGTCGATGACGATGGCGCCGCCGGAGGGCAGGTTCACCGTGCGGCTGTGCGCCGTCTCGATCTGGTGCTCGATCTGGAAGCGGCTGAACAGCGGCGCGTCGTCACGGTAGCGCTTCACGCGATGGCCCTGGTCGGGCATCACGTGGTTCATGAACTGGTGGGCCTGCTCGAACAGGTCGTCCGTGTCGATCAGGATCTCGCCGATGTCGGACGTGAAGTAGTCGCGGATCGCGCGGATCACCAGGCTGGATTCCTGGTAGATCAGGTAGGCGCCCTTGCCGCCCTTGGCCGCGTCGTCGATCGCGGTCCAGAGCTTGAGCATGTAGTTCAAGTCCCACTGCAGCTCGGGCGCCGTGCGGCCGATGCCGGCGGTGCGCGCGATCAGGGACATGCCCTTGGGGTACTCGAGCTGGTCGAGGTTTTCCTTGAGTTCCTCGCGATCCTCGCCCTCGATGCGGCGCGACACGCCACCGCCGCGCGGGTTGTTGGGCATCAGCACCAGGTAGCGGCCGGCCAGCGACACGAAGGTGGTCAGCGCCGCGCCCTTGTTGCCGCGCTCTTCCTTCTCGACCTGGACCAGCAGCTCCTGGCCTTCCTTGATCGCGTCCTTGATGGTCGCGTTCTTGACGTCGGCGCCTTCGCGGAAGAACTGGCGCGAGATTTCCTTGAACGGCAGGAAGCCGTGGCGGTCCTCGCCGTAGTCGACGAAGCAGGCTTCGAGCGAGGGCTCGACCCGCGTCACGACGGCCTTGTAGATGTTGCCCTTGCGCTGCTCGCGGCCTTCGATTTCGGTCTCGAAGTCCAGCAGCTTCTGGCCATCAACGATCGCGAGGCGCCGCTCTTCCGGCTGCGTCGCATTGATCAGCATGCGTTTCATGTCATCACTCCTCACGCGCCGGGCAGGCATCAAGCCGCCGCAAAACGCGCACGTTCATCGCACCGCCCGAAAGCGGCATCAGATGCACGGGCGACGAGAAGAACCGAGGAAGGAATCGCCCTGGACCGAAAGCGCAGCCGACCGTGAGAGTCAGCGTGCTGTCGGCGTTGGCGCGTGCGCCTCAGCAGCTGTCATGCGAGCCGAGCCGCCGGCTCCCGCGCGCGCCCGTCCGGCGTGGGGCCGGAACAGGGCGGCCACACCGGCATTTAGCCGGGGCCGCTGGGGTGCGTGTGGGGGGAGGGGCATGCTCATCCGCGTGGGCTGCTGGACGCTGGTGACAGCTCGCTGGAGGCCGAAGCCTGGCGTTCTGTCGCCATGGAAACCTTGTTGTCTGCGGGCGCCGTGTGCCTTGGAAACAATCCAGGGGCAGCGGGGCTCGCGGGTTCTTGTGTCATCGCTCTGCCGCGTCGGGCGGCGGGCCGTTCACTCACTCGGGGAGGGAACCTGCTGGCCACCGTTCGCGTTGCATCGCCTTTGGCCGCCGGGGCTTTGCCCCGTCAACCACACGTTGCCGCCGCTAAAATCAAACAAATCAAATACTTACGGCAGCAACGTGGTGAAAAGGATTATAGGGGCAGCGCAAGTGCCGCCCGACACCACGCAAACCCCTGTCACGGCACCCGCCGTGCGCCGGGTCACGGTGGACGAAGGCTCCGCCGGGCAGCGTCTGGACAACTTCCTGCTGCGCGAGCTTAAGGGGGTGCCCAAGACCCACGTCTACCGCGTCATCCGGGCGGGGGAGGTGCGGGTCAACAAGGGCCGTGCCCACGCCGACACCCGGCTGGAAATTGGTGACGAGGTGCGTATCCCGCCGGTGCGCCTGCCCGAGCGTGCCGCCCAACCCGAGGCGCCCGCGCGCGAGTTCCCGGTCGTGTTCGAGGATGAACACTTGCTCGTCATCGACAAGCCGGCCGGCGTGGCCGTGCACGGCGGCTCGGGCGTCAGCTACGGCGTCATCGAGGCGCTGCGCCGTTCGCGGCCGACGGCCAAGTTCCTGGAACTGGTGCACCGGCTGGACAAGGAGACCTCGGGCCTCTTGATGATCGCCAAGAAGCGCAGCGCGCTGGTCAACCTGCAGGATCAGCTGCGCGAGCGCGAGACCGGCAAGACCTATGCGGCGCTGGTCTGGGGCGACTGGCCGGCCAGGCTCAAGGTCATCGACGTGCCGCTGGTGAAGTTCGTCGGCAGCGACGGCGAACGCTGGGTGCGGCCGGGAAAGGAAGGCGAGGACGAGGCCAAGCGGTCGATCAGCCTCGTCAAGGTCGTGCAGCGCACGCCGCAGTTCAGCCTGCTCGACGTGACCATCAAGACCGGCCGCACCCACCAGATCCGCGTCCACCTGCAGCAGGCCGGCCATGCCATCGTCGGCGACCCCAAGTACGGTGACTTCGAGCGCAACCGCGAGCTGGCCCGCGGCCCGAGCAAGTTCGACCGCATGTTCCTGCACGCACGGCGTCTGCAGTTCCAGCATCCCGCCACCGGCGAGACGGTGACCTGTGAAGCGCCACTGCCCGCGGCCTGCCAGAACCTCGTGGGTTCACCGCTCTCCTGAGGTTCGGTCCAGCGCCTGGGGCGGAGCTGTGCTTCGTGGGCATCGGCTCCCGTGCTACCGCAGCGCGCTGCCGGCGAACCGATCGAGCCGTCAGTCGCCCTTGCCTGGGCCGTTCCCATCGGCTCCGAGGTCGACGCCGTGGGTGGTCAAGTATTCGCGGATCAGGCGGCGAACGACTTGGGAAGGCGTGACGTCCTGCTTGGCGCACAGCGTCTCGAACGCCTTCTTCTTGTCCGGATCGATCAAGACGGTCAGGCGTGCGGTTTTCTGCTCCATCAGACGCTCCTATGTTAATGAAATTATAATTGCAGGATAATTGAAAGCAAAGTAGATTAGCCTGCCTTGCCACCAGAGGGCAGGGCAGATCGGCTCTTTGCCGACTGGATTCAGGGCTTCATGGGTCAAGACCCCGTCGTGCCGTGGCATTTCATCACCTGCGTCGACTTGCTGGGCCGCGACGCAGTCGTCCGGTCAACCGTCAGCTTGGCGCCATCCTGGCCTTTGTCGCGGGAGCCACCAACGCCGGGGGCTTTCTCGCGGTGCAGCGCTATACCTCTCACATGACCGGGATCATTTCCGCCATCGCCGACGATCTCGCCACCGGCGGCTTGAGCCTTGCGCTAGCCGGCTCCGCGTCGCTGCTGGCCTTCGCCACCGGCGCGGCCTGTACGGCCGTCATGGTCAATTGGGCCAAACGTCGCCGGATGCATGGCGCCTATGCGCTGGCGCTGATGACCGAGGCGGTGCTCTTGCTGCTGTTCGGCGTGTTGGGAGCGAACCTGACGGCGTTTGCGCATCTGATGGTGCCGGCCACCGTGTTGCTACTTTGCTTCATCATGGGGCTGCAGAACGCGATCATCACCAAGATCTCCCAAGCGGAGATCCGCACGACACACATGACGGGCATCGTGACCGATCTGGGCATAGAGATCGGCCGGTTGCTCTACTGGAACCGGGCTCACGACGCCAACGCGATCCATTTCGTGCGGGCCAATCGCGACAAGCTGTTCATTCATGTATCAGTCCTGAGCCTCTTCTTCCTCGGCGGCCTCGCCGGCGCCAACGGCTTCAAGCGTTTCGGGTTCTCCGCAACGATTCCCATCGCTTGCATGCTCGTACTGGTGGCCGCGCCGGCGCTCATCGTCGACCTCCGGCGCACGCTGCGACTCCATCGTTGACGGGCGGCGCCGTTCTTGCTTCCCTTCCAACACGCCGATGCGACTTCTTGTGGCGAACGCCGATTGCATCGCGTGGCCCGCCCGCGTCACTGACCCACGACCCCGCCTGGACCATGCCCGATACCGTCAACGCTCAGGATCACGTCAAACCTTTCGTCTACGAAACGCTCACGACCAAGGCGCTGCATTTCTCGATCAGCGAAATCCAGAGCCGCATGCAGACGCTCAAGCCGCTTGCTCTGGACCTGGAGTACACCCGCACGATGATGGGGTTCCTGCTGTTCAATGGCCGCCCCGACACGATCGGCATGATCGGTCTCGGCGGCGGATCGCTGGCCAAGTTCTGCCATGCCAATCTGCCGCAGGCGCGCATCGACGTCGTCGAGATCAATCCGCACGTGATCGCGCTCAGGGACATGTTCCACGTGCCTCCTGACGACGCGCGGTTTGCGGTACGTCGCGGCGACGGTGCGGACTACGTGCGCTCGGTCCCCCATCCTCTGGATGTCCTGATGGTCGACGGCTACGACACCGAAGGCATTCCGCCCGCGCTGTGCTCGCAGCGCTTTTACGACGATACCCGTGGCTCGCTTCAGGCGGACGGGCTGTTGGTGGCCAACCTGCACATGGGTCACTGCGACTACATGCTGCACATTGGGCGCATTCGTCGTGCCTTCGACGATCACGTCCTCATCGTTGGCGACAGGAATTGTGGCAACTGCATCGTCTTCGCGTGCAACGGACAGCGTCTGCAGCACTACAGGCCGTCGCCGCAGCGACGGCCAAGGCATTTTGATCTGGCGGCCTGGCGGGAACTGGCCCCGAACCTCGCCCAGGTCGCCGCGGAATTCGAGAAGACAACCTCCGAGCGGACCATGGAGGCCGTGCGCACCGGCCGTTGATCGCAGCGCACTGCATCAAGGGCATGACGACGGAGCAGCGCGGCGGCAGCAAACGACGGCCATGACCCTCATCGAGCAGCGGCCAGCAGCCGCCCAACAAGCGCGGCCAGGTCGCGGAAGGTGTCTTCCTTTTCGAGCACGGCGCACACCCCCGCTGCCCTGGCCTGTTCCCGCAATTCGTCGGTGATCAGACCAGAGCTGATGACAACGGGCAAATCGGGGCGGATCGAAGCGATCTCGCGCGCGACGTCGAGGCCGGAGCGGCTGGGCATGTTGTAGTCGGTCACGAACAGATCGACGGCATCCGGTGAGTCGCTGACGGTCGCCAACGCAGCCGCGACATCCAGGAAGCCGCTGCAGCGGTAGCCGGCGCGCTCGAGGAGGCGCACGACGACCAGCATGACGGTTTCGTCATCGTCGAGATAGATCACATGTTCGCCGTGACCCGCCGATGGCGCGTCCGGCAAATGCTCGGCATCCGGCGCGGTGAGCGGCGCAGCGACCGCGGGCAGGTAGAGATGGAAGGTACTGCCCTGACCGGGCACGCTGTCAACGGCAATGCTGCCTAGATGAGCGACGACGATGCCATGGACAACCGACAGGCCCAGGCCCGTACCCTGGCCGGTCGGTTTGGTCGTGAAGAAGGGTTCGAAGATCCGCTCACGTGTTGCAGCGTCCATGCCCGCGCCTGTGTCGCTCACCCACAAGTGGGCGTAGGGACCGGCAACCAGGCCGGACAACGCGCGTGCGGTGGCGGCGTCCAGGTGCACGGCGTCGAGACCGATGACGATCCTGCCGGGCTCGCCACGCAGCGCATGCCACGCGTTCGTGCACAGGTTCATCAACACCTGCTGGAGCTGGGTGGCGTCGCCGTCGACATGCAGCGGCTCATCGCTCAGGCTCAACTCGAGATCAACCCCGGCCGGCAGCGTCGCGCGCAGCAGGCCGTAGGTCTCATCGACGATCGGTCGTAGTGCGACGTTGCGCAACTGCTGCGGCTGTCGGCGGCTGAAGGTCAGGATCTGACGGACGAGATCACGAGCGCGCAAGCCGGCCTTCTGGATCTCTCCGAGCATGACCAGCACGGGATGCTCGGCATCGAGTTCGCCCCGGGCGAGTTCGACGTTGCCGAGAATCGCGCTGAGGATGTTGTTGAAGTCGTGGGCGATACCGCCGGCCAGCGTCCCCAGCGACTCCATCTTCTGTGCCTCGCCGAGCTGCGCCTCATACCGCCTCAGTTCGGCCTCCGCCTCGCGATGCGCGGCGCGGCGGGCGGCCTGCACGAGCTCCCGTTCGAGCACCGGCGCGAGCCGGCTCATGTTGTCCTTCATCACGTAGTCGTTGGCGCCGGCCTTCATCGCGACCACGGCCGTTTCCTCGCCGATCGTGCCGGAGACGAAGATGAACGGGATGTCCAGACCCGTCGTGCGAAAGGTCGTGAGCGCTTCCAGGCCGCTGAAGCCTGGCATGCTGAAGTCGGAGATCACGGCATCCCACGGACCCTGGACAAGCGCGGTCTGCAATGCCGCCAGATCCTGGACTCGTTGAACGTCCGGCGCGAAACCGGCGCGGCGCAGCAGGCGCATCGCCAGGCGGACGTCGTTTTCGGAGTCCTCGACGGCAAGAATCCTGATCGCCCGTGCGTTCATGATGCACCCGTGCGCGGTGGCAGCTGGTTGAGGGCCAGCCAGTAGATGCCGAGCACCTTGACCGCCTCGAGGAACTCGGTGAAGTCCACGGGCTTGCGGACATAACTGTTCGCGCCAAGCTTGTAGCCCGAAACGATGTCCTGCTCCTCCTTCGACGAGGTCAGGATCACCGCCGGAAGCAGTGCAGTGCGCGGATCCGCGCGCAGCGCCTTGAGCACGCCAAGCCCGTCCAGCCTGGGCAACTTCAGGTCGAGGATGACCAACGTTGGCAGCGGCGCGCCGGCGCGGTCTGCATGGGCGCCGCGTGCGAACACGAAATCGAGCGCCTCCACGCCGTCACGAGCGACGACGAGCGGATTCATCAGATGGCTGCGCTTGAATGCACGCAGCGTCAGCGCGACGTCGTCCGGGTTGTCTTCAACCAACAGGATGACCTTGCTCTCGTCGTTCATCGGTTTGCTCCAGGATGCGGAAGAAGAAAGTGGCGCCGCTGCCCAGGCTGGCTTGCGCCCATAACGGCCATCCATGGCGGCGCAGGACGCGCTGGACAATCGCCAAGCCTACGCCGGTGCCAGGAAAATCGCTTTCGTGATGGAGACGCTGGAAAGCGCCGAACAGGCGATCGGCATAGGCCATGTCGAAGCCCGCACCGTTGTCGGCGACAAAGCAGATCCGGTCCGCGCCATCCAGGCGCATGCCCACGCGAATGACGGCGTCGGCGGTCTTGCCCGTGAATTTCCAGGCGTTGTCGAGCAGGTTCTGCAATGCGATCTGGATCAGTTCCCGGTCGGCTTGCACCATGATGCCGTCGTCGATCTCCCAGCGCACCCGGCGCTCCGGTTGGCCCCGCGCCAAGGCGGCGGCCATCTCGCGGGCCATCGCACTGAGGTCGACCTTCTGAATCCTCAACTCGGCTCGCGTCACGCGCGCCAGGCCGAGCAACTCGTCGATCAGCCGACCCATGCGTTGACTGGCTGCACGAATCCGCTGCAGGCTGTCGCGGGCCTCCTCGTCCAACCGATCGCCGTAGTCCTCGAGCAGGGCCAGCGAGAAGCCATCCATGCTGCGCAGCGGGCTGCGCAAGTCGTGCGAGACCGAGTA
>JAEKLF010000283.1 GCA_019509985.1 Burkholderiales bacterium | reverse complement strand
GCCAGGCCCTCGGGCAGCTTGACTTCCAGCCCCTGCGGCGTGCGCTTGAAGGACAGGCTGTCGGTGGAGCCCACGGCTTCGACGCGCTCGATGAGGCCGGGCGCCAGCGCCGAGTCCTGCGCCAGCGATGCGATGCGCATGACGCCGCTCTTCGGCCAGGCCAGCCCGATGGCGTACAGCGCGCCGGCTTTGGTCGTGAAGCGGATGTCCTGGTCCGTGAAGTCCTTGACCTGGTTTTCGCTGAACATGCCGCCGCCGATCTGCGTCGGCCCCTCGCCGAAGCTGCGCCACGGGCGGGTGCCGTGGATGGCCTCGCCGTTGCAGCCCATCCACTCGCCAAGCCCGTCGAGGACCTTGCGCTCGTCGGCGTCGATCGTGCCGTCGCCGCGCAGCGGGATGGACAGCAGCAGGTTGCCGTTCTTGGAGACGATGTCCACGAGGCGGTGGATGATGCTGGCTGCCGACTTGTAGTGGTGGCCTTCGAAGACGCCGCGGTTGTAGTGCCAGTCGCCGATGCAGGTGTCAGTCTGCCAGGGCAGCGGCTCGATGCCGGCGCGCTGGCCGCGCTCGACGTCCTCGACGATGCCCGCACGCCATTCGGGCGGGATCTCCTTGGCGTTGAGGACGGCCTCCAGCTTGCCGCCGTGCCAGGCCATGCTGGCGTTGTAGTAATGCATCACCATGTTGCGGCCCGTGTAGAGGTCCTGCGGGTCCAGGCCTTCCCACCATTTGCCCTTGCCGTCGGCCTTGGTCAGCTTGAAGGCGTCGTAGCGCTGGCCGGCCAGCGGGCCTTCGGCGTCGTAGCCGTACGCCGTCTGGAACCAGTGCCAGGCGTGTGCCGAATGGTTGCTGACACCGAAGCGCAGCCCCTTCGCGCGAGCCACCTTGGCCCAGGTGCCGACGATGTCCTTCTTCGGACCGACGCGCACCGAGTTCCAGGGGTGGTATTTGGAGTCGTAGGCGTCGAAGTTGTCGTGGTGGTTGGCGAGCGAGACGAAGTACTTCGCGCCGGCCTTGGCGTACAGGTCCATCAGTGCTTCGGGATCCCAGTTCTCCGCCTTCCAGCGGTTGTTCATCTCCATGAAGCCGACCTGGGTCGGATGGCCGTAGTTCTTGACGTGGTGGTCGTATTGCCAGTTGCCCTGCATGTACATCTGGCGGGCATACCAGTCGCCGGCCTCGGGCACGCATTGCGCACTCCAGTGCGCCCAGATGCCGAACTTGGCATCGCGGAACCAGTCGGGCGTGCGGTAGCCGCCGACGAGGGAGTCCCATGTGGGCTTGAAGGGAGAGGGCGCGGCCTGCACGGCTGGAAGGCCGGCGGCCCCCATGACGGCGGCGGAGGATTGCAGCAGTGCGCGGCGGGAAAGTTTTTGATTCATGGTGCTCAGGGTTTGAGTGAATGGGGAGCGTCGGCCGGCATGCCGTAGACGATGCCGCGACCCACGGTGCTCATGTAGACCAGGCCTTCGATGTTCATGTCGCCCGTGACGAACTCGCCGTTGCCGGGGCCGCCGAACTGGTGAGCGTCGTCGTTGATGCGCTGCCAGGTGGCGCCTGCATCGGTGGAGCGATACACGCCTCGCGGCTTGCCCTGGGGCGAGCCCCAGAGGAAGACGGTGGGGTAGGGCGCCTTGGCCATCGCCTTGCCGAAGCCCACGGCGCCGCAGTAGGCGACATTGGCGAAGCTGTTGAACGTGCGGCCCGAGTCGGTCGAGCGCGCCAGGCCGCCGTCCTTCAGCGCCACCCAGACATCGCCCTCGCGACCGGGCGCCACGCGCACCAGCGACGAGCCGTTGGGCGCGAGCGTGGCAGTGGCGGCAAAGCTGGCGCCGCCGTCGGTGCTGACACGCACGGTGCCGCGGTCATAGGCGTAGAACTTGGCCGGGTTGACCGGGTCGCCCACCGGCCGCACCGGCGCGTTCTCCAGGCCGCGTACTGCGGTCCAGACGGGCTTGGCCTCGGCGAAGTTGGCTGAGCGGACGGTGCGGTGGCTGCCGTCCTCCTGACGGAAGCTGTGCAGCAGCGTGGCGCCGTCGGCCGACAGCGCCAGCGTGCCGTAGCCGCCCTGCATGCCGGCCACCTCGGTCCACGTGGTGCCGGTGTCCGCTGAGCGATACATCTTCTTGCCGCCCACGCGCACGACGACCGCGGTGCTGCTGCCGGCGACGGCCAGGCCCGAGGTCGAACCCACGCGGGGCTCATGGATGGGCGCAAAGGCGTCCAGCTGCTGGTGGCGAAAGCCGTCGTAGTCGGCGATCACCGACAGCAGCGGGCCGCCTGGCACGCTGACGGCGACGTTGGGCACGGTTTCTTCCAGCCCCTTGACGGTGAAGGTCCAGGTGGCTGGCGTGGCGTCGATGTTGGCGGTGCGGAACACGCCGTTGCCGGAAGTCACCCACACGGCGCGGGTGTCGAAGGGGTCGAACTCGATGGAGCCCGTCCAGTGGATGGCGTAGGCCGAGATCCAGCTGACGCCGCTGGTGTCCATCGCGAAGCCGCGCTCCACCACGTCGGTCCAGCTGCGGCCGCCGTCCTTGCTGACGTAGAAGCGGTCGCCGGCGTTCTTGCCGCCCTGCGGCATCCAGGTGTTGATGGTCGAGATGACCAGCCGCTTCGGGTTGGCAGGGTCGACCGACACGCCCGAGAACGCGTGCTTGACGCCCTTGGGCGTGACGTCGGTCCAGGCGCCACCGCTGACCCGGTATTTCCAGACCTGGCCGGCCGTCAGCGGCTCGGGCGGGTCCAGCTTCTTCCAGTCGCCATGCGGGCCCGAGCCGTCGCCATAGGTGATGTAGAGATGGCCGTCGCTGGCCAGCGTGGCGCGCTGCGGGATATAGGCCGACGGCGCCTCGGCCACCGGTTCGAAGCTGGCGCCGGCGTCGTCGCTGCGGTAGAGGTTGGGGCCGACCGAGCCGAAGCGCGACACGCCCACGAAGATTCGCTGCGCCACGCCCTTGACCACGCTGGTCGGGTCCAGCAGCACGAAGCTGATGCCGGTCTCGTTGGGCGTGGTGGTCACGGGCAGCGAGTCGACCCGCTTGAAGCTGGCCCCGGCGTCGGTGCTCTTGAACAGGCCGTTCGCGCGCGAGCCGACGTAGAGGATGTTGCTGTCGCCGGGGTCGACCCGCAGCTTCTCGCCGTTGCTGCGGCCCAGGCTGTTGCCGTTGGCGCGGAACAGGGAGCTGACATCGGTGATGCGGCTGAACGTGGCGCCATGGTCGGCGGAGCGCATCACCACCGTCTTGCCACCGCTGAAGTAGGGCACGCCGGCCAGCAGGTAGACGACTGCGCTGTTCTTGGGGTCGAGTGCCAGGGCGTCGACGCTGAACAGGCCGACATCGGCTTCGGACAGACCGTCGAGCAGCGAGACCCAGTGCGCATGTGCGGCGTCCCAACGGTAGGCGCCACCGACGTCCGTGCGCGCATAGAAGAGGCCGCGCTCGGTCTGGCTCGGCACGATGGCGGCGACATAGCCGCCGCCGCCGATGGCCAGGCTGTCCCAGCGGTAGGCCTCGGCCTGGCTCAGAGAGGCCAAAAGCGCCAGCGCTGTTGCCAGCAGCGGGCGCCAGAAAGTCTTGGTTCGTATCAGTTTCATTTCGGTCGACGCGATCACGCGCGAGCCCTCAAGCAGGAAAGACCGGGTCGTGAAAACACGACCCGGTCCGGTCTAGGTCGTCACATCACTTGGCGTTGTCGACGATGGCCTTGATCAGTTCAGGGAAGTACTGCGCACCGGTGTAGCGGTTGAACAACCCGAACTGGTGGTTGGCGTCATAGCCGTTGTCCCACCACACCGGCACGATGCCGTGCTGGAAGGCGGACTTGGTCACGTACTGGGTCCAGGCGGTGCGGTAGGTGCCTGCCGGGTCGTACTCGGACTTCAGGATGGCGCCGTACTCACCCATCAGCACGGGCAAGCCGGCATCGACGAAGCGGGTCTTCAGCTTCTGGAACTGGGCGTCGACGTAGGCCTCGTTGGCCCAGGTCTCGGTCACGGCCGGATTGGTCGCGGTCGCGCCCCACTGCCAGATGTTGCTGCCGCCATCGAGGGCGAAGTGATACGGGTCGTAGAAGTGCACTTCCAGGAACATCCGGTTCGTCGCCGAGTCGTTGGGCTTGATGAAGCCGTTGTAGGTCGAGTCGATGTTGGTGTTGAAACCCTGCACGACGAGATGGCGCTTGGCGTTGTTGCCGCCCGTGGCTCGCACCGCGTTGACGAAGACCTGGTTGAACCCGTTCTGGACGGACTGGTACTCGGCCGTAGGCGGGCCGTAGTCGCCAGAGACCATGACCTCGTTGGTGCCGGCGAACAGCAGGTAGTCGTCGTAGTTCTTGAAGTTGTTGGCGATCTGCGTCCACAGCTTGGCCAGGCGCGCATTGGCACTCGCCTGGTAGGCATAGGTCGGGATCAGCCAGTTTTCTTCGTGGTGCGTGTTCAGCACGACGTACAGGCCCGCGTTGCGGGCATAGCCGACGACCTCGGTGACGCGGGCCATGAAGGTCGGGCTGATGTTGCCGTCGGCGTCGGCGTACTGGTTCCAGCTGACGGGAATGCGCACGGTCTTGAAGCCAGCCGCCTTCACCGCGTTGAGCAGTTGCTGGTTGATCAGCGGGTTGCCCCAGTTGGTTTCGTTGGGTGAGGCGTCCAGCGAGTTGCCGATGTTCCAGGCGGGCGACATCTGCTGGGACAGCTGAACGCTCGTCAGGTCGCGCATCGAACCGGGCACGGTAATGACGAACGCCTGGGTGGTCTTGGCACCGCAGCTGTTGGTGTAGGTGGCGGTGGCCGTGCAGCTGGCCGCGGGCGTGATGGTCTGCTCGCGTGCCGAGCCTGACGTGCCGCAGCCGCTCCAGCCCCACGAGCCGCCGGTCGTCGGCTGCGGGCCGAGGATGGCCGAGTTGCCGGCCGTGACCGTGGCTGATGATGTCTGCGTCCAGGAGCCGTTGGCGCTGATGTAGGGCGTGATGGCCGTCGGCGTGCAGGCCGTGCCGCGCGTGGCGGTGGCCACACCGGAGTTGTAGCCGCCGCCGTTGGTCGTGAACTTGACCCAGTACCAATAGGGCGTGCCGGTGTTGGCCGAGGCGTCGGCGTAACTCCTGGCGCTGCTGCCCGGCACGGCGATGCGGCTGCGGCCGTTGGGGTCGCTGTCCGTGTCGCGGTAGACCTCCAGGCGCGAGACGTTGCCGCTGACCGTCCAGTTGAGCTGGACGTCATTGGCTGTGCCGTTGGCCGTCAGGCAGACGGTGGCGCCGCCGCCGCTGCCGCAGCTTTGCGCCTGCGCCAGGGTGCCCGCGCTCGCGCCGAAGGCGAGCAGCAGGGCTGGTATCAGAGTTCTCATGTTCTACCTTTCAGATGAAGGAGCTCGGCCGGTTGTCTCCGCCGGAAGCGAGCGTTGTGAATGGATGCAGCTCAGTGAATGGGCTTGCATCCCGAGAGCAACGATGCGTTCATTTCTTGCACAACACGCTGATGGCGTTGGGGCCGGTGGCGGTGATCAGGCCCAGCCGATAAGGCAGCTCGATGTACTCGTAGGTCTTGCCCGGTTCCAGGTCCAGCCCCTGGTAGAGGAACTTCAGCGGCTGGCAGGGGTCGATGCTCAGTGTCTGGTCGATGCCGTCGCGGATCATTTCGCCGTGGGACACCCCTTCGGACCAGATCCGGCCGTCGAACTTGACGTTGTCTGTGCCGGCGAACAGGTTCATCGGCCAGCCGGGAACGGGCTGCCAGGCACCGTCCAGGCGATCCGCGGTCCAGGCCCGGAAATACCGGCCCTTGGGACCCATCGCCTCGATCAGCGTCAGGTACTGGTTGGTGCCGCTGATCTTGTAGGTGTTGCTCGCCTCGAACATGTCCTCGAGCTTTTCCTTCATGACGACGACGGGCTCGGTGAAGCCCTGAGGGAAGCTTTCGATCGTCGTCTCGCCGCGGTAGAAGCTGCCGTTGTCGCCGGTGAAGAAGAGATGGCACTTCCTGTCATCGCAGATGTTCCAGAAGTCCAGCCAGGTCGCATTGCCCTGGGCGTTCTTGACGCTGGCCGGCACGGTTGGGTAGAAGGGCTTCGGGGCCGTCCACGACATCGGGTCGGCGATGTTGGGGGTCGTGGAATACAGCGGGTCGCCGCCCTGGTAGATCAGGTACCAGAGCTTTTGCGGCGCGAAATAGAAGACCTGCGGTGCTGCGCGATAGCCGGGCCCGATGGGCGACTTGTCGAGCATGAACTGAGTGGCCGTGGGGGCCTCAGCCCAGTTCGCGAAGCTCGTGTAGGCAATGCCCCAGCCGTTCTTCCCGGCCGTGGTCATGAAGACGTGATAGCGGCCGTCGTGGTAGACGATGCTCGGGTCCTTGACGCCGAAGATGTCCGCGCGGTCGGCCGGCGGCTTGATCAGCGGCTCGCTGGATTTCCATGCAAAAGGTTGGGCGGAACCGGCTACGGTGATCGCGAACGCCTGGACGGTCTTGGCGCCGCAGGCGTTGGTGTAGGTGGCGGTGGCCGCGCAGTTGGCGCCGGGCGTGACCAGCTGCTCGCGGGCCGAGCCTGACGTGCCGCAGCCGCTCCAGCCCCACGAGCCGCCGGTGATGGGTTGCGGGCCGAGGATGGCCGAGTTGCCCGCCGTGATCGTTGCCGATGACGTCTGGGACCAGGAGCCGTTGGCGCTGATGTAGGGTGTGATGGCCGTCGGCGTGCAGGTGCTGCCTCGCGTGGCGGTGGCCACGCCAGAGTTGTAGCTGCCGGCGTTGGTCGTGAACTTGACCCAGTACCAATAGGGCGTGCCGTCTGCGGCCGTGGCATCGGCATAGCTGGTGGCGCTGGCCGCGGGAACTGCGATGCGGTTGCGGCCAACCGGATTGGCGTCGGTGTCGCGATAGATCTCCAGCGATTTGACGGCGCCGCTGACAGTCCAGCCCAACTGGACGTTGCTGGCCGTGCCGGTGGCCGTCAGGCAGACAGTGGCGCCGCCGCCGCTGCCGCAGCCCTGCGCCTGCGCAAGGCTGCCTGCGCTCGCGCCGAAGGCGAGCAGCAGCGCTGGTATCGGGATTCTCATGCTCTACCTTTCAGATGAAGGTGCTCGGCCGGTTGTCTCCGCCGGGTACGAACGTTGTAGGAGGTCGGCCCAGGGGCCTGAGCCGACCTCGACGACGTGATGAACGGGGCGGCCGGTCCGGCATCCGGGATCTGGACGTCCGCCTGCCGAGCCCTCGGTTCAGTTGCTGTAAAGCATGCCCCGGCCGGTGCCGCTGATGTAGATCCGGCCATAGGTGTTCTGGTCAGCCGCGATCGCGCCGATGCCGCCGAACTGGTGGGCGTCGTCGTTGAAGCGCGTCCAGGTGGCGCCGCCGTCGTC
>JAEKLF010000042.1 GCA_019509985.1 Burkholderiales bacterium | reverse complement strand
GCGGGATGGAGCCCGTGAAGCCCCGGTCGGCCAAGTTCATGCGGCCGATTCTGACGCGATGCTAGGCTGGCCGCCGCTTCACAAGCAATTGCTTGCAACTCGCCATGACCGAACACCGCCCCACACATGAGGAGCTGACCGCCTTCCTGCAGGCCGAGTTCCCGCAGAACCGCTGCACGCTGGAGGAAGTCGACGAGGACGGCAGCGTCGTCGTCGCCCACCCCGTCGGCGAGACCGAACTGCGGCCGGGCGGCACGGTGTCGGGCCCGATCATGATGACGCTGGCGGACGTGGCGCTGTACATCGCCATCCTGGCGCGCATCGGCATCGTGCCGCTGGCGGTGACGACCAACCTGGCCATCAACTTCCTGCGCAAGCCACGCGCGGACCGGCGCATCGTCGCGCGCTGCCGGCTGATGAAGCTGGGCCGCTCGCTGGCCGTCGGCGAGGTCTGGATCTATTCCGAGGGCGAGGATGAGCCGGTGGCACATGCGACCGGCACCTACTCCATCCCGAGAGTCCGCTAGGTCAGGCGGCGATCTTCGCCAACTTCATGCCGGTGGCAGCTCCGGTCAGGTAGCCCACCTGCGCGCCGAAGCGGTCCTTGTAGTTGGCGCGCACCAGCGGGTCCAGCTGGGCCTTGACCACGTTGTGCAGCGGCGTGCCCCAGTCGCCGGGATGCTGGAAGTTGCTGGTGATGTAGGTCCAGCCGTTCAGGTCGTCCACCACGCCCAGGCCGGTGGCCTCCGCGCCCGAGGGCATGGAGGCGAGGCGGCTCAGCACCTTGGTGTCGACGTTGTAGGCCCACACGAAGTTGTTGACGTGGTAGGCGCTGTCCTCGCCGATGAACAGCGTGCGCAGCTTCTCGGAGAACTTCAGGTTGTCCGGCGCGCCGATCTTGTCGGGGTTGGCGAGGTTGCCCAGTGCGTCGGCCGTGGCCAGGTCTTCGCCGACCAGCAGCGTCTTGGTCAGCGACGGCACCCACTCGCTGTTGATCGCCGCGCCGGCCGTGTCCTTCTGGCCCGTGCTCAGCGTGTGCGCCAGCACGCCGCCTGCGTTCAGCGCCTTGTCGATGGTGATGTTGTAGTCCGGGTTGTACGCAGCGTTGCCCTTCACCATGGAGCTCTGCATGTTCTGCAGCGCCGAGTAGGCGATCTTGTCCTTAGCGTTGACGGTCGTGCCTTCCATCTTCGTGAAGGCCATGGAGCCGCCCTTCAGCGCGGCATAACGGTGCGTTTCCAGGAAGGCGGCGGCCTTGTCCATGCCGGCCTTCACGCGCACCCACTGCACCTTGCCGCTCAGCCAGATCTTGGTGAACGTGGCGTCCAGCGGATCGGTGGTGGCCACGTCCATGATGTCGGTCGGCTTGAGCGTGTCGGCCAGCGCCTTGATCTCGGCGCTGGTGGCCGAGCCGAGCTTGATCCAGGTGATGGCCGCGCCCGCGGCGGCCGGGTCCAGCGAGAAGCCGGCGTCGAACTTGGCGACGTACAGGCTGCCGGCGGACAAGTCCTTTTCCTTGTCGGCCACGAACATGAAGAAGCCGCCGTTGGTGGCGTCGTCGCCCATGATGGCGGTGCGGTTGTCGGGCATGACCTGGATCAGCTCGTGCGAGATGCGGCCCAGGCAGTAGTGCTTCTTGATGGTGCCGGTGCCGTCGGGGTTCACGGTCACTTCGGGCAGGTGGCCGTAATGGTACGGGTTGGCTTTGGTCGGGTCGCCGAACAGGTTCTGGCTGTAGGCCTTGAACTGCGCGTTGCCGGCGATGGTGAATGCGTCGGGCTCGTACTCCTCACTGGACAGGTGCGTGCCCCAGGGCGAGAGGCTGGCGCCGCAGGTGATCCACAGGCCCATGGCCGGCGCGGTGTCCACGTTGTGGTACTTCACCAGCGTCAGCTTGCCAGTGGCGGGGTCCTGGTCCAGCGTCAGCACGGTGATGGGCGAGGGCAGCATGCCGTACATGTCGGTCTTGCCGTCCTGCGCCCAGGTCGTGTATTCAAACTGCACGACGGCGAAGACGGTGTTGCCCTTGACGCCAGTGACGGCCGCGCCGTCGACCTTGAGCAGCGAGGTGCCGTCCGGCGAGTCGCTGAAGAACTGGCGCGGGCTGGCGGCCACCGTCGCGTCGACGATGGGCTTGCCGGCGAAGTCGACATAACCGCCCGCCAGGATGGTGCCGCCCTTGCCGTCCGGCACCAGGTCGCCGGTCGTGAAGAAGGGGGCATAGGCCAGCGTGAAGCCCTGCGTGCTGTCGTCGCTGAACTTGACGGTCAGCGTCGAACTGACCAGCGTCTTGGCCATGTCGGCCGGCGTGACCAGGCTGGGCGCGGCCATGCCGGTGAAGCTGGCCGACGCGAAGCTGGACGCGGGCGCAGCGTCGTCACTGCCGCCGCCGCAGGCAGTCAGCAGGCTGCCCAGGGCGGTGCCGCCGAGCGGCAGCATGAGCGGGGTGCCCAGGAACTTCAGGGCTTGGCGACGATGGAGGGCGTTGGATTGGGACATGGAAGCGGCATGACTGCCCGTGCAATGGAAGCGCGGCAATCTATGCAACTTGCATGTCGCTCTCGTGAAAAACCGAGGGTCGTGGTCGGGTCAGGCTTGGTCGTCCAGCAGGCTGGGCGGCGCGCCGAACATGAAGCAGTCGACGAAGCTGAAGTAGAGCGACGCGTAGAACACCGTCGACAGGATCAGGCTGACAGCCATCAGCACCATGGGCGCGAATTGCGTCAGCCCGAACAGGCTGAAAAGCAGGCTGATGACGCCGGACACACCCATCAGTAGGCCGGCCCAGAGCAGGGTGTTGAGCGCGAACGCGGCCTTGTTGCGCCACAGCGCCAGCGTGCTGGAGAACAAGGCCTGGGCCACGCCCTGGCCGCCCCAGTGCACGAGGGCCGGCGCATGCCAGTAAGGCACGGACAGCAGCCCCATCAGGCCCAGGCGCGTGGCCAGGCCCCAGAACAGGCGTGGGTCCATCGCGGCACGGGCGATGGCGTCGGCATCGGCGTTGTCGGCGAAGAGCTTTTGCAGGTCGCGCGTGCTGCCGCCGTCGACCCAGTCGGCCAGCAGGCCGATCAGCAGCCAGGCGGCTGCATAGCCCAGGCAGAGCAGCAGCTGGCTGCGCCGCCTCTCGGCGGTCAGCTTCAGCGGCGCGATGAAGACACCGGCCGTCGGCGTCTTCTTCTGCAGCACGAGGTGGGTGGCCAGCATGAAACCCAACGACAGCAGCGGCAGCGAGGCCATCATCAACAGTACGCCGACCGTGGGCAGCAGCAGTACGAGGAAGGCCGCGAACAGGAAGAGGCCGAGCAGGCTCGCCAGCGCCAGCGGCTGGCGCTGGAAGACCTTGAAGCCGTGGCGAATCCACAGCCGGCCGTTGCGCGCCGGCACCTGCTGCAGGTGGAGCTGCATGGTCATTCGACATCCTCGCCGTGCAGGGCATGCCAGGGTTTCGCGATGCGTTCCCGCAGCACCCGCTCGAAGTGGCTGGGGTCGTGGGCCTTGAGCAGGCTGGCCTCGCGCGGCAAGTGCAGGTCGTACAGGCGCGACAGCCAGAAGCGCAGGCCCGCCGCGCGCAGCAGGGCCGGCAGCAGGCGGTGCTCGGCGCCGGATAGCGGCCGCTCGCTCTCGTAGGCGGCGACGAAGACGCTGGCGCGCTCCTCGATGAGGCGGCCCGTCGTCAGGTCGATGCACCAGTCGTTCAGGCAGACGGCGAGGTCGAACAGCCAGGTGTCGCAGCCGGCGAAGTAGAAGTCGAAGAAGCCGGTCAGGCGCTCGCGGCCCGGGCCCTCGCCGGGCTCGAACATGACGTTGTCGCGGAACAGGTCGGCATGGATGGGGCCTTGGGGGAGGTCGGCGTAGCGCGCCGACGCGGCGAGCTGCTCCTGGAAGGCCAGCTCCTCACGCAGCAGCGCGGCCTGGCTGGCGTCGAGGAAGGGCAGGATTTGCGGCGCCACTTCGCGCCACCAGCTCAGGCCGCGCAGGTTGGGCTGCTGCAGCGCGAAGTCGCGCCCGGCCAGGTGCATCCGCGCCAGCGTGGCGCCGACTTGGCTGCAGTGGAAGGCGTCGGGCGCGAGCTGATGGCTGCCATGCAGGCGGTCGACGATGGCCGCGGGCTTGCCGGCCACGTCGAACAGGATGTCGCCGGCCTGGTCCGCATGCGGCTCGGGCACCGGCACGCCGCGCTGCGCCAGGTGTTGCATCAGCCGCAGATAGAAGGGCAGCTGCTCGGCGGTCAGGCGCTCGAACAGCGTCAGCACGTAGTGGCCGGCCTCGCAGTCGACGAAGTAGTTCGTGTTCTCGATGCCGGCGCCGATGCCGCGCAACGACGTGAGGCGCCCCAGCGCCAGATGGTCCAGCAGTGCTTGAGCCTGGGCAGGGCTGACTTCGGTGAAAACGGCCATGGGTCGAAAGAAGCGGCTGAAACGGCCTAGAGGCCGCGCGCGATCAGAATTTGAGAACTCGCCAGACCCGTGCGCCCGAGCCGCTCTTGCTCAGGCCGGTGCCGGTGCCACCCGCCGACTCGCGGCCCGCATCGTTGACGACGATTTCGTAGTCCGGTGCCTTGGTGATCTTGTTCTTGACCGTGACCTGCTTGACCTCGCCGCGCACCTTCAGCTCTTCGATGCGGACCTGGTCGTCCTCCGACACGGTGCGCTCGACCTTGGGCTCGGGCGGCGGGTCGGCGAGGGCGCTGGCCGCGAGGGCGGCGAGCAGCAGGGGGACGGCAAGGCGAAGCATGCTGCCGATTCTAGGCGGCGTGCTGATCGAGAATCCCTCTCCATGAGTAAACCCATCCTGCTGCTGGTCGACGGCTCCAGCTACCTGTATCGCGCCTTCCATGCCATGCCCGACCTGCGCGGGCCCGAGGGCCAGCCCACCGGCGCAGTGCGCGGCATGGTGGCCATGCTGAAGAAGCTGCAGAGCGACATCGGCGCGGCGCACGCCGTCTGCGTGTTCGACGCCCCGGGCAAGACCTTCCGCGACGACTGGTATCCCGAGTACAAGGCGCAGCGCTCGCCGATGCCGCCGGAGCTGCGCGCGCAGATCGAGCCCATCCACGAGGTCGTCAAGCTGCTGGGCTGGCCCACGCTGGCGGTGCCGGGCGTGGAGGCGGACGACGTCATCGGCACGCTGTGCTGCATCGCGGCCACCCAGGGCCACCGCGTCATCGTGTCCACCGGTGACAAGGACCTGTCGCAGCTGGTCAGCGCGGACGTGGAACTCATCAACACGATGAGCAACGAGCGGCTGGACGAGGCTGGCGTGCTCGCCAAGTTCGGCGTGCCGCCCAATCGCATCATCGACTACCTGACGCTGATGGGCGACACGGTGGACAACGTGCCGGGCGTGATGGGCGTCGGCCCCAAGACGGCGGCGAAGTGGATCGCCGAGTACGGCTCGCTGGACGGCGTCATCGCGGCGGCGCCCACCATCAAGGGCAAGGCCGGCGAGAACCTGCGTGCCGCGCTGGACTGGCTGCCCATGGGCCGCAAGCTGGTCACCGTGAAGCTGGATTGCGAACTGGCCGAGCATGTGGCCGGCTGGCCCGAGCTGGAGGAACTGGCCTTCCGCGAGCCCGACAAGACGCCGCTCGCCGAGTTCTACAAGCGCAATGGCTTCAAGGCCTGGCTGGAGGAGCTGACGGGCGAGACCCCGGCGCCAAAGGCCAAGGCGGCGCCGGCGACCAATCCCGGCCTGTTCGACGATCACGAGCCACCCGCTGATGCAGGCGCGGATGTTGGCGATTTGGCGCGCCAGTACGACACCATCCTGACCTTCGAGCAGCTCGACGCCTGGATCGCCCGCCTGCGCGCCGCGCCCCTGTGCGCGCTGGACACCGAGACCGATTCGCTGGACCCGATGACCGCGCGCATCGTTGGCATCTCTTTTGCCGACAAGCCCGGCGAGGCGGCCTACATCCCGCTGCACCACAGCGGCCCGGACGCGCCCGAGCAGCTGCCCATGGACGAGGTGCTGGCCCGCCTCAAGCCCTGGCTGGAGGACGAGTCTGCCAAGAAGATCGGCCAGAACCTGAAGTACGACCGCCATGTGCTGACCAACGCCGGCATCAAGCTGGCTGGCGTCCAGCACGACACGCTGCTGGAAAGCTATGTGCTCGAAGCCCACAAGACCCACAACCTCGAAGCCCTGGCCGAGCGCCACCTGGGCCGCAAGGGCCTGAGCTACGAGGACCTGTGCGGCAAGGGCGCGCACCAGATCCCGTTCGCGCAGGTGGACGTGGCCAAGGCGACGACCTACTCGGGCGAGGACTCCGAGATGTGCCTGCACCTGCACGGCGTGCTGTGGCCGCAGATCGAGGCCGATGCCGGCCTGACGCACATCTACCGCGACATCGAGATGCCGACTGCCGAGCTGCTGGCGCGCGTCGAGCGCAACGGCGTGCTGATCGACTCCGAGCGACTGAAGCTGCAAAGCCACGAGATCGGCCAGCGCCTCGTGCTGCTGGAATCCCAGTGCTACGACATCGCCGGCCAGCCCTTCAACATTGGCTCGCCGAAGCAGATCGGCGACATCCTGTTCGGCAAGCTCGGCCTGCCGGTCGTGAAGAAGACGGCGACCGGTGCGCCGTCCACCGACGAAGAGGTGCTGACCGAGTTGGCCGCGGACTTCCCGCTGCCGGCCAAGATCCTGGAATACCGCGGTCTGTCCAAGCTCAAGAGCACCTACACCGACAAGCTGCCCCTGCAGATCAACGCCCACACCGGCCGGGTGCACACCAACTACGCCCAGGCCGTGGCGGTGACCGGGCGCTTGTCCAGCAACGAGCCCAACCTGCAGAACATCCCCATCCGAACCGCCGAGGGTCGGCGCGTGCGCGAGGCCTTCGTCGCGCCCGAGGGCTACAAGATCGTCAGCGCCGACTACTCGCAGATCGAGCTGCGCATCATGGCCCACATCAGCGAGGACCCGGGGTTGCTGAAGGCCTTCCAGGAAGGCCAGGACGTGCACCGCGCGACGGCCAGCGAGGTCTTCAACGTGCCACTGGCCGAGGTGTCCAACGAGCAGCGCCGCTACGCCAAGACCATCAACTTCGGCCTCATCTACGGCATGGGCGCCTTTGGCCTGGCCGCGGCGCTGGGCATCGAACAAAAGGCGGCCAAGGACTACATCGACCGCTACTTCACGCGCTTTGCCGGCGTGAAGACCTACATGGACGAGACCAAGGCGAGCGCGGCGGAGCTGGGTTATGTGTCGACGCTGTTCGGCCGGCGCATCTACCTGCCCGAGATCCGCGGTGGCAACGGCCAGCGCCGCGCCGGCGCCGAGCGCCAGGCCATCAACGCGCCCATGCAAGGCACGGCGGCCGACCTGATCAAGCTGGCCATGCTGGCCGTGCAGGCGGAGCTGGACCGTGCGGGCAAGCAGGCCAAGATCGTCATGCAGGTGCACGACGAACTCGTCTTCGAGGTGCCGGAGGCCGAACTGGACTGGGTGCGCGCCGAGGTGCCGCGCCTGATGGCCGGCGTGGCGCAGCTGAAGGTGCCGTTGCTGGCCGAGGTGGGCGTGGGGCCGAACTGGGATGAAGCCCATTGAGGCGGCGCTCAAAAATCCCCGATTTCCATAATTTTCCTAAATTGGGCAAAATAGCGCATGCCCAACGGGAGCGCGTCCATGTCCATCGTCCTTGACCAGCCAGCCACCGTCGAGCTGCCCAGCGTGTCGGCCACCCAGCTCGTGGCCGGCATCCAGAAGGTCGGCCGCACCGTGGCCGCCCATGGCGCCGTGCTGATCACCAAGCACGACCAGCCGGCCTTCGTGCTGATGTCGGTCGAGCGCTACCGCGAGCTGCAGCGCGCCGCCGAACCCGATCTGGGCGCCCTGGGTGGCGAATTCGACGCGATGCTGGCGCGCATGCAAGGTCAGGGCGACGCACTGGCCGAGGCTTTCGCGCTGCCTGCCGAAGCCATCGCCGCAGCCGCCGTGAAGGCGGCCAAGCCGCGCAAGCCCGTCCGCAAGGCCGCCTGAGCCTTGCCGGCCCGTCTGTTTGTCCTTGCCGGCGTCAACGGCGCCGGCAAGAGTTCGCTGGGCGGTGCGGCCATCCAGGCCAGCGGTGCCGAGTTCTTCAACCCGGACATCGCCGCCGCGCGGCTGCGCGAACAGCAGCCGGGGCTGTCCGCTGAACAGGCCAACGGCCTGGCCTGGACGCTGGGCCGCCGCGGCGTGGAGAAGGCGCTGGCCGAAGGCCTGACCTATGCCTTCGAGACGACGCTGGGCGGCGCCAGCATGCCCAAGCTGCTGCTGGACGGCGCGCGGGCCGGCGCCGAAGTCCACGTCTGGTTCGCGGGCCTGGCGACGCCCGAGCTGCACCTGCGCCGCATCGCCGCTCGCGTGCTGGCGGGCGGCCATGACATCCCCGAGGCCAAGGTGCGCGAGCGCTTCGATGCCAGCCGTGCCAACCTCGTCAAGCTGATGCCGCATCTGGCCAGCCTGCGCGTCTACGACAACAGCTTCGAGGCCGACCCGCGCGCCGGCCGCCGGGCCCAGCCTGTCTTGCTGCTGCAGATGCAGGCCGGGCGGGTGCTCGCCCACGCGCCGCTGCGCGCGGTGCCGGCCTGGGCCAAGCCTGTGCTGGCCGCGGCCCTGCGTTGACTATCATCGGCGCCCACTGAAGAGAGGTTGGGCGATGAGGGTTCTGCTGGTCGATGCTTTTCCGATGGTGCGCGCCGCGCTCACCGGCCTGGTCGAGCAGCATTTCGCCGGTGCTGCGGTGCAGGGTGTGGACACCGTCGCTGCCGCGCGCGCCGCGCTGGATCAGGCCATCCCGCGCCTGGTGCTGCTGGACCTGCACATGGATGGTGGCTTCGAGCTGCTGCAGCAGATCCACCGCGAACACATGATGCTGCCGGTCGTGGTCATTTCGGGCAGCGACGAAACCGAGGACGCCCTGCAGGCCCTGGGTGCCGGCGCGATGGGCGCCGCTGAAGCCGCGCGTCGACGACACGCCGGCCGTCGTCGTGGCGGCCAGCGCCGTGCCCGACTGGGCCGAGCTGCCGCTGACGCCGCGCCAGAAGCACGTGCTGCACCTGCTGACGCAAGGCCTGTCGAACAAGCTAATCGCCCGCGAGCTGGGCGTCAGCGTCGACACGGTCAAGGATCACGTCGCGGCGGTACTGAAGGCTCTGGGTGTCAGTTCGCGCACGCAAGCCGTCGTCGCCGCGCAGAGAACCCAACGCTAGCGGGGGCGTTCAAGGCGCGCCAGCGTTGCGAAGCGTCCTGAACGTGACCGACCAGCGCAGCGCGTCGACCGGCGCGACGCTGTGCTGCCACTGCCATCGGGCCGGCCCGCGCAACGCGTAGATCGAGCGCGGCGCCACGGGCAGCTTCAGCATGTCCTCGCGGCGCAGCTGCTTCGGCGGATAGGGGCGAAAACGCAGCACGGCCTCGCTGCCCAGCGACACACCGAACACCTCCTCGAAATTCGGCACGTCGCGGTGCCAGCCCAGCGGCGCGCCAGGCGCGTACTCGGCGACCAGGGCGTGGCCCAATGCCTGCGCCGACACACCGGCCCACCGCCCGACACGCTCGCGCAGCGGGTAGAGGGCCTCGATCAGCGGCGCCGCCGGCAGCAGCCGGTTGTCGTCATAGTCGAAGCGCCCGCCATAGCTGGCCACGCGACGTCGTGCGACGAATCCCTTGTACCGAGCGGCCTGCAGCGGCAGCGCCTGCACGAGTTCGATCAGCGCGGCTTCCTCGGCCACGGTCAGGAATTCAGGCTGGTAGGCCAGGCCTTCGGGCAGGGCTTGCGGCGACGGGGCGAGCGCTTCGAACAGCGAGGTCTGCTGCATCCTTCACCGGATCGCGTCGATGGCGTTCAGCACCGCCTCGGCCGTCGCCGGCGCACGCAGCGGCGGGTCGCAGCGCTCGGGGCCGCAGGCTGCGCAGGCGTCCTTGATGGCCAGCAGCGCCGCAAAGCCCAGCAGCAGCGGCGGTTCGCCCACGGCCTTGCTGCGGTGGATGGTCTCGCTCGCGTTGGCCACGCCGAACAGTTGCACGCGCAGATCGGGCGGGCAGTCATTGGCGGTCGGGATCTTGTAGGTGCTGGGCGCGTGGGTCGTCAGCAGGCCGGTGACTGGATGCCACACAAGCTCCTCCATCGTCAGCCAGCCCATGCCCTGGATGAAGCCGCCTTCGATCTGGCCGATGTCCAGCGCCGGGTTCAGGCTGCTGCCCACGTCGTGCAGGATGTCGGCGCGCGTGATGCGGCTCTCGCCGGTCAGCGTGTCGACGAGCGCCTCGCAGACGGCGCCGCCCCAGGCGAAGTAGTAGAACGGATGGCCCTGCAACTTGGTCCGATCCCAGTGCAAGCCGGGCGTGGCGTAGAAGCCGTCGCTCCACAGCTGCACGCGCTTCAAGTAGGCCGCGGCGACGAGGTCCTCAAAGGACAGGCTCTGCCCGCCGCCGCTCACCTGGCCGCCTTCGAAGGCGACCAATTCTGGAGCGCAGCCGAAGCGCTCGGCCGCGAAGGCCGCGAGCCGCTGCTTGATCTTGCGTGCGGCATCCTGCGCCGCCTTGCCGTTCAGGTCGCTGCCGGTGGAAGCGGCCGTGGCCGAGGTGTTGGCGACCTTGCTCGTGTCCGTGGCCGAGCAGCGCACCGCGCTCAGCGGCAAGCCCAGCTCGTGCGCCACCACCTGTGCCACCTTGGTGTTCAGCCCCTGGCCCATCTCGGTGCCGCCGTGGTTCACGAGCACCGAGCCATCGGTGTAGACGTGCACCAGCGCGCCGGCCTGGTTCAGGTGGGCGACGTTGAAGGAGATGCCGAACTTGACCGGCGTGAAGGCCAGGCCCTTCTTCAGCACCGGGCTGGTGGCGTTGAAGGGCGCGATCTCCGCGCGGCGCTCGGCGTAGCGGCTGCTGGCCAGCAGTTGCGCTGTCAGCGCTTGAGCGTGCAGCTCCTCGACCGGCTGGCCGTAGGGCGTCAGATCCTGGCCGGCGGCGTAGAAGTTGCGCTGGCGCACTTCGGCCGGATCCAGCCCGAGCTGGCGGGCGATGCCGTCCAGGATCATCTCGATGGCGATGGCGCCCTGCGGGCCGCCGAAGCCGCGGAAGGCCGTGTTGCTCTGCGTGTGGGTTTTGGCGCAGTAGCCGTGCATGGCCACGTGCGGCAGCCAGTAGGCGTTGTCGAAGTGACAGAGCGCCCGCGCCATGACCGGCGCGGACAGGTCGGCGCTGTGGCCGGCGTTGGCGATCAGGTCGACGTCGATGGCCAGGATGCGGCCGTCGGCGTCGAAGCCCACGTCCCAGCGGTAGTCGAAACCGTGGCGGCGGCCGGTGACGAGGAAGTCGTCGTCGCGGTCCACGCGCAGCTTGACGGGCTTCTTCAGCTTCAGCGCGGCGATGGACGCGACACAGGCGAACAGCGCGGACTGGCTCTCCTTGCCGCCGAAGCCGCCACCCATGCGCCGGCACTGCACGGCCACGCGGTGCGCGTGCCATCCCAGGCAATGCGCGACCAGCTGCTGCATCTCGCTCGGATGCTGGGTCGAGCAGTGCACCAGCAGCCCCTCGCCGCCTTCCTGCGGCACGGCCAGGCTGATCTGGCCTTCCAGGTAGAACTGCTCCTGGCCGCCCAGGCTCCATGTGCCCTGCAGGCGGTGGGGTGAGATGGCCAGCTGCTGGCCGGGTTCGCCACGGGTCAGATGCATGGGCGGCAGCACGTACAGCTGCTTGGCGTGCGCATCCAGTGCCGTCAGCACCGGCGGCAGCGGCTCGGCCTGGATGACCTGCTTGGACAGGCCCGCGGCGCGGCGGGCCAGCTCGCGGTGAGTTGCGATGACGGCGAAGACCGGCTGGCCGACGTAGCGCAGCTCATCCGCCGCCAGGATGGGATCGTCATGCAGCAGCGGGCCGCAGTTGTTCTCGGCCGGAATGTCGGCGGCGCTCAGCACGGCGACGACGCCGGGCATCTGCCGGATGCGCTCCAGGTCGATGCCGAGCAGCCTGCCGTGGGCGATGGGCGACAGGCCCAGCGCCGCATGCAGCGTGCCGGCGGGCTCGGGCAGGTCGTCGATGTAGGGCGCCGCGCCGCTGACGTGCAGATGAGCCGACTCGTGCGGCGGCGACTTGCCGACGACGGGTTGAGCGACGGGCAGGGTTTCGGGCTTGTTCATGCCGGCACCTCCTGCATGGACGGCCAGATGCCGATGGGCACGGGCGCCACGCCCCCAGTCTCCAGCCACAACTTGGTGAACAGGTTCTGCGCGACCTTGAGCCGGTAGGCGGCGCTGGCGCGCATGTCAGTCATGGGTTTGAAGTCCTGCGCCAGCGCGGCAGCCGCGGCCTTGGCGGCAGCTTCGGTCCAGGGCTGGCCGACGACAGCGGCTTCCGCGGCGGCGGCGCGCTTGACGATGGCGGCCATGCCGCCGAAGGCGAAGCGCGCCTCGCGGACGACGCCGGCGTCCAGCTTCAGGGCCAGCACGGCGCAGACGGCCGAGATGTCGCTGTCGTGCCGCTTGGCGATCTTGTGGGCCGAGAACTGCCAGCCATCTTCCGGCAGCGGCACACGCATCGCCTCGATGAACTCGCCGGGCTGCAGATCCTTCTTCATGTAGTCGAGATAGAAGTCCTGCAGCTTGATGCGGCGCTGCTGGCCGCCGCGGCGCAGGATGACGTCGGCACCCAGCGCGATCAGCGCGGGCGCGCCGTCGCCGATGGGCGAGCCGTTGGCGATGTTGCCGCCGAGAGTCCCGGCATGGCGCACCGGCGGAGACGCGAAGCGCAGCCACAGCTCGCGCAGGCGAGGCACGGCGGCGGTCAGTGCGGCCCAGCTGTCTTCCAGCGAGGCGGCGGCGCCAATCCAAAGGCCACCGTCCTCGGGCCGGATCTCGCGCAGCGCGGCCACGCGGCCCGTGTAGATCACGTCGCCCAGGTCGCGGAACTGCTTGTTAACCCACAGGCCCACGTCAGTGGAGCCGGCCAGCAGCGTGGCTTGCGGGTAGGTTTCGCGCAGCAGCGCGAGGTCGTGAATGCTCTGCGGTGCATGGAAGCGCGCGCCGGCATGGCCGTAGTCCAGCGGCTCGTCCGCCGACAAGGCCTGCAGCGCCGCGGCCACGGGCGCACGGTCCAGGCAGCGGGCCGGCACGTCGAACATTCGTTCGCCGGCGTCCAGGATAGGCCGGTAGCCCGTGCAGCGGCAGAGGTTGCCGGCGAGGGAGTCCGCCAGCTGCTGGCGCGTGGGCTTGCTGCCGGCGGCCTGATGGGCCTCGTAACAGGCGGTCAGGCTCATGACGAAACCGGGCGTGCAGAAACCGCACTGCGAGCCGTGGCAGTCCACCAAGGCCTGCTGGGCAGGACTGAGGGTTTCGGGGCCGCCCAAATCTTCGACGGTGATCAGCGCGCGGCCGTCCAGCGTCGGCAGGAACTGGGTGCAGGCGTTGACGTTGCGCAGCTGCAATTGGCCGGAAGCGTCCAGCTCGCCCTGGATGACCGTGCAAGCGCCGCAGTCGCCCTCGGCGCAGCCTTCCTTGGTGCCGGTGCAGCCGGCATGCTCGCGCAGATATTGCAAGACCGTGGTCGTCGTGGGCAGGCCGGCCACCTCGACGAGCTCACCACGGTGGAAAAAACGGATGGGACGGGTATTCATGCTGGCCTCGATTGTCGAGCCTTGCCTCAGAATTGCCATATGAGTTTTACTAACCAGGAAAAATTCGCTGACAGCCCCCGGCGATGGGCTTTGCGCGGCGATCTGCTCGATTTCACGGCCGCACCGCGCTGGGGCGAGACCGAGTCGCCGGCGGTGCGTTTCGAGCGCGATCACTGGTTGCTGATCGAGGACGGCCGCATCGCCGGTCGCCAGGCCGAGGCGCCGGACGACAGCTGGGTGCGCAAGGACCATGCCGGCCAGCTGGTGCTGCCGGGCTTCATCGACACCCACGTGCACTGCCCGCAGCTTGAAGTGATCGGCTCCTACGGCACCGAGCTGCTTGACTGGCTGAAGCGCTACACCTTCCCGGCCGAATGCGCGTTTGCCGATCCGGCGCGCAGCCACGCGGGCGCCGAGGTCTTCCTGGACGCGCTGCTGGCCAGCGGTACGACCTCGGCCGTCGTCTTCCCGACGGTGCACAAGGTGTCGGCCGAGGCCCTGTTCGACAGCGCGGCGGCGCGCGGCATGCGGCTCATCACCGGCAAGGTGCTGATGGACCGCCACGCGCCGGACGGGCTGCGCGACGACGTCGTGCAGGCCGAGAAGGACTGCATCGACCTGATCAGCCGCTTTCATGGGCGCAACCGGCTCAGCTACGCCGTCACGGTGCGCTTCGCCCCCACCAGCACGCCCGCGCAGCTCGCCATGGCCGGCGCGCTGTGCCGCGCCGACGCCAGCCTCTACATGCAGACCCACGTGGCCGAGAACCGTGCCGAGATGGCCTGGGTGGGCGAGCTCTTTCCGCAGGCGCGCAGCTATCTGGACGTGTACGACGACGTCGGTCTCGTGCACGAGCGCTCGGTGCTCGCGCACGGCATCTACCTCGATCCGCACGACCGCGTCGTCATCGCCGACCGCGGCGCCCAGGTGGCGCACTGCCCGTCGAGCAACCTGTTTCTGGGCAGCGGCCTGTTCGACTGGC
Source organism: Burkholderiales bacterium (assembly GCA_019509985.1). Taxonomy (GTDB): domain Bacteria; phylum Pseudomonadota; class Gammaproteobacteria; order Burkholderiales; family Burkholderiaceae_C; genus Pelomonas. The sequence goes on along the minus strand of JAEKLF010000042.1, from coordinate 64,152 downwards.
CGGGTGCGGCCTTCAATGTCAGCCTGGCGTCGGACGTGGGCGGCGGCACCACGCTCAGCCTGCCGCGCAACATGCTGGACGCCTACAAGGTGCAGGCGCTGCGCGGCGAGCGCCTGACGGCCTGGGGCGCGCTGCACGCCGCCACGCGCGGCGCGGCCGAGGCGCTGCAGCTAGGCGGCGAGATCGGCGGGCTGTCGGTCGGCCAGACGGCGGACCTGTGCGTGTGGGACTGGGCCCGGGGCTCGGTCGCCCTGGCGCGCGACGCGGTGGCCCGCGAGCTGCATGAGCGCGTGTTCGCGTGGATGACGCTGGCCGACGAGCGCAACCTCGCGGCCTGCTACGTTGCGGGCCAGCAGCGCGTCTGAACGGCCTGTCCCCCGAATCCGCCGCTTCGTCACAACCCTGATAGGGGAGGGCTCCGAGGCTGGCTAGAGTCTGCCCACTTCATTGAACGGAGACTCCATGAGCCGACCTCTGCTGACCCTGGTTGCGTCCCTCGCATTGCTGGCCGGTGCGCCTCAGGCCGCCGTCGCTGCCGACAAGCCCGCAGTCGCCGCGCCCAAGCCGGCCAAGCGCTACACCATCGAGCAGTTCATGGCCACCGTCAACATCGGCGGCGCCAGCTTCTCGGCGGACGAGAGCCGCATCCTGTTCCACAGCAACGAGACCGGCATCTATAACGTCTACGCGATGCCCGTGGGCGGTGGCAAGCCCGTGCAGCTGACCAGCTCCAAGACCGACAGCCACTACGCCATCGGCTTCTTCCCCGGCGACGACCGCTTCCTCTACACCCGCGATCAGTCGGGCAACGAGCTCAACCATCTCTACGTGCGCGAGCTGGACGGCAGCGAGAAGGACCTGACGCCGGGCGAGAAGTTGAAGGCGCAGTTCGCCGGCTGGAGCGGCGACGACACGGCCTTCTACGTCGCCACCAACGAGCGCGACGCCCGCTTCTTCGACCTCTACCGCTTCGACGCCAAGACCTATGCCCGCACCATGGTCTTCAAGAACGAGGCCGGCTGGGACATCGCCGACATCAGCCGCGACGGCCGCTGGCTGGCGCTCGGCAAGGTCAACACCACGGCCGACACCGACGTGCACCTGGCCGACCTGAAGAGCGGCGAGATCAAGCACATCACCAAGCACGAGGGCGTGGCCCAGTACGCGGCGCAGGACTTCACGCCCGACAGCCACGAACTCTTGATGACGAGCAACGACGGCGGCGAGTTCACACGAGTCATCGCCTACGACTTGGGCCAAGGCAAGACGCGCGAGGTCGAGAAGGCCGACTGGGACGTGGCCTACACCGCGTTCTCGAAAGACGGCCACCACCGCGTCACCGGCGTCAATGCCGACGCCAGCATCGCCTTGCGCCTGTACCGCGACGGCAAGCTCATCGCCCTGCCCAGGCTGCCCGGCGGCGAGGTGCGCGGCGTGACCTTCTCGCGCAGCGGCAAGCGCATGGCCTTCTACGTGAACGGCGACCGCTCGCCGAGCAACCTCTTCGTCGCCGACGTCGGCTCCTCCGCGGCGCCCAGGCAGCTGACGCAAAGCCTGTCCAAGGACATCGACCCCAACGAGCTGGTGGACGCGAGCATTGCCCGCTTCAAGAGCTTCGACGGCATGGTCATCCCGTCGGTCTACATGCTGCCCAAGGAAGCCTCGCCGACGCACAAGGTGCCGGCCATCGTGTGGGTGCACGGCGGCCCCGGCGGGCAGACGACACGCGGCTATTCGGCGCTGATGCAGTATTTCGTCAACAACGGCTACGCGGTGCTGGGCATCAACAACCGCGGCAGCTCGGGCTACGGCAAGAGCTTCTTCACGGCCGATGACGGCAAGCATGGCCGCGAGCCGCTGTGGGACTGCATCGAGGCCAAGACCTTCCTGGCCGGCACCGGCGTCATCGACCCCGAGCGTATCGGCATCGTCGGTGGCAGCTACGGCGGCTACATGGTGCTGTCGGCCCTGGCCTTCCGGCCCGAGGCCTTCAAGGTCGGCATCGACATCTTCGGCGTCGCCAACTGGATCCGCACGCTGGAAAGCATCCCGCCCTACTGGGAAAGCTTCCGCCTGGCGCTCTACCAGGAGATCGGCGACCCGGTGAAGGACCGCGAGCGCCTGATGGCCACGTCGCCGCTCTTCCATGCCGGCGAGATCCGCAAGCCGCTGATGGTCGTCCAGGGTGCCAACGACCCGCGCGTCATCAAGCCCGAGAGCGACGACATCGTCGCGGCCGTCAAGAAGAACGGCGTGCCGGTGGATTACCTCGTGTTCGACGACGAGGGCCACGGATTCTCCAAGAAGAAGAACACGCTGGAGGCCAATCGCCGCATGGTGGAGTTCCTCGACAAATACCTGAAGCCCCTCGCCCAGCCGCAGCCTCGCTGAACGCGGGCGCGTCCGGTCGGTCCCTCGCGGGGACGGGGGGCCGGCTCGGGAGCGGCCGCGCGCTCGGCCCGAAAACCCAATGCAACACCTCTGAGGAGTTCCGCGATGTTCAGCTTCCTGCTCTGGTGCATCCTGTTCGTGATCTGCTGGCCGCTGGCCATCCTGGCCCTGTTGTTGTGGCCGTTGGTCTGGTTGATCACCTTGCCCTTCAGGCTGCTGGGCATCGCGGTCGACGGCGTCTTTGGCTTGCTGCGCGCCATCGTCACGCTGCCGGCACGGGTGCTGGGCGGCCGCTAGCCGCGATCAGGGAATGTCGAGCTCGTGCAGGCCGAAGCCGCGCCGGTGACGACGGTCGTCGAAGAAGAAGCGCAGCGTCTCGCGCGTCGTCTTGAAGGCGATGTCATCCCAGGGAATTTCGTGCTCGGCAAAGAGCCGCGCTTCCAGCGACTCCGGCCCCGGGTTGAACTCGGGCGAGCGCAGCCGGGCGCGGTAGAAGAGGTGGATCTGGCCGACGCGCACGACGTTCAACACGGTGTACAGCGGCCCCATTTCGACGTCGGCGCCGGCCTCTTCCTGGGTCTCGCGCAGCGCCCCCTCGGCGAGGGTCTCGCCCAGCTCCATGAAACCGGCCGGCAAGGTCCACAGCCCATGGCGCGGCTCGATGGCACGGCGGCACAGCAACACGCGCCCGTCCTCTTCCCACACCGGCAGCGTGCCGACGACGTTCAACGGGTTCTGGTAGTGGATGGCCGAGCAGGACGGGCAGACCGCGCGCTCGCGGTTGTCGTCTGCGGGGACGCGGTAGTCCACGGCAGTGCCGCAGCTGGGGCAGTGTTTGAAGCGGCTGGGGAAAGGCATCGGGCCAGTTTATAGAGGCGCCAAAATCAGGCCATGAAGCTCTACAACTACTTCCGCTCTTCGGCCTCCTGGCGCGTGCGCATCGGCCTCGCGCTGAAGGGGCTGGACTACGACTACGCGTCCATTCACCTGGCCAAGAACGAGCAGTTTGCCGAGCCCTTCGCGAACCGGCAGGTCTCACACCTGGTGCCAGCCCTGGTGCTGGACGACGGCCGCTGGCTGAGCCAGTCCATGGCCATCCTGGAATACCTGGACGAGGCCCACCCCGAGCCGCCGCTGCTGCCCAGGGACCCGGTGGCCCGCGCGCAGGTGCGGGCGCTGGCCCAGGACATCGGCTGCGACATCCATCCGATCAACAACCTGCGCGTGCTGCGCTACCTGAAGCACGAGCTCGGCCAGGAGCAGGCCACGGTGGACCGCTGGTACCGGCATTGGGTGGCGACCGGCCTGGCCATCGTCGAGCAGCGGCTGGCACAGACGGCCGGGCAGTTCTGCTTCGGCGACACGCCCGGCCTGGCCGACTGCCTGCTGGTGCCCCAGGTCTACAACGCACAGCGCTTCGAGTGCCCGCTGGGGGACTATCCGACGGTCATGCGCGTCAACGCCGCCTGCCTGGCGCTGCCGGCGTTTGTGAACACCCATCCGAGCGCCTGCCCCGATGCCGCTTGATCCGACGAACTGGCTGCGGCCTGACTGGCCCGGCGTCACCGCCTTCATGACGACGCTGGGTCCCAACTTCGGTCGCAAGGCCGGCGGCCCCGAGCTGGCCAGGGCCAACCGCGCGGAACTGGCCGGGCTGCTTGGCGCGAGGCCGGTCTTTCTCGACCAGGTCCATGGCGCCCAGGTCGTGCGCCTGCAGCCCGGCTGGCATGACGACAACGCACCCCAGGCCGACGCGGCGGTGTCCACCGACCCCGAACTGGCCGTCGCCATCCTCGTGGCCGACTGCCTGCCCGTGCTGTTCGCCGCGCCGGGCGGCGTGGCCGGCGCGCATGCCGGTTGGCGAGGCCTGGCGGCCGGCGTGCTGGAGAACACGGTCGCGGAGTTGTGCAACGCGGCCGGCTGCCAGCCGGGTGACGTGAAGGCCTGGCTCGGCGCCTGCATCGGCCACGCAGCCTTCGAGGTCGGCCCCGAGGTCGTGGCCGCCTTCGGCCGCGAGCCCGTCGAGCGGGATCAGCCCGGTTTTCTCTACCGCCCCAACCCGGAACCGCGCTGGCGTGCGGACCTGCCCTGGCTGGCGCGCGAGCGCCTGGCCACCGCAGGTGTCACGCAAATCAGCGGCGGCAACTGGTGCACGCTGACCGAGGACTCACGGTTCTTCTCGTTCCGCGGCGAGGCGCTCGGCCGGCCGCGCGGCCGCATGGCTGCCTGCATCGCCCTCAGCCGCTGACACAGCCGCTGACTCCGCCGTCCGCCGGCGCCGCTTGCGCCCCGGCGTGCCCAGGATGTAGAGCAGCAGCCCGAGCGGCAGCACACCATAGAGCACCAGCGTGACGAAGGCGCCGAAGATCGTGCCCTGTGGGCTGACCGCCTCGGCGGCGGCCATCATCAGCGCGACATAGCCCCAGGCCAGGGCGACGAGATACATGATCTTTGTCAATCCGTTGTCAGTGGCCCGGGTTACAACGTGATGTCAACCGGGTGTGGCAAGCTTAAGCTCAGACCCGCTAGGAGGATTCCGCTTGGCCACACGCAAGAAGAACGACACGCCGCCCGCAGCCGAGGCCGGCGCCTTTGCGGACTTGATGCAGCAGATGGCGCATCTGCCGCAGATCTCACCCGCCGCACTGGCCGAGCTGCAGGCCGATTACCTGAAGCAGGCCACCGCGCTGTGGAACTCGTCGCTGGGGCAAGGCGAGGCTCCCGCGCTCGGCGACCGACGCTTCGCCGCGCCCGAATGGCGGGCCAACCCGGCCGCCAATTTCATGACCCAGCTCTATCTGCTGAACGGCCGCACGCTGGCGCAGATGGCATCCAGCGTGGAGGCCGACGACAAGACCAAGGCGCGCATCCGTTTCGCGGTGCAGCAGTTCGTCGACGCCGCGTCGCCGAGCAACTTCCTGGCGCTGAACCCCGAGGCGATGAAGCTCGCGCTCGACAGCCAGGGTGAGACGCTGGCGCGCGGCCTGCAGCATCTGTGGGGCGACGTGCAGCGCGGCCATGTGTCGCAGACGGACGAGAGCGCCTTCGAGGTCGGCAAGAACGTGGCCACGACGGCCGGCAGCATCGTCTTCGAGAACGAGCTCTTCCAGCTCATCGAATACGCGCCACTGACGGCCGAGGTCAAGGCGCGGCCGCTGCTGATGGTGCCGCCCTGCATCAACAAGTTCTACATCCTCGACCTGCAGCCCGACAACTCGCTGATCCGCTATGCGGTGGCCGAGGGCAATCGCGTCTTCGTCGTCAGCTGGCGCAACCCCGACGAGTCCATCAAGCAGCTGGGCTGGGACGACTACATCGAGACCGGCGCCATCCAGGCCATCCGCGTCGCGCAGGAGATCTCGGGCCAGGACAAGATCAACACGCTCGGTTTCTGCGTCGGCGGCACCATCCTTGCCACCGCTTTGGGCGTGCTGGCCGCACGCGGCGAGCAGCCGGCCGCCAGCGTCACGCTACTGACCACGCTGCTGGACTTTGCCGACAACGGCATCCTGGACATCTTCGTCGACGAGGCCAGCGTGCGGCTGCGTGAGGCCACGCTGGGCCCCGACTCGCCCAAGGGTCCGCAGCTGCTGCACGGCCAGGAGCTGGCCACCACCTTCAGCTTCCTGCGCCCCAATGACCTGGTGTGGAACTACGTCGTCGGCAACTACCTGAAGGGCGAGGCGCCGCCGGCCTTCGACCTGCTGTACTGGAACGGCGACTCGACCAACCTGCCGGGCCCGATGTACTGCTGGTACCTGCGCCACACCTATTTGCAGAACGAGTTGAAGCAGCCCGGCAAGTTGACCGTCTGCGGCGAGAAGCTCGACCTCGGTGCCATCGATGCGCCGGTCTACATCTACGGCTCGCGCGAGGACCACATCGTGCCGTGGACCAGTGCCTACCGCAGCACCCAGATCCTGAAGGGCAAGAAGCGCTTCGTGCTGGGTGCCTCGGGCCATATCGCCGGCGTCATCAACCCGCCGCCCAAGCCCGGCAAGCCGCCCAAGCGCAGCCACTGGATCGCCAAGGGTGCGACGCTGCCGGCCGACGCGGACGCCTGGTTGCAGGGTGCCGTGGAGCACGCGGGCAGCTGGTGGCCGGATTGGTCCGCCTGGCTGGCTTCGCATGCCGGCGCCAGCAAGCCCGCGCCCAAGACGCCGGGCAATCGCAAATTCAAAGCCATCGAGCCCGCACCGGGCCGTTACGTCAAAGTCAAAGCCTGAAGGAGACCACCATGAGCCAGCAAGACATCGTCATCGTCGCCGCCGCGCGCACCGCCATCGGCAAGTTCGGCGGCACCCTCGCCAAAACGCCCGCCAGCGAACTGGGCGCCGCCGTCATTCAGGACCTGCTGCGCCGCTCCGGCCTGGCCGGCGACCAGATCAACGAGGTCATCCTCGGTCAGGTGCTGACCGCCGGCGTCGGCCAGAACCCGGCGCGCCAGGCGGTCATCAAGTCGGGCCTGCCCAACGTCGTGCCGGCCATGACCATCAACAAGGTCTGCGGCTCGGGCCTGAAGGCCGTCATGCTGGCGGCCCAGGCCATCCGCGATGGCGACAGCGAGATCATCATCGCCGGCGGCCAGGAGAGCATGAGCATGAGCCCGCACGTGCTCAACGGCTCGCGCGATGGCCAGCGCATGGGTGACTGGAAGATGGTCGACACGATGATCGTCGACGGCCTGTGGGATGTGTACAACCAGTACCACATGGGCATCACCGCCGAGAACGTGGCCAAGAAGTACGGCATCACGCGCGAGCAGCAGGACGCGCTGGCGCTGGGCAGCCAGCAGAAGGCCGCCGCCGCGCAGGACGCCGGCAGGTTCAAGGATGAGATCGTGCCCTTCACGATCCCGCAGAAGAAGGGCGAGCCGGTCGTCTTCGCCGCCGACGAGTTCATCAACCGCAAATCCAACGCCGAAGCCCTGGCCGGCCTGCGCCCCGCCTTCGACAAGGCCGGCAGCGTGACCGCCGGCAATGCGTCGGGCCTGAACGATGGCGCCGCCGGCGTCGTCGTCATGACCGCCGCCAAGGCGGCCGCACTGGGCCTGACGCCGCTGGCGCGCATCGCCTCCTACGCCTCGGCTGGCCTCGACCCGGCCTACATGGGCATGGGCCCCGTGCCCGCGGCCAAGAAGGCGCTGGAGCGCGCCGGCTGGAAGCCGGCCGACCTGGACCTGCTGGAGATCAACGAGGCCTTCGCGGCTCAGGCCTGTGCCGTGCACAACGAGATGGGCTGGGACATGAGCAAGGTCAACGTCAACGGCGGCGCCATCGCGCTGGGCCACCCGATCGGCGCCAGCGGCTGCCGCGTGCTGGTCACGCTGCTGCACGAGATGATCAAGCGCGATGCCAAGAAGGGCATCGCCTCGCTGTGCATCGGCGGCGGCATGGGCGTCGCCCTGACCGTCGAACGTTGATACCCTCACCCATCACAACAGGAGACAAACCATGAGCCAGAAAGTTGCCTACGTCACCGGCGGCATGGGCGGTATCGGCACCGCCATCTGCCAGCGCCTGCACAAGGAGGGCTTCAAGGTCATCGCGGGCTGCGGCCCGAGCCGCGACTACCAGAAGTGGCTCGACGAGCAGAAGGCGCTTGGCTACGGCTTTCACGCCTCGGTGGGCAACGTGGCCGACTGGGACTCAACCGTCGAGGCCTTCCAGAAGGCCATCGGCGAGCACGGTGCCATCGACGTGCTGGTCAACAACGCCGGCATCACCAAGGACCGCATGTTCCTGAAGATGACGCCCGACGACTGGCACGCCGTCATCGACACCAACCTCAACAGCATGTTCAACGTGACCAAGCAGGTCGTGCCGGGCATGGTGGAAAAGGGCTGGGGCCGCATCATCCAGATCTCGTCGGTCAACGGCGAGAAGGGCCAGGCCGGCCAGACCAACTACTCGGCCGCCAAGGCCGGCATGCATGGCTTCACGATGGCGCTGGCGCAGGAGCTGGCGAGCAAGGGCGTGACGGTCAACACTGTCAGCCCCGGCTACATCGGCACGGACATGGTCCGCGCGATCAAGCCCGAAGTGCTGGAGAAGATCGTCGCGACCATCCCCGTCAAGCGCCTGGGCACGCCCGAGGAGATCGGCTCCATCGTCGCCTGGCTGGCCAGTGGTGACTCGGGCTTCTCGACCGGCGCCGACTTCTCCTGCAACGGCGGCATGCACATGGGTTGAACCGCTGCACGTCAGCACACAAGCCGGCCCGTGCCTTGCGTGGGGCCGGCTTTTGTTTGCGCGGCGCGCTGGCTGACTCCTTTTGCGTTGCTGGATCGTCTTGGCGGTACATCAACTCTGGAGTCATCCGATGGAACTCGAAAACATGAGCGTGGTCGTCACCGGCGGCAGCAAGGGCCTGGGGCTCGGGCTGGTCGAAGCTCTCGTCGCCCAGCGCGCGAAGGTGACGGTCGTCGCCCGCGATGCGCAGGCACTTGACGCTTTGCGGTCGCAGCACGGGGTCGACACGATCACCGCCGACGTGACGGAGGCGGCTGCGGCCGAGCGCGTGCTCGCGCTGACCCGCCCGGACATCCTCGTGCTCAACGCGGGTGCGAAACCGCCGATGGGCCGGCTGGACCGGATGAGCTGGGCTGACTTCACGGCTCCCTGGGAAGCCGATGTCAAGGCCGGCTTCCACTGGCTGCAGGCGGCACTCACGCTGCCGCTCAAGCGCGGCAGCCGCGTGCTGGTGGGCTCCAGTGGCGCGGCGGTGAATGGCTCACCGCTGTCGGGCGGCTATGCCGGCGCCAAGCGCATGCTCTGGCTGATGGCCCGGTATGCGAACGGCGTGTCGACGCAGGCGGACCTCGGCATTCGCTTCCAGGTGATCGTGCCGCAGCAGATGGTGGGCGGCACCGGCGTGGGCGACACAGGAGCCGAGGCCTATGCCCAGGCGCTGGGAATCAGCAAGGCGCAGTTCCTGGCTCGCAATCCGGACATGCCGCCGAGCGATTTCGGCGCGAAGGTGGTGAGCCTGCTGACGGACGCGCAATATGCGCAGGGCGTGGCGTTCGGGCTCAGGGGCGACACCGGCATCACCGTGCTGGAGGAGGCCGCGGCTTGAGCACGACCGTATCCTCGGCCGGCCACGACCGGCAGGCACGGCTGATGGCCCTGGCCGCCGACGTCAGGCCGGAGCTGCACCGTTATTGCGCCCGGCTGATGGGCTCGGTCATCGACGGCGAGGACGTCGTGCAGGACACCTTGCTGCGGGCCCTCGTGGCACTGCAGGATGTGGACGATCCGCAGGACCTGCCGCCACTGCGGCCCTGGTTGTTCAGAGTCGCCCACAACCGCGCCATCGACCTGCTGCGCGGGCGCTCCGTCCGACAGGCCGACACGCTGGACGACGCGGCGGAGATCGCCGACGTCGCTCAGCCCGACCCGCTGGAGGCGCTGATGCGCCAGGAAGCCGTCGCGACGGCGGTGTCGCGCTTTGGGGCCTTGCCCATCCTGCAGCGCAGCGTGGTCGTGCTGAAGGACGTGCTCGACGAATCGCTGGCCGAGATCGCAGCGCTGCTCGATCTTTCCATCGATGCCGTCAAGGCCCATCTGGCGCGCGGCCGCGCGGGGCTGCGGCAGATCAACGCGCAGGCGGCTGCGGCTGGCGATGCGGCGCCGCCATCCGAGGCCGTGGCGCGCTATGTCCGGCTGTTCAACCAGCGGGACTGGGCGGCGCTGCGCGCGCTGCTGGCCGACGACGTCCGGCTCAGCCAGTCCGGGCATCCCTTGCGCGTCGGCCGGGAGGACGTGGGCCTGTTCTTCACGATCTATGCCGAGAGCCCGGAGGTCTGGCTGGTGCCGGCGTGGCTGGAGGGGCAGGAGGTCATCGCCGTGTTCGAGAGTCGCGGCGAGGTCCGGCCGAGCTATGTGATGTGGCTCGAATGGGTGGACGGCCGGATCGCGTTCATCCGCGACTACCGCTATGTGCGCTACGTCATCGCCGACGCCGAGGTCGCCTTGACGCAGGGCGCCGTGCGCTGAGGCGTCACGCCCAGAGCCGCGGTTTATTGACCATCAGGAAGAACACCGCCAGCATGGCCGCGAAGGCCGGGTAGCCCAGCCACTCCCAGGCGCGTTGCCAGCGCCGGTATTGCACCGACAGCGGCCGGCCTTCGAGCAGAGCGGCCTCGACCTCGCGGGCCATCTTCAGCTGCAGCCAAAGCACCGGCAGCCAGCAGGCACCGGCCAGCGCGTAGAGCGCGAGCGAAGCGATCAGCCAGGGCGTGGACAGCGGCCAGCCGGCGGTGTGTGCCAGCCACAGGCCGCTGCACGGTTGCACGATGACGGCCGGCGTCGTGAACCACAGGTCCGCCCGCACGACGAGGCGGGCGACGACGGCGCGGGCTTGCAGGCTCTCGCTGCGGTTGGCGGAGAACAGGTAGAAGGCCGAGCCGAAGCCGGTGCCGGCGAGCAGCACGCTGGACACGACGTGCAGCCATTTGACGAGCAGGTAGGTGTTCATGTCTGGGCCTCGTGGGTGAGCAGCCGCAGCAGCGCCAGCACGGGCAGGTTCTTCAGCAGCGCGCCGAAGGGGTCCAGCCACAGCGCGGGCAGCACCAACGTGGCGGCGATGGTCAGTGCCACCGTGCTGAGCGCGGCGACGCGGTAGACGAGGGCGCTCGGGCGCAACAGCAGCGCCAGGCCCAGCGCCCCATCCCAGGCACTGGCCCCCCAGACGACGGCCAGCGCTGCCGCCGCGCTCAGGCCCAGCGGTTGCAGCAGTGCCGCGCCGGCGCGGCCGCCGTCATGCAGGCTGACCACCACGGTGCCCAGCCACACCGCGGCCAGCGACAGGCGGGCGAAGTCACGATCTTTCATACCCAGGCTCCTTCGAGGACGGGGCGCAGCGGCCGACCCAGTGGCGACACTGCGTCGGGCGCCGTGCTGTCATGGGCCAGCAGCTCCAGCGCCGTGCTGCACCAGGGGCCGATGGCGAGCAGGTCTCCGAGCCGGGCCGAGGCCTGGGTCCACGCGGCCGGCAGTGTCAGCGCGCGGGCGGCGGCATGGCCCAGGGCCGCGCGGCGGCGCGCGATCCAGCCGGCCACGCTGCCGTCCTCGGGGCCGACGGCGTCCCAGCTGGCGGGCCAGTCGCGGCTCTGCAGCGCAGTGACGATGCCCGTTGCCAGGTCCTCCACGCGAATGGGTTGCACGCGGCAGCGTGCCACGGCCTCGGGCAAGGGCAGCCAGGGCAGGCGAGCCAGGCGATCCAGCATGCGGCTGCTGATGCCGCCCGGCCCGATGACGAGGCTGGGCCGCACGATGCGGGCGCGCCCGGCCAGGGCGACTTCGCCGGCCTGCTTGCTGCGTGCATAGGCGCTGACGCCGCCGCACAGCGCCGAGACGTGCACGAAGCGGGCGACGGCCGCAGCCTCGCAGGCATCGGCCAGCGCGGCGGGCGCGCGGTGGTGCAGCAGGTCGAGCAGGTCGCCCACGCCACCGGCCTGGTCGCGCAGGCAGCCGGCCGCGTAGACGACACCGGCCACGTCGCGCAGCAGCGGCGCCCAGGCCTCGGCGCGGTCCCAGTGCTCGACCGGCCGCAGTTCGGCGCGCACGGCCTCGTGGCCGGCCGCGGCCAGCGCCGCGAGCAGGTGGCGGCCGATGAAGCCGCCGGCGCCGACGACAAGGATCTTCATGGCTCAGGCTCCCGCCCTGGCTGCCGCTGCGGCGATGGGACCGAGGGGTGCCACGGGCTTGGCGGGCGCCACCAACCGGTCCTGTACGGGCGCCCAGACGCGGCGCGTGATGATGGCAATGCTGACGAAGCAGCCTGCCGCCGTCAGCAGCAGCGCGCGGTGCACGGCGGCCAGCGGCTCGCCCTGGAACTCGCCGAAGAGCAGCGCCAGCACCAGCGTGCCGGCCACGGCCAGCACGTAGGCGCTGCGCACCCAGAAGTGCGCCCCGGCCTTGCCGGGCAGCGGCGCGATGCACAGCGAGTCCAGCACGACGAGCAGGATGGACCGCAGATAGCTGATGGCGACGATGGGGCCGACGATGGCGATGACGAGGGTGAAGACGAAATTCAGTTCAGACATGGTGGTCTCCTTGGGGTGAAAGATTCAGCGGCTGCGGCAGGTGCCGCCGGGGCAGGGGCTGAGGCGGTCCTGGATGCGGAAGACGCCGTGCACCAGCGCATGCGGCAGGCGGTAGCGGTTGCGCACCAGCCAGGGATAGGCTCGCGCGGCAATGCGGGCGATCGAGGGCACGCCTAGCCAGCGGGCGACGCGGCATGACCGGTGGCGGCGTAGATGAGCTCGAAGGCGGGGATGCCGACCAGCCATCCGCCGTCGGGCCGGCGCACGTGCATCGAGTTCAGCATCGCGTCCAACTTCAGGCCCAGCGGCGCCGGGTCGAAGCCGGGCGCGCTGATGTCGACGAACTCGAGCAGGCCGGCGGCGTTGCGCTGCATCAGCAGCGCCATTTCGCCGCTGCACAGCGGGCAGGCGCCGTCGTAGTAGACGGTGTGTGGAAGAGGTTTGACTGTCATGGCGGTTATTTCTGTTTGAAGTGAAATTAAGGAGCAAAAAAAGAGGCCTGGCTGGCGCCTCGTGGCCGCTATCCCATTGGCGGAATCGGCGGCGTGACGGGGAAGACACTGGGCGCGGCCGCCTCGCCGCCGGTGTCGGCCGGGTCGCCCGGGCGCACGAAGCGCTGCACCTGGGCGCCCAGCCGCAGGATCTTTTCCAGCGTGGCCGGCGTCAGGCGCAGCATCTCGTCGCTCCAGCTGCCCAGCGTCTGCATGAATTCGAGCGTGCTGTTCAGGCGGTCCTGCATGGCTGGCGGCTCGCGGCTCAGCGCCGGGTCGGCGGCCAGCTCGCGCAGCAGGCGCACGGTGGGGTCGAACTCGCGTTCCTTGCGCTCGCGCACGATGGTGCGGAACAGTTCCCAGACGTCGCCCGAAGTCTCGTAGTAATCGCGCCGGTCGCCCAGCACATGGGCGACGCGGATCAGGCGCCAGTTGAGCAGCTCCTTCAGGCTGTTGCTGACGTTGGACCGGGCCAGCGCCAGGGTGTCGGCCAGTTCCTCGGCATGCAGCGGCTGGCCGTGCACGAAGAGCAACGCGTGGATCTGCGCGACGCTGCGGTTGACGCCCCAGTTGGAGCCCATTTCGCCCCAATGGACGATGAAGCGGCGGCTGATGTCGGTGAGTTCCATGGGAGAAAGCCTACATCGTCTGAAATTTCTGTCAACAGAGAAATTGTATCGAGCAAGACAGGCGATAGCTATCATTCCGGCCGTTTTTCTTTCAGCTGGAGAGCCGCATGGCCATGGACGTGGTGGATTACGAGATCAAGGGCGCCGAGATGCAGTTTGTCGAGATCGAACTCGATCCCGGCGAGGCGGCCATCGGCGAGGCCGGGTCGATGTTCTTCATGGACTCGACGATCAGCATGGACGCCGTCTTCGGCGACGGCTCGGCCAACCAGGGTGGCTTCTTTGGCAAGCTGCTGGGCGCCGGCAAGCGGCTGCTGACGGGCGAGTCGCTGTTCACGACGGTCTACACCAACCAGGGCGCGGGCAAGCAGCGCGTCGCCTTCGCGGCGCCCTACCCGGGCAAGATCATCGCGATGGACCTGAAGCAGCTCGGCGGCACGCTGATCTGCCAGAAGGACGCCTTCCTGTGCGCCGCGCGCGGCGTGTCCCTGGGCATCGCCTTCCAGCAGAAGCTTTCCACCGGCTTCTTCGGCGGCGAGGGTTTCATCATGGAGCGCCTGGACGGCGACGGCCTGGCCTTCGTGCATGCCGGCGGCACCATCGTCAAGCGCAGCCTCCAGCCGGGCCAGACGCTGCTGGTGGACACCGGCTGCGTCGTGGCCTACACGCCCAACGTGAACTTCGAGATCCAGTACGTCGGCAAGATCAAGACGGCGCTGTTCGGCGGCGAAGGGCTCTTCCTGGCCAAGCTGACCGGCCCCGGGGACGTCTGGCTGCAGAGCCTGCCGTTCTCGCGCCTGGCCTCGCGCATCTTCGCGGCCGCGCCGCAGAACGGCGGCCACAAGGAAGAAGGCTCGGTGCTGGGCGGCTTCGGTGCCGGCGGGCTGCTGGGCGGCATCCTGGGTGGCGACGAAGAGTAACGAATCCATCGGGTGCGTCAGACTCGTCAATCCGGCTTGATGCAGGACAGGGACGGGGCAGACCCCCCGGGTAAACTCGAAGGGCAGGGCGGCGGCGTGCCGCCCTTTCCTTTGGAGAGCTGGATGTTTCGCAAATGGGCGGTGATCTTGGGATGCTTGGCGACCTTCGGCGCCCAGGCCCAGCAGGCGCATCCGCCGGTCTTCGTGCTCAATTCCCTGGACGCCGACATCTCGGTCGTCGACCCGGTCAGCTTCACGGTCGTCAAGCGCATCCCGACCGGCAAGGAGCCCCATCACCTCTACCTGTCGCCCGACGAAAAGTCCCTCATCGTCGCCAACGCGCTGGGTGATTCGCTGACCTTCGTCGACCCACGCACGGCCGAGGTCCAGCGCGTCGTGCGCGGCATCTCCGACCCCTATCACCTGCGCTTCTCGCCGGACATGAAGTGGTTCGTCACCGCGTCCAACCGGCTGGATTACGTCGTGCTGTACCGCTGGCAGGGCAGCACCGCGGCCGAGCCGCTACAGCTCGTCAAGCGCATTCCCGCGCCCAAGACACCCAGCCACCTCAGCATCGACAGCAAGAGCACGACGGTCTACGCCAGCCTGCAGGACAGCGACGAACTGCTGGCCATCGACCTGGCTACGCAGAACGTCAAGTGGAAGGCGCCGGTCGGCAAGATGCCCGCCGACATCTACCTGACTCCTGACGACAAGTTCCTGCTCGTCGCGCTGACGGGCGACAAGCTCGTCGAGGTCTGGGACGTCAGCGGCGGTGGCTTGCCCAAGCTGGTCAAGCGCATCCCGACGGCGGCGGGCACGCACTCCTTCCGCGCCTGGGGCGACAAGCGCCATGTGCTGGTGTCCAACCGCGCGGCCAACACGATCAGCAAGATCGACATCACGACGTTCACCGTCGTCGACCAGTTCCCGGCGCCCGCCGGGCCGGACGACATGGAATTGCTGACCGATGGCAAGACGCTGCTGGTCACGTCGCGCTGGGCCGGCAAGCTGACGCAGATCGACACGGTCACGCGCAAGGTCGTGCGCCAGGTCAAGGTGGGCAAGTCGCCGCATGGCATCTGGACGCTGGACCATCAGCCGCGCCAATGAAAGCTTTTGTCCTGGCGCTGGCGGTGACCACCGCAGCAGCGCAGCCGCCTTGCGACAAGCCGGTCTACCTCACCTTCGACACCGGCCACATGGGTGTCGCGCCGCTGATTGCCGAGACGCTGAAGAAGCACAACGCCAAGGCCACGTTCTTCCTGGCCAGCGAGCCCACGCTGACCGGCGGCACGACGCTCGACGAGACCTGGGCACCGTGGTGGCGCGAGCGTGCGGCCGAGGGCCATGACTTTGGCGCCCACACGTGGGACCACGACATCTTCATGGAAGACGTGCCGGACGCCGACGGCAAGGTGGTGCGCTTCAAGGTGCGCACCCAGGCGGGCGTGAACCCGCCCGTCGTGCACGAGGTGACGCCCGAGCAGTACTGCGAAAGCCTGAAGAAGGTCGCCGCGCGCTTCACGGCGATGACGGGCAAGCCGCTCGCACCGATCTTTCGCGCGCCGGCCGGCCGCACGTCCGCGGCGCTGCTGAACGCGGCCAAGGCCTGTGGCTTCGCGCACGTGGGCTGGAGCCGCGCCGGCTTCCTTGGCGACGAGTTGTCCAGCCAGAGTTCGCCCAACGCGCAGCTGCTGGAAAAGGCGCTGCGCGACGTCAAGCCCGGCGACATCCTCATCGCCCACCTCGGCATCTGGGAGCGCCAAGACCCCTGGGCGCCTGCGGTGCTGGAGCCGCTGATGACGGGGCTGGAGCAGCGCGGCCTATGCTTTGCGCCGCTGCGCGAGCATCCGCGCTACGCGAACCTGTTCAAGACGCCGGAACCCAACAAGCCGTGATCGACTGGATTGCCAACGCCTTCGACGCCGCACAGCAGGCGCTGTACGAGACCGTCGTGCAGCCGGTGGTGTTCGCCCTCGGTTTCGGCAACCTGCTGGAAGACGCCTTCGACGCGACCGGCTGGCTGCTGTGGGGTGTCATCCAGGTGGTCGTCATCCTGGTGGGCATCGGCATCCTGGAGCGACGCTGGCCGGTGGAGCCGGTCACCGACCATGGCGCCGTGCGCGTCGACGTTGTCTACACGCTGATCCACCGCCTGGGTCTCGTGCGCTTGCTGATGTTCTTCAGCATCGACCCGGTCTGGGACGCCATCGCCAGCGAGCTGCGCCTGGCCGGCCTGCCGACCTGGCATCTGGACAGCCTCTGGCCCGGCGTGACCGACATCGCCTGGGTCAGCTTGGCGGTGTACCTCGTCGTCTTCGACTTCGTCGGCTACTGGCTGCATCGCTTCCAGCACCAGTTCAACTGGTGGTGGGCCCTGCACAGCCTGCACCACAGCCAACGCCAGATGACGATGTGGAGCGACAACCGCAACCACCTGCTGGACGACGTTCTGATTGCGACTGCGTTTGCGCTGCTGGCCCGCTTCATCGGCGTCGAGCCGGGGCAGTTCGTCGCCATCACGGTCATCACGCAGCTGCTGGAAAGCCTGCAGCACGCCAACGCGCGGATCACCTTCGGCGCCGTCGGCGAGCGGCTGCTGATCAGCCCGCGCTTTCACCGCCGCCACCACAGCATCGGCGTCGGCCACGAGTCCGGCGGCCGCGGCACGCTGGGCGGACACAACTTCGGCGTGCTGCTGCCGGTCTGGGACCTGCTCTTTCGCACCGGCGACTTCGAGCATCGCTTCGATGCCACCGGCGTGCGCGACCAGTTGCCGGATGAGGGTGGCCGCGACTACGGCGCCGGTTTCTGGCGCCAGCAATGGCTGGGGCTGACGCGCCTGGTCACGTCCTTCAGAAAGTCTGCCTGATGCAAGGTCTCGCCGATTCCTTCTGGCGCGCCGCCGCCTACTGCCTGCATCCGCGCGTCATCGCGCTGTCGCTGCTGCCCCTGGTGGTGTCGGGTGGGCTGGTGTTCGGCTTGATGTACTTCTTCTGGGCGGACGCCAATGCCGCGGTGCGTGCGACGCTTGAAGGCTGGCACCTCGTCGACAGCCTGCTGCAATGGCTGGACACGATGGGCCTGCAGGCCTTCCGCAGCGTGCTGACGATCATCATCGTGCTGGCCGGTGTGCTGCCGGTGGTCATCCTGCTGAGCCTGTTGCTGGTGGCGCTGTGCATGACGCCGGCCATCGTCAGGCTGGTGGCCGAGCGGCGCTTCCCGCTGCTGGAGAAGAAGCGTGGCGGCACGCTGATTCAGAGCGTCGGCGCTTCGCTCGCCGCCACCTTGATCGCGCTGGTGCTGCTCGTGCTGTCCATCCCGCTGTGGCTGATCCCGCCGCTGGTGATGGTGTTGCCGCCGCTGATCTGGGGTTGGCTGACCTATCGCGTCTTCGGCTTCGACGTGCTGGCCGAACATGCGTCGGCCGAAGAGCGACGCGCGCTGCTGAAGGAGCATCGCGTGCCCATGCTGGCCATGGGTGTCGTGTGCGGCTACCTGGGCGCGGCGCCGTCGTTGATCTGGGCCTTCAGCGCCATGGCCATGGCGCTGGCTCCGTTCCTCGTGCTGGTGTCCATCTGGCTTTACACGCTCGTGTTCGCCTTCTCCACGGCCTGGTTCGCGCACTACGCGCTGGCGGCCTTGCAGGCGCGGCGGGCGAGGGAGCCGGTCGCCATCTCCGAAGTTCTGTCGGGAACCTGAATCCATGCAAGTCGGACTGATCATCATTGGCGACGAGATCCTGTCCGGCAAACGCCAGGACTCGCATCTGGCCAAGTTCATCGAGCTGCTGTCCGCCCGCGGCATGCAACTAGCCTGGGCTCAGTACCTTGGCGACGACCGCGAGCTGCTGATCGCCCGGCTGCGCGAGGCCTTTGCCAGCGGTGACCTCATCGTCAGCTGCGGCGGCATCGGCGCAACGCCGGACGACCACACGCGCCAGTCCGCCGCCGCGGCCCTGGGCCGGCCGCTGGCGCTGCACCCAGAGGCTCGCGAACTGATCTGGCAGCGCATCCAGCAGACCGCGGCCGACCAGGGTACGTCGGCCGACCCCGACCACCCCGACAACCACCGCCGGTTCGAAATGGGCGTCTTTCCCGAAGGCGCGGGCATCGTCCCCAACCCCTACAACAAGATCCCCGGCTTCTTCGTCGGGGATGTGCACTTCGTGCCCGGCTTCCCGGTCATGGCCCATCCCATGATGGCCTGGGTGCTGGACCGCTACCCGCAACTGCACCGCCAGGTCGACGTCATCGAACGCTCGCTGATCGTGCAAGGTGCGATGGAAGCCAGCCTCACGCCGCTGATGGTGGCCATCGAGGCCGAGTTCGCCGGCATCAAGGTCTTCAGCCTGCCCAGCGTCGACCACCCGCAGTGGGGCCGTTGCATCGAGCTGGGTGTCAAAGGTGAGGCGGGTCAGCTCGACCTGGCCTACGGCGCCCTGAAGCAGGGCGTGATTCAGTTTGGTGCATCAATCAGCACTGAGCTGGTGCGATAGTCGTTCCGCTGTAACTGGCGTCCGCCACATAATGCCCCGCCCTGCGGCGACAACCCATGTCGGTGCACTCTGGCATGCAACCTGCTTTGATTCCCCCGTGGCCGCTGGCGCGTGTGCGTTGGCGGCAGCAACCCACCCTCTCGATTCCGCTAGGAGCTATTGATGGCCAAGACCGTCGCCGATGTGATGAACATGGTGAAGGAAAACGAAATCAAGTTCGTTGATTTCCGCTTCACCGACACCCGTGGCAAGGAGCAGCACGTCTCCGTGCCCGTCTCCCATTTCGATGAAGACAAGTTCACGTCGGGTCACGCCTTCGACGGCTCCTCGATCGCCGGCTGGAAGGGCATCGAAGCCTCGGACATGCTGCTCATGCCCGATCCCAACACCGCCAACGTCGACCCCTTCTTCGAAGAGCCGACGCTGATCCTGTCCTGCGACGTGGTCGACCCCGCGGACGGCAAGGCCTATGAGCGCGACCCGCGTTCGCTGGCCAAGCGCGCCGAGGCTTATCTCAAGGCCTCCGGCCTGGGCGACACCGCCTATTTCGGCCCCGAGCCGGAGTTCTTCATCTTCGACAGCGTGCGCTGGGGCAATGACATGTCCGGCTCGTTCTTCAAGATCGAGTCCGAAGAAGGCGCCTGGAACTCGGCCAAGGAATACGAGCACGGCAACTCCGGCTACCGCCCCACCGTCAAGGGCGGCTACTTTCCCGTGCCCCCGGTCGACAGCGGCCAGGACATGCGCTCGGAAATGTGCCTGATCCTCGAGCAGTGTGGCATCCCGGTCGAAGTGCATCACCACGAAGTGGCGAACGCGGGCCAGATGGAAATCGGCACCAAGTTCAGCTCGCTGGTCCAGCGCGCCGACTGGCTGCAGTTGCAGAAGTACATCATCCAGAACGTCGCCCACGCCTACGGCAAGACCGCGACCTTCATGCCCAAGCCGCTGGTCGGCGACAACGGCTCCGGCATGCACGTGCACCAGTCGGTCTGGAAGGACGGCAAGAACCTGTTCGCGGGTGACGGTTATGCCGGCCTGAGCGAGTTCGCGCTGTACTACATCGGCGGCATCATCAAGCATGCCCGCGCGCTGAACGCCATCACCAACCCCGGCACGAACTCATACAAGCGCCTGGTGCCTGGCTTCGAAGCCCCGGTGAAGCTGGCCTACTCGGCCAAGAACCGCTCGGCATCGATCCGCATCCCCTACGTCGGCAACCCCAAGGGCCGCCGCATCGAAGCGCGGTTCCCCGATCCTTCCGCCAACCCCTACCTCGCCTTCAGCGCGCTGCTGATGGCCGGCCTGGACGGCGTGGAGAACAAGATCCACCCGGGCGAAGCCGCCACGAAGGACCTGTACCACCTGCCACCCGAGGAAGACGCGAAGATCCCGACCGTCTGCCACAGCCTCGACCAGGCGCTGGACTACCTGGACAAGGATCGCGCCTTCCTGACCAAGGGCGGCGTGTTCACCGACTCGTACATCGACGCCTACATCGAACTGAAGATGCAGGAAGTGACGCGTTTCCGCATGGCCACCCACCCGGTCGAGTTCGACATGTACTACGCGCTGTGATCGCCATGGGCAGCACTGACGCTGCCTTGTCGACGGACAGGGGCCGCCCGTGCGGCCCCTTTTTTATGCGTGGGGCAATGCCGTTGGCTTGCCGTTGGCCTGCGCCACAATGCCGCCATGCTGAATCGATTGCTGGGTCTGCTGATCGTCGTCGCCAGCCTGGGTGCCCAGGCGCAAGGCACGGTCTACCGCTGCCCCGGCCCGCCGGTGCTCTACACCGACGCGCTGTCCGCCAAGGAAGCCAACGAGAAGGGTTGCCGCACGATCGAGGGCACGCCCATCACGGTCGTGCAGACCGTCAAGCCGCGCACGGGTGCCGCCGCGCCGTCCACGGAGGCCCGCAGTGCTGAAAGCCGTGTCGACGCCGGCCAGCAGCGCGTGCGCGACGACGAACGCCGCCGTGTGCTGCAAACCGAACTGCAACAGGCCGAGGAGCGCCTCGCCGCGGCACAGAAGGAATTCAACAACGGCCAGGGCGAGCGTCGCGGCGACGAGCGCAACTACCAGAAGTATCTGGACCGCATGGCCGAACTCAAGGACAACATCGGCCGCTACGAAGCCGATGTGCAAGCGCTCAAGCGCGAGATCGCAAAACTTCCCTGAGGCGCGTGGCGCCTCGGCGCCTCATGACTGATACCTCCTTGCTGCCGGCCGAGTTCGCCGGCCTGGATCTGCTGGCGACCATGGTGGTCGTCGTCCGTGCCGATGGCGAATGCCTGTTCGCCAATGCCGCCTTCGAGAACGTCATGCGGCTGTCGCGCCGCGCCGTGCAGCGCGCCCAGCTGCCCGACTGGTTCGACGATCCCCAGCGCCTGACCGAAACCCTGGCCGGCGTGGCCGCCAACCAGTACTCCAGCAGCCGCTTTGATGCATCGCTGCGCCGCGGCGCCTGGGCCCACGAGGACGGCCTGCCGGTGCACGTCATCGTGTCGCAGATGGACGCCGGCGTCGATGGCGAGCCGCGTGTGCTCGTCGAGCTCATCGAGATTGCCCAGCAGGCGCGCCAGGACCGCGATGAGCGCAGCCTCGACCAGGTCCAGGCGACCAAGGAACTCACGCGCAACCTGGCGCATGAAATCAAGAACCCGCTCGGCGGCATCCGCGGCGCGGCGCAGCTGCTGGCCATGGAGTTTCAGGACGACAACCCGGAGCTGACCGAATACACCCAGGTCATCGTGCACGAGGTCGACCGGCTGCAGAGCCTCGTCGACCGGCTGCTCGCGCCACACCGCCGCGCCCATGTCGTGGGCGACGTCAACATCCACGAGATCTGCGAGCGGGTGCGGGCGCTGGTGCTCATCGAGTACCCACGCGGCCTGGACATCCCGCGCGACTACGACACCTCGCTGCCCGATTTCCGCGGCGATCGCGAGCAGCTGATCCAGATGACGCTGAACATCGTGCAGAACGCCGCTCAAGTGCTCGGTTCGCGCATCGCGGCCGGCGACGCGCAGATCGTGCTGCGCACGCGCGTGGCCCGACAGGTCACGATTGGTAAGCAGCGCTGGCGCTTGGCACTGGAATTGCATATCGAGGACAACGGTCCCGGCGTCCCCGCCGAGATCCGGGATCGCATCTTCTTTCCCCTGGTCTCAGGGCGGGAGGGCGGCTCGGGCCTCGGACTCACGCTCGCGCAGACGATCGCCCAGCAACACCAGGGCATGATCGATTGCGAGAGCGAGCCAGGCCTGACGAATTTCCGAATCACGCTGCCCTTGCCTTGAAGCCACAAGCCGACGGGATGGGCTGAGGAACCGCATGAAATCCATCTGGGTTGTTGACGACGACCACTCGATCCGCTTCGTGCTCGAGAAGGCCCTGGCCCGCGAGGGGCTGCCGGTGCGCAGCTTCAGCAATGCGCGCGACATGCTCGCCGCGCTCGACGACGACTCACCGCAGGTGCTGGTCTCGGACATCCGCATGCCCGGGGGCTCGGGCCTGGAACTGCTGGCCAAGGTCAAGGCGCGCCTGCCGGCCCTGCCCGTCATCATCATGACGGCCTATTCCGACCTCGACAGCGCCGTATCCGCTTTCCAGGGCGGCGCCTTCGAATACCTGCCCAAGCCCTTCGACCTGCCGCGTGCCGTCGAGTTGATCCGCCGCGCGCAGGAGGAAAGCCAGCGCGAGGCCGGCGAGCAGGAGGCCGCCGCGCAGGTGCCCGAGATGCTCGGCCAGGCACCGGCGATGCAGGACGTCTTCCGCGCCATCGGCCGCCTGTCGCAAAGCAATGTCACCGTGATGATCACGGGCGAAAGCGGCTCCGGCAAGGAACTGGTGGCCCGCGCGCTGCACAAGCACAGCCCGCGCGGCGAAGGCCCGTTCGTCGCCATCAACACGGCGGCCATCCCGAAGGACCTGCTGGAGAGCGAGCTCTTCGGCCACGAACGCGGCGCCTTCACCGGCGCGCAGGCCTCGCGGCGCGGCCGCTTCGAACAGGCCGATGGCGGCACGCTCTTCCTCGATGAAATCGGCGACATGCCTTTCGAGCTGCAGACGCGCCTCTTGCGCGTGCTGTCCGACGGCCAGTTCTACCGCGTCGGCGGCCACAGCCCGATGCGCAGCAATGTGCGCGTCATCGCGGCCACCCATCAGAACCTGGAAGACCGCGTGCGCCAGGGCGTGTTCCGCGAGGACCTGTTCCACCGCCTCAACGTCATCCGCCTGCGCCTGCCGCCGCTGCGCGAACGCCGCGAAGACATCGCCTCGCTGGCTCGCCACTTCCTGCAGCGCAGCGCGACCGAGCTGGGCGTCGAACCCAAGCGTCTGTCCGACGCGGCACTGACCGTGCTGACCGCCTTCGATTTCCCCGGCAACGTGCGCCAGCTCGAGAACATCTGCCACTGGCTCAGCGTCATGGCGCCCAGCCAGGTCGTCGAGCCCAAGGACCTGCCGGACGAACTGCAGCCCGGCTACGTCGCAGCACCGTCCGGCACGGCGATGACCAACGCGCCGCAAGCCCAGCCCGGCGCTGTCGCGCCGCAGCCGGTCGCCGCACCCGCCAGCACCAGCAGCGGCGAAGGCTGGCTGGCCGACATGGCCGCCGACGCCCGCGCCCGCCTGCTGGCCGGCGAGCCGGATGTGTGGGACGCGCTGACCAAGCGCTTCGAGGCCCAACTCATCTTGACGGCGCTGGACATCACCCGCGGCCGCCGCATCGAGGCCGCGCAGAAGCTGGGCATCGGGCGGAACACGATCACGCGAAAGATTCAGGAGTTGGGGTTGGATGTTTGACGATCCTGCTCAGCGGGCGGCAGCGCCGTCCGCTGCAGCAAATGCTCAGGGCGCGTGCGCGTGCGCGTGGGCTTGGAGCCATTCAGCCGCAGCCTGAACTCGGCCCGAACTGGTCAGAGGCATGCCCTTTACGCAGGCGACTGCTTCAGAGTGAAGACCCAAGGACCAGAGCACGTCGGCAGCGGGGATGCCGTTCGACAGCGCAAGGATTCCGCAAAGGCCTTCATACGTCGCTGCAGTCTCAAGCCAAGGCAACGCATAGCGACGAACGGTGTCGACGACCTGCAACGATACGCCGGCGACAGACTCCACGCCGTCCAGTTCCCACCAGCGATCGAGCCGTTCCGGCGTCACGAATCCAATGCGCGCGCCCCAGGTGCAGCCGACTTCCGACTTTGGAGGAGCGCCCACTTCCTCCCCAAGTTTTCGAAGAATGGATGGGACGTACACGGCGAGATTGATGGTGAATCTCGCGCTGTTCTCTTGGTTCCACTGGCTGGCTTGAACTTCCAGGAGCATGCGAGCTTCACCTGCGTCCTTGTGGAATCGGCGCCCAGATTTCTTGAATCCCGCTTCCCGGAGTGCTGCCGAGAGTGGAGCCACTGCCGCATCGACAAGTTCTTTAGGCGTCATAGGTTCAAACGGTACCCAACTAACGGTCCATGATGCCAGCCGGTCGTTGCGCCCTTCAGTACCCGCTGACTCTCAACCCCAGCAGCACCACCGTCGCCAACCCAAACACCAACGTCAACCCCCGCCAGAACAGCAGCGGATGCTGCTCCTGCAGCGGCGTGCGGTCCCGCTTCATGAACTCCGGCCCCGGCGCATGCAGGTCATGCAGGAACTCCGACAGCGCCTGCTGCCGGCGCGCCGCCTGCGGCTGCAAGGCCTTGCGCAGCACGCGATCCAGCCATTCCGGCAGGTCCGGTCGGCGCGTGCGCAGCGGCACGTATTGCAGCTTATGCAGGTCGCGCACGCCGCGCACCTGGGGCACCTGCAGGCCGTAGGGCAGGGCGCCGGTCAGCATCTGGTAGATCAGCACGGCCAGCGAGAACAGCTCGGCCACGGGTGAGCCGCCTTCGCCGGTGAAGTATTCCGGCGCCGTGTACTGCAGCGTGCCGGCCAGCTCCAGCGCGCGTGCGTCGCCCAGGCCTTCGCTGAGGCCCGCCACATGGGCCGAGGCGAGGTCGATGAGGATGACCGTGCCCTGGCGGTCGATCATCAGGTTCTCGGGCCGCAGGTCCTGGTGCAGCATCTCCTTGCGATGCAGCGCCTGCAGGCTGCGGGCGATCTGGTCGGCAATGCCGCGCACCTCGTCCAGCCCGGGCCGTGGGTGGTCGGTCATCCACTGCGCCAGCGTCTGGCCGTGGATGAACTCGACGGCGGTGAAAAGGTGCCCGCGCTTGCGTTCGGGCGGCGCGGCCTTGATGATGTGCGGACTGTCGACGCGCCGGGCCACCCATTCCTCGGTGGCAAAGCGGTCCAGTTCGCGCGCGTTGCCGGCCAGGTCGGCCGTGGGCAGCTTGAGTGCCCATTCGCGCCCGTCCGCGTCCACGGCCAGCACGACCTGGCTGCGCGTGCTGGCGTGCAGCTCGCGCACGATGCGGTAGCCTTCGAACTCCTGGCGCGGCGCGAGCCGGGGCGGCAGGCGCAGCCCCTCGTGCCGCCGCGGCGCGAGTGGCGCGGGCAGGGCCTCGACGCGCGCCAGCATGACGGTCGCGTTGTCCTGGCTGCCCCGGGCCAGCGCCGCCGCCACCAGCGCCTCGGCAGCCGCCTGCAGGTCGTCGCCGTGGCTTGCCAGCGTGGACTGCACCAGCGCCGCATCCAGCCGCTCGTAGGCGCCGTCCGTGGCCAGCAGGAAGGTCTCGCCCACCTCGGTCGGCCAGCTGGCGTGGTCGACTTCCAGGTGCGGACTGATGCCGAGTGCGCGGCCCAGATAGGTCTGGCCGCCGTCCAGCCGTACGCGGTGGTCCTGGCTCAACTGCTCCAGCGCCGTGGCGTGGACGCGGTACACACGCGTGTCGCCCACGTGCAAGAGGTGCATCTCGCGGCCCTTGAAGACCAGCGCGCTGAAGGTGCAGACATGGCCGCGGTCCTTGTCGAAACGGCCGTCGCCGCGCTGCGTCTGCGCATGCAGCCAGCCGTTGGTGGCGGCCAGCACGCATTGAGCGGCGCGGCGCACGGTCCAGGCTTCCGACGTGCCGTAATAGTCCTCCAGGAAGCCGCGTACGGCGGCTGCGCTGGCCACCTGGCTGACCGCGCTGCTGCTGATGCCGTCGGCAATCGCCAGCGCAATGCCGCGCGAGCGGCGCTGCGCGTCGGTCGGCTGGGCGACGCCGTGGAAGTCCTGGTTCAGCGGCTTGACGCCGGCCTCGGAGTGCTGGCCAACGGCGATCTGAAGCGTCATGTCAATGACTTCGTCCCCGTGGGGGACCGGCTGGGCACGCCCTCGTTCAGCGGAGCGCGGCCGGACGAGGGGCTCACGCGAGCTTGCGCTTGGGCGCCGTCTTGTAGTGCGTCGAGTAAAGCGTGAGGCCGACGAAGGTGATGCCACCCACGAGGTTGCCGACGACGGTGGGGATCTCGTTCCAGATGAAGTAGTCCATCAGCGTGAACTTGCCGCCCAGCATCAGGCCCGACGGGAACAGGAACATGTTGACGATGCTGTGCTCGAAGCCCATGTAGAAGAACACCATCACCGGCATCCACATGCCGATGGCCTTGCCCGAGACCGACGTGGACATCATGGCTGCGACGACGCCGGTGGAGACCATCCAGTTGCACATGACGCCGCGGATGAAGAGGGTCAGCATGCCGGCCGCGCCGTGGGCGGCGTAGCCCACCGTGCGGCTCTCGCCGATGCTGCCGATCTTCAGGCCGATGGCGTTGGGCGCTTCGCTGAAGCCGAAGGTGAAGATGATGGCCATGAAGACGGCCACCGTCAGCGCGCCGGCGAAGTTGCCGATGAACACCAGCGTCCAGTTGCGCAGCACGCCGGCCCAGGTCGCGCCGGGGCGCTTGTCCAGCACGGCCAGCGGCACCAGCGTGAACACGCCGGTCAGCAGGTCGAAGCCCATCAGATAGAGCAGGATGAAGCCGACCGGGAACAGCACCGCGCCGAGCAGCGGGTTGCCGGTGTTGACGCTGACCGACACCGCGAACGCGGCGGCCAGCGCCAGGATGGCGCCGGCCATGTAGGCTCTGATCAGCGTGTCGCGGGTGGACATCAGCAGCTTGGATTCACCGGAATCGACCATCTTGGTCACGAACTCGGTGGGTACGACGTAGGCCATGGTTTGTTTCCTTGATTCAGTTGTCTTCGGGTGTCATGGGCTGGGCACCTTGCGGGCCGAGCGCCGGGCCGCTCCCAAGCCAGCCCGCGCTGGCGATGTGCTTGCCGGTCGAGCCGGCAAGCATCGCCGTCCCCCCGGGGGACCGACCAGACTCGCTCGCGTTCAGCGATGCGAGGTTGGGCGAGGGGCAGTTCATCTCAGCGCGACGAGCACGCGGCCGTCCTGCACCTGCACGGCGTGGGCTTGCACCGATTGCTCGGGCGCTTCCAGGCATTCGCCGGTGCTGAGGTCGAAATGGTTCTTGTAGAGCGGCGACGCGACGACGACGCGCTCACCCAGGTTGCCGACGAGGCCGCGCGACAGCACGCTCGCGCCGGAGCGCGGGTCGATGTTGTCGAT
Source organism: Burkholderiales bacterium (assembly GCA_019509985.1). GTDB lineage: Bacteria > Pseudomonadota > Gammaproteobacteria > Burkholderiales > Burkholderiaceae_C > Pelomonas. Next base: position 36,671 of record JAEKLF010000042.1, on the reverse strand, counting down.
GGCGTGGAAGTCGTCGCTGCCGACGCGGAACACGGCCACGTGGCGGCCGCCGATGCGAGCCGCGACGCCGGTGTTGGGCAGGATGTCGTCGACGGCGCAGATGGGGGTGTAGGTCATGTCGGCTCCTTGGGTCAGGCGGGCGTTTCTTCGCGTTCGTCGGCGCGAGCCGGGCGGATCTGGCCGCGCTCCTTCACGAAGACGATCTGCTCGTCCGGCGTCTCGCTGTTGACGAAGGAGCGGAAGCGCTGGCGCACCTCGGGCTGGGTCACGGCGGTCTTCCATTCGCACTGGTAGGTGTCGACGACCTGCTGCATCTGCGCCTCCAGCTCGGCGGCGATGCCCAGCGAGTCGCCGATCAGCACGTCTTTCAGGTAGTCCAGGCCGCCTTCGAGGTTTTCGCGCCAGGTGCTGGTGCGCTGCAGGCGGTCGGCCGTGCGCACGTAGAACATCAGGAAGCGGTCGATGAGCTGCAGCAGCGTGGCCTTGTCCAGGTCGCTGGCGATCAGCTCGGCGTGGCGTGGCTTCATGCCGCCGTTGCCGCAGACGTAGAGGTTCCAACCCTTGTCGGTGGCGATGATGCCGACGTCCTTGCCCTGCGCCTCGGCGCATTCGCGGGTGCAGCCCGACACGCCGAACTTGATCTTGTGCGGCGAGCGCAGGCCCTTGTAGCGGTGCTCCAGCTCCACGGCCAGACCGACCGAATCGCCCACGCCGTAGCGGCACCACGTGCTGCCCACGCAGCTCTTCACCGTGCGCAGCGACTTGCCGTAGGCATGGCCGCTCTCGAAACCCGCCGCGATCAGCTCCTCCCAGATCAGAGGCAACTGCTCCACGCGCGCGCCGAACAGGTCGACGCGCTGGCCGCCGGTGATCTTGGTGTACAGGCCGTACTTCTTCGCGACCTGGCCGACGGCGATCAGGCCCTCTGGCGTCACCTCGCCGCCCGGCATGCGCGGCACGACGGAGTAGCTGCCATCCTTCTGGATGTTGCCGAGGTAGTAGTCGTTGCTGTCCTGCAGGCTGGCCAGTTCGGGCTTGAGCACGAACTCGTTCCAGCAGGACGCGAAGATGCTGGCCGCCGCGGGCTTGCAGATGTCGCAGCCCAGGCCATGGCCGTGCCGGCCCAGCAGCTCGCCAAAGCTCTTGATGCCACCGACGCGCACCAGGTGGTAGAGCTCCTGGCGCGAGTGCGCGAAGTGCTCGCAGAGGTGGTTGTTGACGGCCATGCCGCGCCTGGCCATCTCGAACTTCATGACCTGGGTGACCAGCGGCACGCAGCCGCCGCAGGTGGCGCCGGCCTTGGTGCAGGCCTTGATGGCGCTCATGGTCGTCGCGCCGTCGCCCACCGCGGCGCAGATCTGGCCCTTGCTGACGTTGTTGCACGAGCAGAGCTGGGCGCTGTCGGGCAACGCGTCCACGCCCAGGCCGACCTTGGCCTTGCCGTCGCTGCTGGGCAGGATCAGGAACTCGGGCTCGGCCGGCAGCTTGATGCCGTTGAGGACCATCTGCTGCAGCGTGCCGTACTCGCTCGCGTCGCCCACCAGCACGGCGCCCAGCAGCTTGCTGCCGTCCTGGCTGGTGACGATCTTCTTGTAGACCTGCTTGCGCTCGTCCACGTACTGGTAGCTGCGGCAGTGCGGCGTCTTGCCGTGCGCGTCGCCGATGCTGGCCACGTCCACGCCCATCAGCTTGAGCTTGGTGGAGAGGTCCGCGCCGGGGAAGGCCGCCTCCGCATTGCCGGTGATGTGCCGGGCCGCCACGCGAGCCATCTCGTACCCTGGGGCGACGAGCCCGTAGGTCTGCTCGTTCCAGGCCGCGACCTCGCCGATGGCGTAGACGTTGCGGTCGCTGGTGCGGCAGTGGTCGTCGACGACGACGCCGCCGCGCGGGCCGATGGCCAGCACGCATTGCCGCGCCAGCTCGTCGCGCGGGCGGATGCCGGCGGAGAACACCAGCATGTCGGTCTCCAGCCAGGTGCCGTCGGTGAAGACCAGTCGGTGACGGGCCATCGCACCGTCGGTGATCTCCACCGTGTTGCGGCCGGTGTGCACCTCGACGCCGAGTTCCTCGATCTTCGTGCGCAGCACGCGGCCGCCGGTCTCGTCGATCTGCACGGCCATCAGCCGCGGCGCGAACTCGACGACATGGGTCTGCAGGCCCATGTCGCGCAGTGCCTTCGCGCATTCCAGCCCCAGCAGTCCGCCGCCGATGACGACGCCGGTCTTGGACACCGCGCCGCTGGCCTTCATGCCCTCCAGGTCCTCGATGGTGCGGTAGACATGGCAGTGCGACCGCTCGCGCCCCGGCACCGCGGGCACGAAGGGATAGGAACCGGTGGCCAGCACCAGCTTGTCGTAGGCGATGACCTCGCCGTCGGCCGTCGTCACCGTGTGGTTGCGGCGTTCGATGGCGTCGGCTTTCGTCGCCAGGCGCAGCTGGAAGCCGGTCTTTTCGAAGAAGCCCGGCGCGACCAGCGACAAGTCCTGCGCCGACTTGCCCGAGAAGAACTCCGACAGGTGCACGCGGTCGTAGGCCGGGCGCGGCTCCTCGCACAGCACCGTCACCTGCACGTCGGCGCCGGCGCTGCCTTCCGCCAGGGATTCGAGAAATTTCTGGCCCACCATTCCGTGGCCGATGAGGACGATGTGCATGGTCTGTTTCTAGCGAAGCAGGCTCCGCCCGCCGGGCCGCGCACGAGCCGTTGGGAGGGACCAAGAAGAAGGCCCCGTCAGCAGCTGTCTGCTCGACCGGGGCCAGAGGAATTCGCGCCGTTGCGCTGGGTCGCCGCCGTTGGCGAATGTCATCAGGCACCGGCTCACGCGCGGCGTCTCGGACAGATCAGCGCAAGAGACGTGCCAACGCGGTTTCCCAGGGCAGGCCGCGGGGCAAACCCTGCGCGGCACAGGCGCGGTGCGATGGCGCGCACCGGCGCGGGGCGCTCCGCCCGCGGCGAGTGCGGGGCGGCGTCAGCGGGCCGGGCGGTCCAGCCAGACCTCGAGGCCCTGGGCGTTCAGCTCGGCGTCCAGCGCGAGCCAGTCTGCCGCGTCCGCGCCGGCCGCGTGGCCGTGGGCGCGCAGCCGTGTGAGATAGCCGTCCAGCAGGCCGGCCTTGAGCCGCTCGTGCCGGTCCGGCGCCGTGCGCAGCGATTCGGCAAGCGCGACCATCTCGTCGACCTGCTCCAGCATCTGCGCGGCCAGGCGCTGCACCTCGCCCACAGAGCCGCCGATGCGGCCGTAGTGCGTCACCTGCATGGCCACCGGCTCGGTGGCCAGCAGGCGAGCGACGGTGGCCTTCAGCGCGTCGGGATCGAACTGCACCGGCGTGCTCGTGGGCAGGATCCACGCGCGGCCGTCGACGTCGAAGGCGCGGTAGGACAGGCCGAAGGTGTCGCCGGTGAACCAGCTGCGGCTCTTTTCATCCCAGATCGCGTGGTGGTGCTTGGCGTGGCCGGGACTGTCGATGAGGCGCAGCGGCCTGCCGGCGAGGTGGACGAGCTGCTCGTCGTGGCTGGCCTCGGCGCGTTCGGCCGGCACGCCCACCAGCCTGCCGTAGCTGCGCTGCATCTCTTCTTCACCGTAGACGGCCAGCGCGCCCAGCCACAGCGCCTTGGGATCGACCATGTGGCGCAGACCGCGTGGATGGACGAGGGCGCGGGCGTTCGGTAGCTGCTGCATCAGCAGGCCGACGCCGCCGGCATGGTCGAGGTGGACATGCGTCGGGATGACCCAGTCCACCGCCTCGGGCGCGAGGCCGAGCGCCGTCAGCGCGGCCAGCAGGCGCGGTACCGCGTGGTTGGTGCCAGTGTCGATGAAGGCGGCCCGGCCGTTCTCGACAACGAGGTAGGCCGCATCGAAGCGCGGGCGCTGGAAGCCGGTGTCGATGGCGTAGATGCCGTGGCCGAGGTCGTCGATGAAGTCGTGCATTTGCGGAGGCTTCCTAGAATCGCCGATCACGATAGCCGAAGGAGGCCCCGGTGGCCGTGCACGAGATTCTGAAGATGGGCGACCCGCGCCTGCTGCGCGTGGCCCAGCCAGTGGCCGAGTTCGGCACGCCCGAGCTAAAAGCCCTGATCGCCGACATGTTCGAGACCATGGCCGCCGCCAACGGTGCCGGGCTGGCCGCACCGCAGATCGGCGTCGATCTGCGCCTGGTCATCTTTGGCTACGACAAGAACCCGCGCTACCCAGACGCGCCGCCGGTGCCGCCGACGGTGTTGATCAACCCGGTCGTCGAGGTGCTGGACGGCGGGCGCACCGAAGGCTGGGAGGGCTGCCTGTCGGTGCCAGGCCTGCGTGGCGTCGTCGCGCGCGACGAGCGCATCCGCTACACCGGCTTCGACGCGGAAGGCCAACCGATCGACCGCACCGTGGACGGCTTCCATGCCCGTGTCGTGCAGCACGAATGCGACCACCTCGACGGCATCCTCTACCCGATGCGCGTCACCGACTTCACGCGTTTCGGCTTCACGGCCGTGCTCTTCCCCGAGTTGGACCCGAATGCGGACGATTGATCAGGCTTTCGCGCGCCGGCAAAGACATGAAACCTTTGTAAGTGACGTGCACCGGCAGCGTGCCCGCTGCGTTAGCTTTGCGCAAAGGAGCCTCTCCATGGCCACGCCCGCCGATTCCAAGCTCGTTCTGTCCCGCCGCCGCTGGCGCATGCTGGCGCTGACCCTGCTGATCGCCGTCGCCCCGGCCGTCCGCGCCCAGGACACGGACCGTGACCCGCCTGCACGAGCGGCACGCGTCGTGGACGTCGTTGGCGACGCCTGGCTGTTTGACCACGACAGCCGCGAATGGACGCGCCTGACGCGCAACCAGACGATAGGCGAGGGTGACCGCGTGCGCACCGACGACCGGGCCCGCATCAGCCTGCGCAGCGGCTCGACGACGATCTGGGTCGACGAGCGCAGCGACCTGGAGCTGAGCCAGCTCGACGAGGGCCAGACCCTGCTGCAGATCGACCGCGGCGATGTCGCGCTGCGCCTGCGCAGCCCCGAGAACGCGGCCGAGACGCAGGTGCGCACCCGCGAAGGCACGGCCCAGCCGGAGCGCGAAGGCCTCTACCGCGTCGAGCAACTGGACCGCGGCAGCAAGTTGTATGTCTGGCAGGGCCGCATGCGCTTCGACTGGGCGCGCGGCGCCTCGCCGGTGGCGCTGGGCACCGGTGAGCAGGTCGAGCTGTGGTGGCCCGACAGCCCGCGCGCCGAGCGCTCGCCGCTGTACAGCGATGCCTTCGGCGACTGGGTGCTGGCCGAAAGCCGCGACGAGGGCGATCGCCAATACGCCGGATCGGCCCGCTACGTGTCGCCCGAAATGACGGGCGCCGAAGACCTGGACCGCTACGGCCGCTGGGAGACCGCGCCTGACTACGGCACCGTCTGGATCCCGACCACCACCATCGTCGCCGACTGGGCGCCGTATCGCTATGGCCACTGGGCCTGGTCGCGCCACTGGGGCTGGACCTGGGTGGACGACGCGCCCTGGGGCTTCGCGCCCTTCCACTACGGCCGCTGGGTCAGCTGGGGCGGGCGCTGGTGCTGGGCGCCGGGGCCTTACATGCACCGGCCCGTCTACGCGCCGGCGCTGGTCGGCTGGGTGGGTGGGGGCTCCGTCAGCGTCGGCATCACCATCGGCAGCCGCCCGCCGCCGCCGCGCTATGGCTGGTATCCGCTGGCGCCTCGCGAAGTCTATGTGCCGGCCTATCACCACAGCCCGCGCTACGTGAGCCGCATCAACGACCCGCGCGACGTGCGCGACCCCGTGACCGTGCAGCGCCCGCACCGCTACCGCGATGCGCCCAACGCCGTCAGCATGCTGCCGGCACCGGGCGCGGCCATCCAGCCCATGCCGGTGCGCGGCCCCGACCGCAAGGCCGAGCCTGGCTGGGCACGCCCGCTGCCGGTCGCGCCGGGCCGCAATGACCTCGCCGCCGTGCTGCCGGCTGCGCCGACGCGTGCGGCCGAGCCCGAACGCCAGCGTGAACGTGAGCACGAACGTGAGCGTGAGCGCCAGTCCGGCATGGGCTGGCGCAGCGACGGCCAGCTGCCCCGCCGCGAGGGCAGGCCGGCGGTACCGACGCCTCAGCCCGCGGTCCCCGCCGTCGTCCAGCAACCGCAAACGCCCGCGCCGCAGGCGCTGCCGCGGCCGAACGTCGAACAGCCGCAACGCGGCGGCGACAACATCCCCTTGCGGGCTCAGCAGCAGCGCGAGGAACAGCAACGCCGCAACGAGATGCAGCAGCAGCGTGAGGAGCAGCAGCGTCGTAACGAGATGCTGCAACAACGCGAGGAGCAGCAGCGGCGCAACGAAATGCTGCAGCAGCGCGAAGAGCAGCAGCGCCGTAGCGAGATGCAGCAAGTGCAGCAACGCCGCGAGGAACAGCAGCGCCGGGAAGAGGTGCAGCGCCGCGTGCCTCAAGCCGAGCCCCAGCGCATGCCGGAGCCGCCGCGGGTGCAGATGCCGTCCCAACCCCAGCCGCAGCCGCAACCCCAAGCTCAGCCACGCGCCCAACCGCGCGAGGAAGGGCCGCAGAGGAGCCGCCCGGATGGCCGGCGCGAGGACAAGCGCGGCGACCAGCAGAAGCAGAACGAAAAATAAGCGCGCCGCGCGCTACAGAAGCGGCCTGAGGGCGGCCCAGACGTTGTCCAGCATCAGCGGGTGCGCCTTGGCCAGCGGGTGGATGCGGTCGGGCTGGAACCAGTCCGCCATGTCTGCGCGCTCGGCCACGCCCTTGAGCAGGAAGGGCACGAGGGCCGCGTGGCGGTCCTTGGCGACCTGCTCGAACAGGCCCGCGAATTCCTTGCCATAGGCCGAGCCGTAATTGGGCGGCACCTGCATGCCGACGATGACGACCTTGGCGCCGGCTTCCTGAGCGGTGCGCGTCATCGTCGTCAGGTTGTCGCGGGTGCTCGCCAGCGGCAGGCCGCGCAGCGCGTCGTTGCCGCCCAGCTCGATGATGACGATGGCCGGCTTGTGCGTGCGCAGCGCCGCGGGCAGCCGGCTGCGGCCGCCGGCTGTCGTGTCGCCACTGATGCTGGCGTTGACGACGCGGTAGGGCTTCTTCTGCTCAGTCAGGCGGGCCTGCAGCAGGGCCACCCAGCCGTCGCCGGCCTTGAGGCCGTATTCGGCCGACAGGCTGTCGCCGACCACGACGATGACGGGTGGCTCGGCCGCTGCGGCCGCCGACCCTGACGTCCAGCTGGCGATCACCCCCAGGCTAAAGTGCGCCACCACCGCCCGCCGCCGCAGTCCCGACATGCCCGAAGTCCTTGTTCAAGTTGACCAGATCACCAAGCGCGTGCGCGACGCCACCGGGGAGCTGACGATTCTGCATGACATCAGCTTCGAGCTGACCGCAAGGGAATCGGTCGCCATCGTTGGCGCGTCGGGCTCGGGCAAGAGCACGCTGCTGGCCATCCTGGCTGGCCTGGACACGCCGAGCGGTGGCACCGTCAAGCTGCGCGGCCAGGCGCTGTTCGCGCTGAACGAGGACGAGCGCGCCGCGGTGCGTGCGCGCGAGCTGGGATTCGTGTTCCAGAGCTTTCAGCTGCTGCCCAACCTGACGGCGCTGGAGAACGTGATGCTGCCGCTGGAGCTGCGCGGCGACCGTGATGCGCGCGAGCAGGCGGCGGCCATGCTGGCGCGCGTGGGCCTGAGCGAACGCCTCGGGCATTACCCGCGCGTGCTGTCGGGCGGCGAGCAGCAGCGCGTGGCGCTGGCGCGCGCCTTCGTGCTGCGCCCGGCGCTGCTGCTGGCCGACGAGCCCACCGGCAGCCTGGATTTCGCGACCGGCGGCGCGGTGATGGAGCTGATGTTCGAGCTGAACCGCGAGGCCGGCACGACGCTGGTGCTCGTCACCCATGACCGAGAGATCGCCACGCGCTGCGAGCGCCAGCTGCGCATCGAGGCTGGCCGCCTGGCCGCATAAAGAAAAAGCCCGCCGAGGCGGGCCTTTCGATGCTGCCGCCGGCTGAGCCGGCGGGCAGGGCATCACTTGCTGAAGGTGTAGTCCGTCTTGGCCTTCTTGATCAGGCTGTCCTGGAACTCGGCCATCTTCTGCTGCTCGATGCGCTGCTTGATCTGGGCCTTGACGTCGTCGAAGGCCGGGAAGCTCGCCGGGCGGGTGTCTTCGAGCTTGATGATGTGATAGCCGAACTGGCTCTTCACCGGCTCTTGCGTCATCTCACCCTTTTGCAGCGCCGTCATGGCCTTGCTGAACTCGGGCACGAAGTTGTTCGGGTTGGCGAAATCCAGGTCGCCGCCTTTTTCAGCGGAGCCGGTGTCCTTGGAGTTCTTCTTGGCCAGTTCCTCGAAGTTGCCGCCGGCCTTGATCTGGGCGATCAGCGCCTTGGCGTCTTCTTCCTTCTCGACCAGGATGTGGCGGGCACGGTATTCCTGGCCGCTGTTGGTAGCCTTGAACTTGTCGTACTCGGCTTGCGCGTCGGCATCGCTGACCGGGTTCTTGCTGCGGAAGTCTTCCATCAGGCCGCGGATCAGCAGCATCTGCTTGGCGAGTTCCATCTGCGTGACGTAGTCGCTGCTCTGCGGGATGCCACGCTTGGCGGCTTCCTGCATGAAGATCTCGCGGCGCACGACTTCGTCCTTGACCTGGGCTTCCAGCTCCGGCGAGCGTTGCTGCTGGCCACTCTTGGTGACCTGCTGGATCAGCGCTTCGACACGTGCCTTGGGCACGGGCTTGCCGTTGACGGTGGCAATGTTCTGCGCAACTGCTGCAGCCGGCAGCATGGCCGAAATGGTGGCCGCAACGACGGCGGCAAGCGCAAGCTTCTTCATGGGATGGGGGTGTGAATCAGGCTAAAAAAATCGCGCCCGACAACGGGGCGCGCGGTTCGATCACGCTTGACCTGATCCCGGTTCGCCCGGGGCGCGGGCATCGATGGCCAGCGCGTGGATACCGCGCTGCATCAGGTCAGACAAACAATGATAAACGAGGCGGTGGCGGGCCAATCGTTGCAGACCCGTAAAGCGATCGGACACGACAGCCACATGAAAGTGCCCGCCCTCGCGGGCGCCGGCGTGGCCGGCGTGCTGGGCGCTGTCGTCGCGGATGCTGAGCTCGGTGGGCGCCAGTGCGGCGCGCAGCCGGGCTTCGATGTCGGCGCTCAGGCTGACGGCGGCGGCGCTCACGGCTTGCTGTCCTCTTCCTGGGGCGGCAGGTGCTTGCTCAGGTACAGGCCCTGGGCGAGCGTGAAGATGACGATGAGGCCGGTCACGCCGAAGACCTTGAAGTTGGCCCAGGACGACGTCGAGTAGTGGTAGGCGACGTAGAGGTTGGCAATGCCGAGCGCCGCGAAGAACAGCACCCAGGCGCGGTTGAGCCGCAGCCAGATCGCATCCGGCAATTGCAGCTCGCTGCCCAGCATGTTCTGGATCAGGTTCTTGCCCAGCCAGGCCTGCGAGACCCAGAACACGAGCGCCATGCCCCAGTACAGGCCCGAGGGCTTCCACTTGATGAAGGTCTCGTTGTGAAACCAGACCGTGGCGCCGCCGAGCACGACGACCAGGGCCAGGCTGATCCACAGCATCAGATCGATCTTCTTGCCGCGCAGCTTCAGGATGGCCGCCTGGGCCAGCGTGGCCACCATGACGACGAGGGTGGCCAGCAGCACCGGCGCCTCCTGCGGGCCGACGGTGCCGCCCGACACCATGAAACCAAAGTGCTGGGTGGCGAAGGCGGCCGCCGCGTCGGCCTGGCCTTCGGCCATCTTGAAGGTGGCGAAGAACAGGATCAGCGGCAGGAAGTCGAGCAGTAGTTTCATCGTCGGTTCCGCCGGGGCGGATGGCTTCGCTAGGCCAGCGGCGAGGCCGGCGCGGTGGCTAATTGTCCTTGACGAAGTCGATGGAGGCCGAGTTGATGCAGAAACGCTCGCCGGTTGGCTCGGGTCCGTCGGGGAAGACATGGCCCAGATGCGAGCCACATTTGTTGCAGCGGACTTCGACGCGCACCATGCCGTGGCTCTTGTCGACGACGCGTTCGACGACCTCGCTGTTGACCGGTGCCCAGTAGCTGGGCCAGCCGCAGCCGGCATCGAACTTGGTGTCGGCCTCGAACAGCGGCGTGCCGCAGCCGATGCAGTTGTAGTGGCCGTTCTCGAAATGATCCCAGTACTTGCCGGTGAAGGCGCGCTCGGTCGCCGCGTGGCGGGCCACCTGGTACTGCATGGGGTCGAGCTGCTCACGCCACTCGGCATCGGTCTTCTGAACGGGATAGGGCTTGTCAGGCTTGTCGGTCATGGTGAGCAGGAGACTTCGAGGCTTTGGGCCAGTCGGGCGGCAGGGCCGCGTCGCTGGGAAGAAGGGGTTCGTCAAACGGGCGGCTCAGAACTTTCAGCAGGCGCTCGATTTCGCCGAAATCGCCGCCCTTGGCCGCGCGACCCGCTCGCGCCAGCCAGGCATCCAGGGTCTCGCGGTCGATAAAAGGGTCGCGCAGCGGCTCAGCGTTGGACAGCACCCGCGACGAGCAGCGGAAGCCACACGTGACTGCGCCACCCAGTGCGGGTCGGGCAGGCGCCGTGCGGGTAATTCGGTGAAGAACTCGGGGCCTGGTTCGGCAAAGCGGTTGGTCCAGGCGAGGCCATCGAGCGGATTCATCACGCCAGTTTAGTGAGGGGCGTTTCACCTCACTGATCCGGGTGTTTCCCCGGGGGCGCAGGGTCGCGGTTGTGACGGTCGGCTGCCGGTACTGGGGACTAGACTGGGTCGATAAGACCGGCAGGAGACAACCATGACATTGATGGGCCGGATGATGGCGGGGCCGCTGCTGATCTCTTCGCTGCTGAGGCATGCGGAGCGGTATTCGGGCGACACCGAAATCGTCAGCAAACGAGTCGAAGGCGACCTGCACCGCAGCAACTGGCGCGAGGTCGCGCGCCGTTCGCGCCAGGCGGCGCAGGCCTTTACGCGCCTGGGCTGCCAGCCCGGTGACCGCGTCGCGACGCTGGCCTGGAATGGCCACCGGCATCTCGAGATCTACTACGGCAGCTCCGGCTCGGCCCTGGTCTGCCACACCATCAATCCGCGCCTCTTTCCCGAGCAGATCGTCTGGATCGCCAACGATGCTCAGGACCGCGTGCTCTGCTTTGATGCGACCTTTCTGCCGCTGGTCGAGAAGATCGCGCCGCTCCTGAAGAGCGTGCAGCACTTCGTGCTGATGACCTCGCGCGCCCACATGCCGGCGAGCAGCGGCATCCCCAACCTGCTGTGCTTCGACGACCTGCTGGATGCCGAGACCGGCGACTATCGCTGGCCCGAGTTCGACGAGAACACCGCCTCCAGCATCTGCTACACGTCTGGCACTACCGGCCACCCCAAGGGCGCCGTCTACAGCCACCGCTCGACGGTGCTGCACGCCTATGCCGCGGCGCTGCCGGATGCGATGGACTGCTCCAGCCGCGACGTCATCCTGCCCGTCGTGCCGATGTTCCACGTCAACGCCTGGGGCCTGCCCTACAGCGCGGCCATCGTCGGTTGCAAGTTCGTGCTGCCCGGGCCGCATCTGGACGGCAAGAGCCTGTACGAGCTCTTCGAGGGCGAGAAGGTCAACTTCAGTGCCGGCGTGCCCACCGTCTGGCTGGGCCTGCTGAACTACGTCAAGGCCAACAACCTCAAGTTCTCGACCTTCAAGCGCACCGTCATCGGCGGCTCGGCCTGCCCACCGGCGATGATGAAGTCGCTGCAGCAGGACTACGGCGTCGAGGTCATTCACGCCTGGGGCATGACGGAGATGTCGCCGCTGGGCACGCTGTCCAAGCTGACGACGCGCCAGCTCGACCTGCCCGCCGACCAACAGCAGCGCCTGCTGGAGAAGCAGGGCCGCGTCATCTATGGCGTGGACATGGCCGTCATCGACGACGAGGGCCGCTCGCTGCCCTGGGACGGCGCCAGCTCGGGCAACCTGGTCGTGCGTGGCCACTGGGTCATCGCCCAGTACTTCAACCACGACGAGTCGCCGCTGGTCAGTGTGGATGGCGAGCCAGGCTGGTTCCCGACCGGCGATGTGGCCACCATCGACGCCGATGGTTTCATGCAGATCACCGACCGCAGCAAGGACGTCATCAAGTCCGGCGGCGAATGGATCAGCTCCATCGACCTGGAGAACGTGGCGATGTCCCACCCGGGCGTGCATGAGGCCGCCGTCATCGCCGCCAAGCACGCAAAGTGGGACGAGCGTCCGCTGCTCGTCGTCGTGAAGAAGCCCGAGGCCATGGTCACGCGGGAAGAGCTGCTGGCCTTCTACGACGGCCGCATCGCCAAGTGGCAAATCCCCGACGACGTCGTCTTCGTCGATGAGATTCCGCACACGGCCACGGGCAAGGTGCAGAAGCTCAAGCTGCGCGACCAGTTCCTGCATCACAAGCTCCCGAGCGCCTGAGCGTCGCGGGTAAGCACGGGACTTCAGGGCGGCCCGGCTGGATTAACTTTCGCTCACATTCAGAGCCCATCACAACAGGAGACAAGCATGTTCGACATCACCTCGATCCGCTCCCCATTGCGCGCCATCGCCGCCGCCACGCTCGTGCTGGCCGCGGCCGGTGCCCAGGCCCAGAAAGGCGAGACGGTCAAGCTGGCCTACATCGACGCGCTCTCCGGCCTGATGGGCCCCGTCGGCCAGAACCAGGTCAAGACCTTCCAGTTCCTCGCCGAGAAGTTCAACAAGAGCAACCCGGCCGGCGTGAAGTTCGAGATCGTCACCTTCGACAACAAGCTCAGTCCTGCCGAAACGCTGAACCTCTTGAAGGCCGCGACCGACCAGGGCATCCGCTACGTGATGCAGGGCAATGGCTCCAGCGTCGCGCTGGCGCTCAGTGATGCCGTCAGCAAGTACAACGAGCGCAACCCCGGCAAGGAAGTCGTCTACCTGAACTACTCGGCGGTGGACCCCGACCTGACCAACAGCAAGTGCAGCTACTGGCACTTCCGCTTCGACGCCGACACCTCCATGAAGATGGAGGCGCTGACCACCTTCATGAAGGACCAGCCCGACGTCAAGAAGGTCTACCTGCTGAACCAGAACTACGCCCACGGCCACCAGGTGGCCAAGTTCGCCAAGGAAATGCTGGGCCGCAAGCGCCCCGACGTGCAGATCGTCGGCGAGGACCTGCACCCGCTCGCCCAGGTGCGCGACTTCGCGCCCTACATCGCCAAGATCAAGGCCAGCGGCGCCGACACCGTCATCACCGGCAACTGGGGCTCCGACCTGGCGCTGATGGTGAAGGCCGCCAACGAAGCGGGCTACAACGGCAAGTTCTTCACCTACTACACCGGTGTGACCGGCACGCCGACGGCGCTGGGCCAGGGCGGCGCCGGCCGCGTCTACCAGGTGGCCTACAGCCACTACAACCTGGGCGGCGAGCCGCAGAAGCTGGCCAACGAGTTCAAGGCCAAGTTCAACGACGACATGTACACGCTGAGCGTCGACCACATCTTCCTGATGCTGAGCCAGGCCATGGCCAATGCCAAGTCGACGGACCCGGTCAAGGTCGCCGCGGCCATGGAAGGCCTGACGGTCAAGAGCTTCAATGGCGACGTGACCATGCGCAAGACCGACCACCAGCTGCAGCAGGCGCTGTACATCTCGGTCTGGCAGAAGGCCGACGCCAAGTACCCCTACAGCCCCGAGAACACGGGCATGACGCTGGCGCCGGTGAAGCAGTTCGAGAGCTATGTCTCGTCCACGCCCACGTCCTGCCAAATGAAAAGGCCCGGTTGATTCGCGTTGACCAGCCCGCTCCGGCGGGCTGTTTCCACTGGGGCTAGCTCTTGGACCAACTCTTCATCAGTCTGCTGAACGGCCTGTCGTCGGGCCTGCTGCTCTTCATGCTCAGTTCGGGCCTGACGCTCATCTTCAGCATGATGGGTGTGCTGAACTTCGCGCACGCGAGCTTCTACATGGTTGGTGCCTACGTCGCCTACTCGCTGACGGGTGTGATCGGCTTCTGGCCGGCGCTGCTGCTGGCGCCGCTGCTGGTGGGCGTGATGGGCGCGGGCTTCGAGCGGCTGGCGCTGCGGCGCGTGCACAAGTTCGGCCATGTGCCTGAGCTGCTGATCACCTTCGGCCTGTCCTACGTGATCCTGGAGCTCGTGCAGCTCGTCTGGGGCCGCACCGCAGTGCCGTTCACGCCGCCGCCGGAGCTGCAGGGCTCCGCGTTCACCATCATCTCCACGCCGGGCCAGGGCATGTCCTTTGCGCTGGGCAAGGCGGCGCCCGAGCTGTGCACGGCGGCACTGTGCTCCACCTTCCCGCTGACACGCGCCTTCATGATGCTGGTGGCGCTGTTGATGCTGCTCGGCCTGTGGCTGCTGCTGACGCGCACCCGCGTCGGCCTCGTCATCCAGGCCTCGCTGACCCACCCGGAGATGGTCGAGTCCCTCGGCCACAACGTGCCGCGCGTGCTGATGCTGGTGTTTGGCAGCGGCTGCGCGCTGGCCGCGCTGGCCGGCGTCATTGGCGGCATCACCTTCGTGACCGAACCCAACATGGCCATCATCGTCGGCTCCATCATCTTCGTCGTGGTGGTCGTCGGCGGCATCGGCTCGCTGGCCGGCGCGTTCGTCGGCTCGCTGGTCATCGGCCTGCTGCAGACGCTGCCGCTGACGGTGGACGCGTCGCTCGCGTCCGCGCTGACGTCCATGGGCCTGACGGTGACGCCTGACACGCCGGGCTACCCGGTGCTGCGCCTGGCGCTGAAGGATCTGGCGCAGATCCTGCCCTATCTGCTGATGGTGCTGATCCTGATCTTTCGGCCCAAGGGCCTGCTGGGCACGCGCGAGGACTGAAGTCATGGAGCCCCCACGTTCACTTCGCTCACTTCCCCCCGAGGGGGCGTCGGCCTCCCTTGGGGCGGCCTGGCGGGAGTCCAAGCCCACCTTCTACGAGTTCAAGCCCTACAACGTCGGGCGCTGGCTGATCTGGAGCCTGTTCGCGCTGGTGCTGCTGGTTGCGCCGCGCATCTGGACCAGCGGCCTGGCGCAGACCATGCTCACGCAGATGGGCATCGGCGTCATCGCCTGCCTGGCCTACAACATCCTGCTCGGCCAGGGTGGCATGCTGAGCTTCGGCCACGCGGTCTACAGCGGCATGGGCGCCTTCCTGGCCATCCACGCGCTGAACATGGCCGGGGCCGGCACGCTGGGCATCCCCGTCAGCCTGATCCCGCTGGTCGGCGGCCTGGCCGGCCTGGTGTGCGCGGCACTGCTCGGCTATGTGTCGACCAAGAAAGCCGGCACGCCTTTCGCGATGATCACGCTGGGCATCGGCGAGCTGGTGTTCGCGCTGGCGCTGATGCTGCCTGAGTTCTCGGGCGGCGAGGGCGGCGTGTCCAGCAACCGCGTCATCGGCAAGCCGCTGCTGGGCATCAGCTTCGGGCCGCAGATCCAGGTCTACTACCTCGTCGCTGTCTACTGCTTCATCTGCACGGCGGCGATGTTCGCGCTGACGCGCACGCCGCTGGGCCGCATGCTCAACGCCGTGCGCGACAACCCCGAGCGGGTCGAGTTCGTCGGCTACGACACCCACTGGGTGCGCTTCATGGCCTTCACGATCTCGGGCTTCTTCGCCGGTGTCGCCGGCGGCCTGGGTGCCATCAACACCGAGATCGTCAACGGCGAGGTGCTGCACGCCTCGCGCTCGGGGGCCTACCTGCTGTTCACCTTTCTGGGCGGCGCGACCTTCTTCTTCGGCCCCGTCATCGGTGCCGTGCTGATGGTGTTCGCCGGCGTGATGCTGTCCGAGCTGACCCAGGCCTGGCTGCTCTACCTCGGTCTGGTCTTCCTCTTCATGGTCATGTATGCGCCGGGCGGCATCGCCAGCCTCATCCTGATGAACCTGCGCGTGGCGGCCTTCGGCAAGCTGGGGCGGATCTGGACGTCCTATCTCGCGCTGGCTGGCACCGCGCTGGCCGCGCTGACCGGTGCGGCGGCCATGATCGAGATGGTCTACCACCGCCAGCTCAACGAGGCCCTCGGCCCCGAGATGCGCTTCATGGGCGCGACGCTGAACAGCGCCAGCGTGGACGCCTGGTTCGGCGCGAGCTGGTTGCTGGTCGTGGGCATCGCACTCTTCGAGCTGGTGCGGCGCCATTACGCGCACCAGTGGGGCGAGATCCAGGAAGAGATCGAGAAGGAAATCAAGCGGAGGGAGGCGCTGTGAGCACGAGCCCGTCCTACGCCCTCGAGCTGCGCGACCTGCGCAAGAGCTTCGGCAAAAGCGAGATCATTCGCGGCGCCAACCTGGCCGTGCAGGCCGGCGAGCGCGTCGCCATCATCGGCCCCAACGGTGCGGGCAAGAGCACGCTGTTCAACCTGATCAGTGGCCGCTTCGCGCCGTCCTCCGGCGAGATCCACCTGCACGGCCAGCGCATAGCCGGCAAGAAGGCCTACGAGATCAATCGTCTCGGCCTGTCGCGCAGCTTCCAGGTCTCCAACCTGTTCACGCGTTTGAGCGTGTTCGAGAACATCCGCTGTGCCGTGCTGTGGAGCCTGGGCCACCGCTACGCGTTCTGGAAGTTTCTGGCCGACCTGGACGACGCCAATGACCGCGCCGAACAGATCCTGGAAATGATCAAGCTCGACAAGAAGCGCGGCGTGCTGGCCATGAACCTGACCTACGCCGAGGCCCGTGCGCTGGAGATCGGCATCACCATCGCCGGCGGCTCCAGCGTCATCCTGCTGGACGAACCGACGGCCGGCATGAGCAAGAGCGAAACCAAGCGCTTCATCCAGCTGATCCGCGACGTGACGGTGGGCAAGACCCTGCTGACCGTGGAGCACGACATGGGCGTCGTCTTCGGCCTGGCCGACAAGATCGCCGTGCTGGTCTATGGCGAGGTCATCGCCTTCGACACGCCCGACGCGGTGCGAGCGAATGCGCGCGTGCAGGAGGCCTACCTCGGGTCGGTCCTGGCTGAAACGCAGGCAGCAGCGGCATGACCCAGGGACGCATTCTCAAGCTGGACAACGTCCACGCCTTCTACGGCAAGAGCCACGTGCTGCACGGCGTCAGCATGGAGGTCAACCCGGGCGAGATCGTCAGCCTGCTCGGCCGCAACGGCGCGGGCCGCTCGACGACGGTCAAGACCATCATGGGCCAGGTCGATGCCAAGGGCTCGGTCAAGTTCGGCGATGCCGAGCTGGTGGGACGCAAGGCCTACGAGATCGCCCACATGGGCCTGGGCTATGTGCCGGAGAACCGGGACATCTTCCCCAAGCTGACCGTGCACCAGAACCTGCTGCTGGGCCAGAAAAGCGGCGCCAAGACCCCCCGCTGGGCCTTCGACGACATGTACAAGATGTTCCCGCGCCTCAAGGAGCGCCAGCACACCGAGGCCGGCGTGCTGTCCGGTGGCGAGCAGCAGATGCTGACGCTGTGCCGCACGCTGATGGGCGACCCGGACCTCATCATGATCGACGAGCCCACCGAAGGCCTGGCGCCCAAGATCGTCGAGCTGGTGGCCGAGTACCTGAAGGAGCTCAAGCGGCGCGGCATCGGCGTGCTGCTGGTCGAGCAGAAGCTCGCCATCGCGCTGGAGATCTCCGAGCGCTGCTACGTGATGGGCCACGGCCGCATCGTCTTCGAAGGCACACCAGCCGAGTTGCGCGCCAACGCCTATGTCCGCAAGGAGTGGCTGGAGGTCTAGGCCGCATCCAGGCTGCTGCGCGCCGCCTCTGCCAGCTCGGTGCCATTTCGCCCGGCCAGCGGGAACACCGCCGCCCCCAGGCGGGCACTCACCTGCAGCACCCGCCCATCGACGTTGTAGGCACCCCTCACCGTGTGCAGCAGCCGCTGCTCGGCGATCTCTGCCTCGCGCTCTCCCGCCGCCAGCAGCAGCACGGCAAAGCTGCGCTCCCCCACCCGTTGCACGTCGTCGGAGCCGCGCACCCGGTTGCGCAGGCGCAGGCTGACGATCTGGACCAGGCAGTCGACCGCTGCGTCACCAGCGCCGCCATCCTGGCGCGCCGGCACGTCGATCTCTATCCACAGCAGCGCGAGCTGCCCGCCCTCGCGACGGCATTGGGCGAAGTGGCGCGACACGCGCAGGCCGTAGGCGGCCAGCGACTCCACACGTGGCAGGGGCTCCGGCATGTCGCCGCGGGTGGGCAGGGGCGGGTCGGCGACGAGCAGTTGGGCGTGGGGCATGGCAACACTCCGGCGGGGATTCGGTGCAAACGGGGTGAGGGCCTGATGGCTTGGCGGACCGGCTCATGCCGGCCTCCCAGGTCCGCTTCGCCATCAGCCCTCACTCCTCAGAACGCAGCGCGCAGGCCAAACCCGACATCGGCACGAAAAAAATCTGCGGTTCCGCAGGCCGAGCCGCTGGCAAGACCAGTGCTCCAACGGCGTCAGCCGTTAGAGTGCGGCCGGTGCAAGACATCACCCAACTGCTGCAGGCCGCCCGGGGAGGCGACCGCGCCGCCGCCGACCAGGTGGTGGCACAGCTCTACGTGGACTTGCAACGCCTGGCGCGCCGGCAGGTGCGCCAGGCGGGTCATCTGACGCTGCTGGACACCACGGCGCTGGTGCACGAAGCCTGGCTGCGCCTGTCCGGCGGGCAGGAGGCCGACTTCCCGAATCGGCGCCACTTCCTGGCCTATGCCGCGCAGGCGATGCGTTCGGTCGTCATCGATCTGGTGCGCGCCCGCCAGGCCGAGCGCCGCGGCGGCGGGCAGGTCCACCTGACGCTCAACACCGCCGTCGCCGAGCAGACCCCCGATGGCGACGTGGACATCCTGCGCGTGCACGAGGCGCTGGACGAACTCGCCCAACTGGAGCCGCGGCTGGCGCAGGTGGTCGAGATGCGCTACTTCGGCGGCCTGCGCGAGCAGGAGATCGCGGAGGCCCTGGGCGTGACCGAGCGCACCGTGCAGCGCGACTGGCAGAAGGCGCGTCTCTTCCTGTCCATGAGCCTGGCGGGATGAAGCCCCTCGCCCAGTCCGGCCTTGCTGAACGCGGCCAAGCCCGGTCGATCCCCGAGATGACGCTCGCGGCGCCGAGCCGCGCGCACATCGCCGGCGCGGGCCGGCCTGGGAGCGGCCTGGCGCCTGGCCCGCAGGGCCCATGCGCAGCGGGCGCGAGAGCGCCGTAGACCCCTGACATGGACGCTCTCGACAAGCAACGCTGGCTCGCGCTGAGTCCCCTGCTCGATGAGCTGCTGGACCTGGACCTGCCCGCGCGCGCCGAGCGGCTCACGCGGCTGCAGGCAGACAACCCCGAGGCGGCCGAGCACCTGCGACGGCTGCTGGAGCGCGCTGATGGCCTGGAGCAGCAGGGCTTCCTCAGCGAGCCCGTCGTGGCGCAGTGGCATGACGCCCTGGCTTCAGTGCCCGACGACGCGGCGCCGCCGCCCGACCTGTCGGGCCAGACCCTCGGCCCCTATCTGCTGGAGCGCCAGCTGGGGCAGGGCGGCATGGGCACGGTCTGGCTGGCGCGCCGCGCCGATGGGCGCTTCGAGGGCCAGGTGGCGGTCAAGTTCCTGATGGCCGGCCTGCTCGGCCGCGGCGACGCGGGTCGTTTCGCGCGCGAGGGTGAGATCCTGGCGCGCCTGTCCCACCCCCACATCGCGCGCCTGCTGGATGCTGGCATGCATGGCCAGCAGCCCTACCTCGTGCTCGAGTACGTGGATGGGCAGCCCATTGATGCCTACTGCCGCAAGCACGGCCTCGACATCGAGGCCCGCGTGCGTCTCTTCCTGGACGTGCTGGCCGCCGTGGCCCACGCCCACGCACGGCTGATCCTGCACCGCGACCTCAAGCCCAGCAACATCCTCGTGACGGCCGAGGGCGAGGTGAAGCTGCTGGACTTCGGCATCGCCAAGCTGCTGGACGACGCCAGCCAAGCGAGCGAGGGCGCCGCCGCGACCGAGCTCACGCAGCGTGCCGGCAGCGCCTTCACGCCCCAGTTCGCCGCCCCCGAGCAGGTGCAGCAGGCCGACGTGACGACGGCCACCGACGTCTACGCCCTAGGCGTGCTGCTCTACCTGCTGCTTGGTGGCAGCCACCCGACGGCCGACGACACGCAGACCCAGCTCGACCGCCTCAAGGCCGTCGTGGAGCATGTGCCGCGGCGGCTGTCCGACGCCGCCGCCCGGCAGCCTGACGGGGCCGTCGCGCGCCAGGCCCGGCAGCTGCGCGGCGACCTCGACACCATCGTCGCCAAGGCGCTGAAGAAGGCGCCCGCCGAGCGCTACGCCAACGCCCAGGCGATGGCCGACGACCTGCAGCGCTGGCTGGCCCATGAGCCCATCAGCGCGCGGCCGGACAGCCGGCTCTACGTGCTCGGGCGCTTCGTGCGGCGCCACCGGCTGGCGGTGGCTGCCGGCTCTATGGCCGTGCTGGCGCTGGTGGGCCTCACGGCCGTGAGCGCGCTGCAGGCCCGGCGCGCCGAAGCGGCCGAGCAGCAGGCCCAGGCGCGGCGCCAGCAGGCCGAGGACCTGCTCAGCTACATGCTCGGCGACTTCGCCGACAAGCTGCGCCCGATCGGCCGGCTGGAGCTGCTGGACAGCGTGGGAGCCAAGTCGCTGAGCTTCCTGGCCGAGGATCCTCATGCCGGCCCGGCGGAGCGGCTGCAGCGCGCCAAGGCGCTGACGGTGATCGGCGAGGTGCGCGTAAGCCGCGGCGACCTGGATGCCGCCCTCGAACCGCTGCGCGCCGCCCGTGCCCTGCTGGACGGCGACCCGCCCGAGCTGGCGCTCACCGCGCCCTGGCGCAAGGCACAGGGTGGGGCGGCCTTCTGGCTTGGCCAAGCGCTGCTGCTCAAGCGCGACATGCCATCCGCATTGGCGGCTTTGGAGGACTACCGCGTCGCCAGCCAGCGCTGGCTCGACGCGTTGCCCCAGGACATGGAGGCGGTGCTGGAGCTGTCCTACGCTTACACCAATCTCGGCAGCACCGCCCTGGACGCAGGGCGCCTGACGGATGCCCAGGCCGCCTTCACGCGCTCCATCGGCCTCAAGCGCCGCGCCCTGCTGACACTGGACCCGGCGCGCAGAGACGCACCGACCGCCGAGCTGGCCAACAGCCTGAGCTTTCTTGGCAAGGCGCTGCTGTGGCAAGGCCAGTTCGAGGCGGCCTCGCGCACCTTCCACGAGGCGCTGGCCGAGATCGGCCCGGTACGGCAGAAGCACGCGGCCGATGCGCTGTGGATCTACCGCGAGGCCATGCTGAGCTACTGGGCTGGCGAGACGCTGCTGGCCCAGGGCCGCGCGGTGCAGGCGCATGAGACGCTGAGTGCGGCAGCCGGCATGCTGGCGCAGGCGACGGCGCAGGACCCGGCCAACAAGGCCTGGCAGATCGACCGCTTCGTCGTCGATCTGGCAGACCAGGAGGCGCGGACATTGGCGGGGCGCCCGGGCTCAGGCGCCGAGTTGGCCTCGCTGCTCGGCCGGCTGGAACAGATCGAGCAGGCAGGCGGGCCCGCCATGCAGGCGCGCCGCCTGCCCGAGCGCGCGCGCTGGGCACGGCTGCATGCCGGCCTGCGCGGCATGCGCGTCGAACTGGGAGGGCAGGCGCTGCGGGACACCCGGCAGCGGCTGCGCGCCGCCCTGCAGGCTCGGCCCGGGGATGAGCGGCTCTCACGCTCGCTTGCGCTGCTGGATGAGGCCTGGATGACGAACACCCGTTCGCCGACTCAGGCGCGCCGCGAGGTTTGCGATGCGGTCCTTGCCGATATGCGGGAGATGCGTGCATTCCTGCGCACGGATCACGTGGTCACGGCGGCCTGGCTTGCCGCACAGTCCTGCCCGGGCCACGAGGCGGATGCCGAGGTGACCCAGACCCGGGACTGGCTGTCGAGCCGCCGTTGAACCCATCACCCGCAGAGAGGACGTTTCCCATGAGCACAACAAGCATCTACTACGTTCAGGCCTTCATCAGCGAAGACGGCCTGTACGCCGACTGCAGCTACTTCTACGACAAGGCCGCCAAGCTGCCCGTGGCAGGCAGTACCTTGGCCATCCCTACCGAAGCCGGCGCCTGCACTATCCAGCAGGCCGACGACTCGGACCTGATGCTGCTGGGCGCGTCCTTCAAGACGTTGGGCCACGCGCCGGTGATGACGGACAGCAACTTCAGCGCCGCGGACGGCCAGTCTTCCCTCGACGTGCCTATGCCCACCAGCAGCGTCGTGACCAAGGGCGTCGTGCTGCTGTTCTCCAACCCCGGAACTGTGGATGGCCTCTATGCCAGCGCGGACCCGGAAATCACCAACGGCGGCGGCGACTTCTAAGCTGGCAGCAGCGGGCGCGTCAGCCGAGCCCGAGCCCCGTCAGACGCTGGTAGCGCTTGCGCAGGAAGTCCGCCGCGAGGCGGGCGTCGCTGCCCAGGCGCTCGCCGATGTAGAGCTCCTGGCGGCGCTCGGCGATCTGCGTGCGCAGCCGCATGGCCATGATGTCCAGCGGTTTCATGCCGCCGGTCTCGGCGCGCTCGATGGCGATGCGCAACTGGTGCATCTGCAGGTTGTGCAGCACGGCTGTCTGCGCCTGCACGATGCGGATGCGGCTCTGCACGAGGTGTTCGCACAGGCCCAGCCAGGCACGCACCGCGTCGGCCGGGCCGCCGATGACGCGTTCGGGCAGTTCGCCGGCGGCCAGCAGCAGGGTTTCGAGGCGATGGCGGTCGCCGTTCGCGTAGGCGTCGTTGACGACCATCATGCGCTGCTCACAGACTTCGCGTTCGGGGCCGTGCGGCGCCAGGTCGGGGTGAAAGCGCATGGCCGCGCGCCGGTACAGCGTCTTCAGGCTGGGCGGCGGCAGGTCGGTCAGCGGGCCGGTGGGCTCGAGCGGCAGCGGCGTGGCGGCGGGCAGTGCGGGGACGTCAGGCCAGGCCTTGGCCTGCGGCGTGCCTGGCAGCGGGGCGTCGACGCCCTGGCGCTTCAGCGCCGCGGAGAGCAGGGCGGTGGCCTGCTGCAACTGAGCTTCGAGCTCGTCGAGCTCGCGCATCAGCGGGCCTAACGCTTCGAGATAGCGCAGCCGGAAACCCAGCAGCTTGGCGCGGGCGCCGTCGTGGTCGGCTTCCAGCACGGCGAGGTAGCGCTGCAGATCCTGCAATTGCTCACGCCGCCGTGTCAGTTCGTGCCGGGTGATCGCCATGCTCGTCATGAGCCGCGATTTTGCCGTGCCCGGATGGGCTGACGGCCCGTGAATCGTCAATTCACGGGCCGTCAGCCACGGGGTTTACCAGGGATTTACTGGGATGCCGCCGACGCCGGCATCTCGACCATGCTGGCCGCCGGTGCCGGCTCGCTGGCGGCCACCGCGGCGACGGGGGCCGGCATGGGCTCCGGTGCCTTGCTGCCCGCCGGCAGCGGCAGCAGCGGCACGATCAGCAGCGCCACGATGTTGATGATCTTGATCAGCGGGTTCACGGCGGGGCCGGCGGTGTCCTTGTAAGGGTCACCCACGGTGTCGCCGGTGACGGCGGCCTTGTGCGCCTCCGAGCCCTTCTTGTGCAGTACGCCGTTGCTGTCGGTGAAGCCTTCCTCGATCAGCTTCTTGGCGTTGTCCCAGGCGCCGCCGCCGGTGCACATCGAGATGCCCACGAACAGGCCGGTGACGATGGTGCCCATCAGCAGGCCGCCGAGCGCCGCCGGGCCGAGGATCAGCCCAACCAGGATGGGGGCGACCACGGGCAGCAGCGACGGCACGATCATTTCCTTGATCGCGGCGGTGGTCAGCATGTCGACCGCGGCGCTGTAGTCCGGCTTGCGCTGGCCGGCCATGATGGCGCCGTCGGCAAACTGCTTGCGCACCTCGACGACGACGGCACCCGCGGCGCGGCCGACGGCTTCCATCGCCATCGCGGCGAACAGGAAAGGGATCAGGCCGCCGAGGAAGAGGCCGAGGATGACCAGATGGTCAGACAGGTCGAAGGTGATGTGGGCGCCGCGCGCTTCCAGTGCGTGCGTGTAGTCGGCGAACAGCACCAGCGCAGCCAGGCCGGCGGAGCCGATGGCGTAGCCCTTGGTGACGGCCTTGGTGGTGTTGCCCACGGCGTCCAGCGGGTCGGTCACGTCGCGCACGCTGGCCGGCAGCTCGGCCATCTCGGCAATGCCGCCGGCGTTGTCGGTGATGGGGCCGTAGGCGTCCAGCGCGACGACGATGCCAGCCATGCTCAACATGGAGGTCGCCGCCACGGCGATGCCGTACAGGCCCGCCAGCGCGTAGGCCGAATAGATGGCCGCGCAGACGAAGAGCACCGGCCAGGCGGTGGACTTCATCGACACGCCCAGGCCGGCGATGACGTTGGTGCCGTGGCCGGTGGTGGAGGCCTGTGCGACGTGCTGCACCGGGTGGTACTGCGTGCCGGTGTAGTACTCGGTGATCCAGACCATGGCCGCCGTCAGCACCAGGCCCACCGCGCAGGCGCCGAACAGGGCCATCGCGTTCGTCGTGCCGCCCGCGGTCAGCTCGATGGGGCCGGGGAACATCGCCTTGGTGACGAAGAAGAAGGCGATCAGGCTCAGCACGCCGGCCACGATCAGGCCCTTGTACAGCGCCGGCATGACGTTCTTCATGCCGGGACTGGCTTTGACGAAGTAGCAGCCGACGATGGACGCGATGATGGAGACGCCGCCGAGTGCCAGCGGGTAGACGACGCCGGCCAGCGCGCTGCTGCCGGTGATCATCAAGGCGCCGAGCGCCATCGCGGCGATCAGGGTCACCGCGTAGGTCTCGAACAGGTCGGCCGCCATGCCGGCACAGTCGCCGACGTTGTCACCGACGTTGTCGGCAATCACGGCCGGGTTGCGCGGGTCGTCTTCAGGGATGCCGGCTTCCACCTTGCCCACCAGGTCGGCGCCGACGTCGGCACCCTTGGTGAAGATGCCGCCGCCCAGGCGGGCGAAGATGGAGATCAGTGACGAGCCGAAGGCCAGGCCCAGCATGGGCTTGAGCGCCGTGCTGTCATGCCCGCCGCCGATGGCCATGTAGAAGCCGCCCACGCCCAGCAGGCCCAGACCCACCACCAGCATGCCGGTGATGGCGCCGCCCTTGAAGGCCACGTCCAGCGCCGGGCCGATGCCCTTGGAGGCGGCCTGCGCCGTGCGCACGTTGGCGCGCACCGAGATGTTCATGCCGATGAAGCCGCAGATGCCCGACAGCACCGCGCCGATGACGAAGCCGATGGCAGTCGTCGTGCCCAGGCCCGACACCGCGATGGCGATGGCGAGCACGACGCCCACCATGGCGATGGTGCGGTACTGGCGGCCGAGGTAGGCCGCCGCGCCTTGCTGGATCGCCGCGGCGATCTCCTGCATGCGGGCATTGCCGGCATCCTGGCTCAGGATCCAGCTTCGTTGGATGAAGCCATAAAGAACGGCCGCGAGGCCGCAGGCCAGCGCGAAATACAGCGCCATTTCCGTCGACATGTATGAGTCTCCTGTTTAGCGTGTCATCTGTAGGCCCGTGCGGACTGCGGACGGGCTTGCGCGGCGGAGCTTACGGGCCGCCTCCGTACCCGGGTTGCGCGTTTACCAGCGATGTTGGGGAAACCTAGAATGCGGGTTTTCCTTAGCCCTTAAAAGACGACCATGAGCCTGCACAACGTGACCCCCGGCGCAAAGGCGCCCGACGAGTTCAACGTGATCATCGAGATCCCGATGAATGCCGACCCGATCAAGTACGAGGTGGACAAGGACAGCGGCGCGCTGTTCGTGGACCGCTTCCTGACGACGCCTATGTACTACCCGTGCAACTACGGGTACATCCCCAGGACGCTGGCGGACGACGGTGACCCGGTGGACGTGCTGGTCATCACCCCGTTCGCCCTGACGCCCGGCGTCGTCGTGACCTGCCGCCCGCTGGGCGTGCTGATGATGGACGACGAGGCCGGTGGCGATGCCAAGCTGCTCGCCGTGCCGACCAACAAGATCCTGCCCATGTACAGCCACTGGGAAACAGTCGACGACGTGAACCAGATGCGCCTGAAGGCCATCCAGCACTTCTTCGAGCACTACAAGGACCTGGAGCCGAACAAGTGGGTCAAGATCAAGGGCTGGGAAGGCCCGGAGAAGGCCAAGTCCGAAATCACCGAAGGCATGGACAACTACGCCAAGGCGCTGCAGAAGTAAGCAGCGGGCCGACGCACCAAGGAGCGCCTGAGGGCGCTCTTTTCATTGGGCAAGACACTCGGCCAGCAAGGCGGCGGCGTTGACGGGCTTGTAGAGCGAGGCGTCGAACAGGGCCGCCAGTTCGGCCGCCAGCGGGCGATCGATGAGGGCGATGCAGCGGCGTGACGGGTCGCTGGCTCGCCACTGCGCCAGGTGCGCGAGGCCGGTTTCATCCAGCAGCTGCGGGTCGCACAGCAGCAGGTCGGCGGGCGGTAGCGCTGCGACGGCGCTGGGGCGCTCGACCTCGATGTTGACGGTGAACAGCAGCTCGGCGACACGGTCGGCATGGCCTTGCGGCGCTTCGATCAGCAACGCCAGCCGGCCCGGCTCCGAGGTGTCGGCCGCCGTGGCGGCGCCATCAGCCGGCATCAGCACGCCCTCGGCGCGGCCCAGTGCCAGCGGCAGGCTGAAGACGAAGCGGCTGCCCTGGCCCACCGCGCTGTGCAGCTCGATGCGGGCGCCCATGGCCTCGACGATGTGCCTGGTCACGGCGAGACCCAGGCCCGAGCCGGCCTGTTGCGGCTGGCCCTCGGTTGGCGGCGCGCGCCAGAACGGTTCGAACAGCTGGGCCTGGTCCTGCGGCGCGATGCCGCTGCCGGTGTCGGCCACCTCGAAGCGCCAGCAGCCGGTGGACGTGGGGCACGGCATGACGGCCAGCTCGATTCGCCCGTCGGCCGTGAACTTGGCGGCGTTGGACAGCAGGTTGAGCAGCACCTGACGCAGGCGCTTGGCATCGGCCAGCACGACGGCGGGCAGCCCGGGGTGGATGCGGGCCTGGAAGGTGTTGTGGCGCTGGCGCGCCAGCAGCTCGCCCTGCTCGGCCAGCTCGTGCAGCAGGCCGTGGATGTAGAGCGGCGCGGGCACCAGCTCCAGCACGTGCAGCTCGCCGCGCGAGAACTCCACCAGTTCGTCGATCAGCGCCAGCTGGTAGCCCACGCTCTGCTCGACGCTGGCGCGCAGTTGCTGGTCGCGCCGGCCGCCGCCGCCACTCCCACCCATCAGGCGCAGATAGCTCACCGTCGCGGCCAGCGGCGCGCGCAGGTCGTGGCCGATGTAGGCCAGCAGGCGGCTGCGCTGCTGGTGCTGGCTGCGGGCCTCCTGCAGCGCATCGCGCAGCTCGCCGGTGCGTTGCGCCACCTGCCGCTCCAGCTCCCCGCTGCGCGCGGCCCGCTCCTGCAGCAGCTGCGCCTGCGCGGCCAGCTCGGCGCGGCGCTGCTGCACGACCCTTTGCACCAGGGCTACCAACAGGATCAGGTGCGACAGCAGCAGCACGACGGGCGTGGTCAGCCACATCACCGGCCCCAGCCCCAGCCAGCCCAGCACGTAGGCGTAGCGCGGCAGCGCGCCCAGCACCGTGGACGCCATCACCAGCGCGGCCCAGCCGGCCAGCGGCAGGCGCCGCCAGCAGGCCCAGCCGGTCAGCACCAGCGTCAGCAGGCCGCACAGCCCCGTCAGCGCGTTGACGAGCGGGGCCACGGCCCGGTAGTCGCCCCACAGGGCGGTCAACAGCGCGGCGCCGATGGCCAGCCACACGGCAGCCAGCGCCCAGCGCAGCGCGGCCGTGGCCCGGCGCATGGGCAGGATGGCGGCCACGGCCAGCGAATTGAGCAGCTGCGCCGCGCCCATCAGCACCACCAGGCTGCGCGGCGCCCAGGCAGTGGCGTTGGGCCAGAGGTACTGAAAGCTCAGGCCATGCAGGCTCAGCTCGTACAGGCCGTAGGCCGCCACCGAACCCGCCATCAGCGCGAAGGCCGCCCGCCGCCAGAAGAAGAACAGCAGCAGGTAGCCGGCGGCGGCCAGCATCTGGTTGCCGGCCAGCACGGCGATGGCCAGGGCGGTGTCACGGTTGGCGCCGTCGCAGTCGCGCGGCCGGCACAGCAGCGCGTCGAAAGAGGCGCTCGTGCGGCCTGATTCGCGCAGCATCAGGCGCAGCGGCCGGCCCGGCTCGGGGCGCAGCTCGAAGCTCACGTCGCTCGTGTCCAGCGGCCATAGCCCATGCGGCACCAGCAGGCCGGCCTGGGCATGGCGCCATTGCCCATCGGGCGCCTCGACCCACAGCTGCGCGTGCTCGATGCGCATCAGCGTCATCACCAGCCAAAGCGTCTCCGGCTGGGCGTTGGCGGGCAGCTCCAGCCGTGCCCACAGCGCCGTGCGCGTGTAGCCGGGAGTGCGCAGATGGCCGGTCGGCCGGTCAGGCTTGAACTCGCCAGCCCGCGCCTGCACGTCGGCCAGCGTCAGGGTGCCACCAGGGTCTTCGAGCAGTTGCCAAGCCAGCTGAGGTGCGGGCTGCGCCTGCAACGGCGCGCAGGCCGCCAGGCTCAGCGCGATCCAGAAAATCCGGTGCAGCCAAGGCCGCATCAAGACCCGCAGCCGTCGCGTTGCTGCTGGCGCCAGGCATGGGGCGTGATCCCCAGTCGCTCGCGGAAGGCCGTGGAGAAATTGGCCGTGTTGGCAAAGCCCACATCGAGCGCGATGTCTTGCACGCTCATCGGCGTTGTGGCTAGCAGCTGGCAGCCGACGCGGATGCGCTCCTCGCTGACGAAGCCCGACACCGTCAACCCCAAGTGCTTACGGAACAGCGTCGACAGGCGCCGCGCGGTCAGGCCCAGCCGCTCGGCCATCTCGCCCACGGCGGGCAGCGTCGCCAACTGCTCGCTGATGAGCCGCGCGGCGGCATGGACGAAGGCCAGCTCCGGGTCGCCGGCCGTGGCGTCCGAGTCGTGGCGCGCGGCCGTGTGGCGCAGATGGACGTGGACGCGGGCCAGCACCTCGTCGGCCAGGAAAGGCTTGCCGATGTAGTCCACCGCGCCCAGCCGCAGGCCCTCCAGCCGCTGCTGCGCGTCGGCGTGGGCAGACAGGAAGATCACCGGAATCTCACACGTGGCCGCGTCAGCCTTCAGCAGCCGGCACACGGCGTGGCCGTCCAGGCCGGGCATCAGCAGGTCCAGCAGGATCAGGTCGGGCCGCTGCGCCTGCGCGCGATGAAAGCCCGACACGCCGTCTGTCGCGTGCAGCAGCCGGTAGTGGCGCGCCAGCAGCTCGGAGAGCTGGCGCAGTTGCTCGGGCACGTCGTCGATCAACAGCAGCCGCGCAGCACAGGGCGGGGCCGTGAGGTCGTCGTTCGGTGCGGGAGGGGCGGCGTTCATCGGCGCGCATTGTTGTGCCCAATGCCGAGGCAGCGCACCACCCGATTCGACGAAGCGCCCCTTCGTTCAGCTCGCGGACAGGTCGGCCGTGTTCAATGGCGGGCATGGGCGCTCTCCCGCCGACCGATGCGGCGCCGCGCCATGAAGCCCACCATGCCCGCCAAGCCCAGCCCGAACTGCGCCCAGCTGGCCGGCTCCGGCACAGCCGCCACCTCGCCCACCAGATGCAGCTGCACATCGGCCAGCGCACCGGCATAGCCGCTGGCATTGCTGCCGATGGCGTGCAGCGTGAGGACCTCGTCGAACTGGCCCACCAGCAGGCCGCTGAAACCGATCTGCAGGCTGCGGACGGCACCCGCACCGATCCCGTCGATGGCGTCGAAGCCGCCCAGGCTGAAATGGGACTCTGCCGTGCCGAGGTCGAAGCGCAGGCTCAGCAGGTCGGCCACGTCCGGTGCCCCATTGCCCACCTTAAGGATGGCGGCCACACCGGCGGCGCCTTGGGTGAGCGTGCCGAAGTTCAGCGTGTAGGCCGCGCCAGTGCCAAGAAAGCTGCCGTCGCCACCGGCCTGGGCCAGTACCAGCTCGGCGTAGTGGTTGACCTGGGCGTTCAGCGCCACCTGCTGGCCGCCCAGGGCCAGGTCGCTCATGTCGGCGTTGTGGCTGGCGAAGGCGAGCGTGGCTGTGCCGTTGAACACGCCGGCTTGGGTGGTGTTGAGGCCGACCTTGATTTCGTCGCCGCCGTCGGCGGCCACGCTGATGGCGCCGCTCGCATTGAAGGCGCCACCGGCGCTGGCCGTGGCCAGCAACACATCGTTGAGCGCGGCCACTGGGGCGGCATTGCCGACTGCGATGCTGCGCGCCGAAATCGTGTCGCCGACGTGAACGATGCCGAAGTTCAGCGTGCTGCTGCTCAGCTGCGCCACGGCCGGCGCGTAGACCTTGCCGCCGGTGATGCTGAGCGTCTGGCCCGCCACGTTGTCGAAGTTGTTGACGATGGCCAGCGTTTGGCCCGTGAGTGCCTGGCTGGCCGTGGCGGCGCTGTAGCTGAGGGTGTAGGCGTAGCTTGACGTGCCGGCCGCCGCCACCCAGTTGCGCGCCGTGAGTTGGCTGCTGCCAATGGCCGCCGAGCTGATGCCGCCGGTCAGCACGGCGCCGCGCAGGGTGACGCCCGTCCCCAAGCTGGCGACGTTGTTGACCGTGAAGGCAGTCGCAAACGGCGTGCTGCTCACACGCAGCGCCGGCAGCACCAGCTCGGCGTTGGCGGTGCTGCCGAAATGGATGTTTGGGCCCCACAGCATCTGCTGCACGCTGCCCAACGCCAGGATCTGGCCCGTGCCGGTGACGCCGGCGCGGCGGTTGAAGGCATTGCTGAGGCCGAAGCCCGCGTTGTTGTAGTCCAACGCCACCGAGAGATTGTGGCTGCCCAGGTTCAGCGTGCCGGACTGGTCAAGCCGCTTGACCGTGCTGTTGGCGCCCAGGCTCAGCGCGGCGCCGGTGTCGATGGCCACCGGCGTGTTCGTGCCATAGATGCCGGACATGGCCAGCAGCGTGCCGCCGCTGGCGCGTACCGTGCCGCTGCCGTTGACGAAGCCCATCAGCGTGCCGTAGCCGCTCACCAGGCCGGTGCTGCTGACGCCGCTGTAGAAGGTGCCACCTTGCATCTGCAGCACGCCGGTCGCCCGGTTGTCCAAGGCGAGGGTAGTGACGCTGAAGCCGCTGCCCGCGCCGATGCTCAAGACGCCGGCATTGACGAAACCGCCGGCCGAGGTGAAGCTGGCGCCGTTCAGCAGCGCCAAGCTGCCCCCCTGCTGATTGGTTTTCAACAGGCTGAGCGCGTCGCCGCTTGAATTGAGGAACTTCGCGTCAGGGCCGTCCAGTGTGATCGCCGCGGCATTGGCGGTGATCGCGGTTGAACTCAACTTCAGCGCGCCGGTCCCACTGACGGTATAGCTGCCGCCGCTGAGCTGGCCGGCGCTGTAGTTGGTCAGCCCGTATCTGAAGTCCAGGCTGCCCGCGCTCACCGTCAAGGCGCCGTTGTTGGTGGTAGAGGCGTTGACGGTGGTCGTGCCCGCGCCGCTCTTGGTGTAGCTGGCACCGCCGTTGATGTACAGGCTGGTGGCCCAGTTGGCGTCCAACAAGGCGGCACCGGTGTTTTGGTCGGTGAAACTGCCGTTGATGCTCAGGAAAGCATCGCCTGTGAGCTGGAGGATGCCGTTGCCTTTCCAGCTGCTGGCGCCATCCAAGGTCAGCGCACCGCTACCCAAGGTTAGCGTGCCGTCGCCCACAGCTTTGATGGGGCCGCCGCCGATCTCCAGCCCGCTCAAAAAGACCTTTCGGCCGCCGCCTTCTATCGACCCGTTGCTCCAGGTCGAGGCCTTGGCCACCGTCAGCGTGCCGTAGCCCAAAAGCCTGCCCGCGCTCCAATCCAAGGTGTCGATGTTGGCTGTCGATTCCAGGGCCAGGGTGGCGCCCCGCGCTGCGCTGAAGCTGCCGCTGCCGCTGACGGAGCCCAGCAACCTCAGAACGCCCGCGTTCACCGCCACGCTGCCATCGTTGGTGAAGCTGGTGCGGATGATGGTCGTGGTATTGCTGGTCTTGGTGTAGCTGGCGCCGACGTTGTTGACAAAGCCGCCGCTGGTGTCGGCGCTGACGAACTCGGCAAAGCCGTTGGTCTGGTCGATGAAGTTGCCGTTGTTGATCAGCAAGGCGCCGGTTTTGAATGAGAGAGAGCCGCCGCCGTCGCTCCAGGTGGTGGTGCCGTTCAGGGTCACGCTGCGATAGTCGATGAACCTGCCCTGTGCGCCGCTGAGGTTGAGCCCGCCGTTAAAGCTGGTGCTGACCATCGCCGGCCCCATGCCGCTCAGCGTCCCGCCCGTCCAGTTGGACAGCTTGGTCACCGTCACCGCGCCGCTGCCGGACAAGGTGCCCCCTCCCCAGTCCAGCCGGGCGATGTTGGTGGGCGCGTTAAAGGCCAGCGTGGCGGCACTTGCTGCGCTGTAGCTGCCGCTGCCGCCGGCGCCGGCTTCCAGAATCAAGCTGCCGGCGTTCACCGTCAGCGTGCCGTTGTTGGTGAACGGAACCTCGATGACGGTGTCGCCCGCGCCGTTCTTGATGTAGCTGGCGCCGATTTCATTGCTGAAGCCCTTGCCCGAGCCGCTGTACAGCACGGCCAGAATGGGGCTGTCGTCGGTGAAGCTGCCCTTGTTGACCAGTGTCGCGCCGTTGCTGAAGATGAGGGCGCTGTTGCCGGTCCAGCTGCTCGCACCGGCCAAGACCAGCTGGCGGCCATCCAGCACTTTGCCGGCCCCGCTGCCGATCGCCAAGCCGGCGTTGAAACTGGTGGTGCCGGTGCCGCTCATGCTGCCACCCGTCCAGGCCGACGGCCCGCTGGCCGTCAGGTCGCCGCTGGCGTTCAAGCTGCCGAGGCTCATGGTCAGGCTGCCCAGGCTGGCGTTGGCGCCAAGATTCAGTGCCCCCCCGCTCACGGCAACACTGCCGCTGCCGCTGAGCCCGCCGGCAAGGTTCAGCTGGCCCTTTTTCACCGTCAACATGCCATCGTTGATGAAGGGCGTGTTGATGAGGGTCGTGCCCACGCCGCTCTTGGTGTAGCTGGCGCCGGCGTTGTTGTTGAAGCTGCCCGAGAAGTTGCCGTTCAGAATGCTGGCCGTGCCCTTGTTCTGGTCATCGAAACTGCCCATATTGCTCAGCGTCGCACGGTTGCTGAGCGTGAGGGCGCCATCGTCGCTCCAGGTGCTGGCGCCGCGCATGATCAGGCTGAGTTGCTCAAGCTGTTTGCCGCCATTGCCGCTGAGCGCCAGCCGGTCGTTGAAGCTGATGCTGCCCGCGCCTTTCAGCGTCCCGCTCGTCCAGGTGGAGTCCCCGCTCACGCTCACGTCGTGGGCTGCGGCCAAAGTGCCGCCAGCCAGCGTCAAGCGGCCCATGCTGGAGGCTGCCCACAAGCCCAGGGTTGCGCCGCTGGCGACAGCGACATCGCCACTGCCGCTGAATTCGTCGTACACGTTCAGCGTGCCGGCGTTCACCGCCAGCGGGCCGTTGTTCAAGAAGGACGCGCCGAAGTTGCTCGTGCCGGCGCCACTCTTGACGTAGCTGCCGACATTGGAGAAGTAGCTGCCCGCGTGGTTGCTGTTGATGCTGGCGGTGCCGCTGTTCTGGTCGTCAAAGGTGCTGTAGTTGACCATCACCGCGCCGTTGAGGAGGGTGACGCTGCTGTTGTCGATCCAACGGCTTGGGTTGCTCATGTGGAGGATGCGTTGATCGATCACCTTGACGCCATTGCCGCCGATGTCCAGCCCGCCGTTGTAGTTGCTGACGCCCGAGCCGCTCAGGGTGCCTCCGGTCCAGCTGGCGGCCTGGCTCACGGTCAGGGTGCCGGCGCCGGTCAAGTTGCCCGTGGCCCAGTTCAGTTTGTCGATGTTGGATTCCGCCTCAAACGCCAGCGTCGCGCCGCTCGCCGCGCTGAAACTGCCGCTGCCGCTGACCTCACCAAGCAGGTTCAGCGTGCCCTTGTTGACCGCCAGCGTGCCGTCGTTGACGAGGGCCGCGTTGAGGGTGGTCGTGCCCGTGCCGGTCTTGATG
The DNA here is from genome assembly GCA_019509985.1 of Burkholderiales bacterium. Taxonomy (GTDB): domain Bacteria; phylum Pseudomonadota; class Gammaproteobacteria; order Burkholderiales; family Burkholderiaceae_C; genus Pelomonas. The sequence goes on along the minus strand of JAEKLF010000042.1, from coordinate 2,808 downwards.
TAGCTGCCGCTGCCGCTGTTGATGAAACTGTTGCCCGAGCCGACGATGTTCAGGCTGGCCGCGCTGGCGTTCTTGTCTTCAAAGCTGCCGCTGTTGCTCAGCACCGCGCCGTCGTGGAAGAAGAGGTTGCCCCCGTCCCAGGTGCTGGCGCCGGCCAGTTCGAGGCGGCGTCCAAACAAGCTCTTGTCGGTGGTGCCGTAGATCGCCAGCCCGCCGTTGAAGACGGTGCTGCCGGTGCCGCTCATCGACCCGGCGGTCCAGCGGGAGAGCCCGCTCGCCGTCACGCTGCCGGCGCCGCTCAAACTGCCCCCGGTCAGGTTCAGGCTGCCGATGCTGGAGGCGGCCGCAAAGCTCAGCACGCCGCCCGTCAGATCGAGCGAGCCGGTCCCCGTGAAACTGTGGACCGAGGAGATGCCGCTTCGCACCCGGGTTGCGTAGCTGCCGAGCAGCGCGTCGTCCGCCGTGCCGGGCAACACGCCGCCGTCCCAATGGGAGGCCAGGTCCCAGACTGTGCCGATGCCGTTGTAGCTGATCGTTGCGGTCTGGGCAGGCGTGGCGCCCAGCGCCAGTGCGGCGGCCAGCGCCAGCGTCGTCAGGCGGGCTTTGCCGATGGTGCGGGTGTTCATGAGGGGGGCTCGTGCGTCAGTTCAGGCGGGCTTCATGCTGTCCGACTCCGCCGCAGCCACCTTTGCTCAACTGCAGAAAAGTTGTGCTGGTTCGCAGGGCCTCTGAGAAAGACCCCAAAACCCCGTGAATCAGGGGGGGCGGTCAACCTTCCGATTTGAACGGCCCGTGCTCCGCCAATTCGTTGACATAGCCCTGCATGGCCTGGCCCTCGCGGGCGAGGAAGTCGTTGACGGCATCGGCAAACGACGGGTGGGCCAGCCAGTGGCTCGATGCCGTCGGCGTGGGCATCAGCCCGCGCGCCATCTTGTGCTCGCCCTGGGCGCCGCCCTCGAAGCGCTGGTAGCCATTGGCGATGCACCAGGCCAGCGGCTGGTAGTAGCAGGCGTCGAAGTGCAGGTTGGGGATGTGTTCGACGGCGCCCCAGTAGCGGCCGAAGGCGGCTCGGCGTTCGGGGTCCAGCGCGATCAGCGACATGGCGACGCGTTGCTCACCTCGACGGGCCGTGAACATCAGCCAGTGCTCGGGCATGTCGACGGCCATGCGGGCGAAGAAGTCACGGCTGAGATACGGCGTGCTGTGGTGCTCGCGGTAGGTCTGCTGGTAGCAGCGGTAGAAGAAGTCCCAGTCCTCGGCCGTGATGTCGGCGCCCGAGCGGGCCTCGAAGACGACACCCGCCTCGCGCACGCGGCGTTGCTCCTGCTGGATCTTCTTGCGCTTGTCTCGTTGCAACCGGGCGAGGAAGGCCGTGAAGTCGGCATCGCCTTCGGCCGTCCAGTGGAATTGCACGCCTCGTCGTCCACCGCCAGCAGCCGGCTGCCCGGCACGGGCGTGAACGGCACCGCGACCAGCAGCTTGGGGTAGTAGCTGAGGCCGTGGCGGCGGTAGGCGTCGGCCCAGGCCCAGTCGAAGACGTACTCGCCGTAGCTGTGGGTTTTCAGATAGGCCGGGCAGGCGGCCAGCAGGTCGTCTCCCGACCAGATCGACACGAACTGCGGCTGCCAGCCGGTGCCGGCCACCGCGCTGCCCGACGCGTGCAGCGCCTGCAGGTAGGCCAGGCGCATGAAGGGCGTGGGCCGTGCCTGGGCCGCTAACAGGGCGTCCCAGGACCGGGAAGGCAATGCTGCCGGGTCGGCATCGACCCGGATGACATAATTTTTTGCAGCCCCGTTTGAAATGAGTCCCATGCCATCGCAGTCCGTGAAAGTCGCCCTCGCCCAGATCAATGTCACCGTGGGCGATCTTGCGGGCAATGCGGACCGCATCATTGCCCAAGCGCGCGCCGCACATGCGGCTGGGGTTGATCTGGTCGTCACGCCCGAGCTGGCGCTGTGCGGCTACCCGCCCGAGGACCTGCTGCTGCGCCCAGCCTTCCTGGCCGGCTGCGAGGCGCAACTGGCGCGCATCGCGACCGAGCTGGCGGGCTGTGAAGGGTTGCAGGTCGTCGTCGGCCACCCGATGGCGCGCGAGGACGGCGTGGTGCGCGAGCGCAGCTGGTCGCTGCCGCCCTGCCTGAACGCGGCCTCCGTGCTGGCCGGTGGCCACGTCGTGCAGACCTATGCCAAGCGCGAGCTGCCCAACTACCAGGTCTTCGACGAGCGCCGCTATTTCTACTCGGGCCGCGATGCGGGCCTGGGTCCCGTCGTCTTCGACGTGCGCGGCCTCAAGGTCGGCCTGCTGATCTGCGAGGACGCCTGGTTCGAGGAACCCGCCGCCGCCGCCAAGGCCGCGGGCGCCGAGCTGCTGTGCGTCATCAACGCCTCACCCTTTCACGTTGGCAAGGTGGCCGAGCGTGAGGAGCGCATGGCCGAACGCGCGCGGGCGAGCGGCCTGCCGTTGCTGTACGCCCACCTTGTCGGCGGGCAGGACGAGATGGTGTTCGACGGCGCCTCGTTTGCCGTGCAGGCTGACGGCGCGATCGCCGCGCGCGCGGCGATGTTCGAGGAGGCACTGCCGATCATCGAGGTCGACGCCAGGCACCGCCTGAGCGGCGACGTCGTGCCCGAGCCCGAGATGGAAGCCCAGGTCTGGAGGGCATTGGTGATCGGCGTGCACGACTACCTGGGCAAGAACGGCTTCCCCGGCGCGCTGATCGGCCTGTCCGGCGGCATCGATTCCGCGCTGGTGCTGGCCATCGCCGTCGACGCGCTGGGCGCCGACAAGGTGCGCGCGGTCATGATGCCG